>CAYTWU010000194.1:414-6711 GCA_964442175.1 uncultured Rubrivivax sp.
AACGGCGTCGGCAAGACCACGCTGCTGCGCCTGCTGGCCGGGCTGCAGCGTGCACAGGGCAGGGTGGTCGTGGGGGGCGAGTGCTGGCAGGACGGTGCGCACTTTGTGCCGCCGCACCGGCGGCCGCTGGGTTACGTGATCCAGGAGGCGGCCTTGTTCCCGCACCTGGACGTGCAGGCCAACCTGGCCTACGGCGCCCGCCGCAGCGGCACGCCGATGGCGCTGGCGCCGCTGATCGAGCTGCTGGGCATCGGCCCGCTGATGGCGCGCCGCACCACCACCTTGTCCGGCGGTGAACGCCAGCGCGTGGCCATCGCCCGTGCGCTGGCCACCGGCCCGCGCCTGCTGCTGATGGACGAGCCGCTGGCCGCGCTGGACGCCGCGCGCAAGGCCGAGATCCTGCCGTACCTGGAGCGCCTGCAGCGCGAGCTGCAATTGCCCGTTGTCTACGTCACGCACGCGATGGACGAGGTGACGCGCCTCGCCGACCACCTGGTGCTGCTGGACGCCGGCCGCGTGCTGGCGGCCGGGCCGCTGGCGGAGCTGCTGGTTCGCACCGATCTGCCGCTGCCACAAGCCGACGACGCCGGTGCCGTGATCACGGCCGAGGTGGCCGAGATCGATAGCGGCTACGGCCTGGCCCGCATCAGCTTCGACGGTGGCAGCCTCTGGGTGGGCGCCAGCCAGGCCACCCTCGGCCATCGCGTGCGGGCCCGGGTGCTGGCCCGTGACGTCAGCGTCAGCCGCCAGCGGCCCGCGGAAACCAGCATCCTGAACGTGCTGCCGGCGGTGCTGACGCAGGTGCAAGCCGACGGCGCCACCGTGCTGCTGCAGTTGCAGATGGGTGCCAGCACGCTGCTGGCCCGCATCACGCGGCGCAGCTGTGATGCGCTGGCCTTGCGGCCAGGCGACGCGCTCTTTGCGCAGGTCAAGGGGGTGGCGTTGATGTCGGAACCGACGGCGACACCTTCGCGCAAAATCATCGGCCCATGAGCTCGGCCACCATCAAACTCTTCCTTCCACACGGCGACGCCAAGCGTCTGCGTGTTGGTGAGGTCTCGAACTGGACCGGCAAAGCTCTGGCAGCGCCGCGCACCGAGCTGGACGACCTACTTGCCCGGGAAGAGCTTGAAAGCGCGGGCGTCTATTTTCTCCTCGGCACCAACCCGGACACCGGCAATCCCCAGGCGTACATCGGGGAAGCGGAGGTCATCCGCGACAGGCTCAGGCAGCACAAGGCCAAGGCGCTGGAGTTCTGGAATTCGATCGTGGTGTTTGTGAGCAAAGATGAAAACCTGACCAAAGCCCACGTCCGATTCCTGGAGAACCGACTTTGGCAGGAGTCGAAGTTGGCAGGTCGCTACCAACTGGAGAACGTCAACGGCAGCAGCCCCAAACTGCCCGAGTCTGATCGCGAAGACATGGAGGTCTTCATGTCTCGGATCAAGCAGGTACTGCCCGTGCTGGGCTCGGACCTGCTGACACCGATTGCCGGATCCTCAAAACCCACGAAAGCTCAGCCGACGTTGGTGTGCAAGATCAAGACTGCACTGGCGCAAGGCCGTCGGACAGAGGCCGGATTTGTCGTCTTCAAGGGCTCGACGGCTGTACTTGCGTTGCGCCCGTCCGCCGGGGGCCAACATCCGTTTGTCGTGGCATTGCGCCAGAAGCTGGTCCAGGAAGGCACGCTCGTCGAGAGCAACGGTGTCTATCTGTTCACGCAGGATGCAGAGTTCTCCAGCCCCAGCGCGGCGGCTGCGGTCGTACATGGCGGCGGTGCCAATGGGCTGACCGCATGGCGCGATGCGTCAGGCCGGGCACTGAAGGATCTTGAGGAGAACTAGCGACGGATCGGTTCGGTGCGGAAGACGAGTTGTCTGTCCAGTTCGGTCTCGGTGAGCAATGAGTCCTCTTGGTTGTTTGCGAACTCTCATGCCAATGTTAGTTGACATAATATAGATTATGCTCGGTCTGCGTCCGCAGGGCGGAGGATGCGCCGCGCCTGGCGCTGGCTGACCTGCGCCGGGCCAAACACTCGTCAGGCGCTGCCAAACTTGGTCTCGAACGCAACGCCCATCGACTGCAACAACGGCGTCGGGAGTTCGCCGCCGGCACAGACGATGACGGCGTCGTTGGGCAGTTCGACGTTGCCGTCCGGGCCGGCCAGCTGGACCGACTGTTCGCCGATGCTCAGCACCTGGCTGCTCAGGCGCACGCTGAGCCGCCCTTCGGTGCGCAGCCGTTCCAGTTCGGCGCGGTTGCGCGGCTTGACGCGGGCGAAGGCCTGGCTGCGGTAAGCCAGGTCCACGCGTGTGCCCGGTTGGCCGGCCAGCGCCACGGCCGCTTCGATGGCACTGTCCCCGCCGCCGACCACCAGCACCGCCTGCCCACGGTACTGTTCCGGGTCGACCAGGCGGTAGACGACCTTGGCGGCTTCTTCGCCCGGCACGCCCAGTTTGCGCGGCGTGCCACGGCGCCCCAGCGCCAGCAGCACGCTGCGCGTGCGGTACTGGCCACGGCTGGTGTGCACCACAAAACCATCGCCGGCCGGCGCCACGCCCACCATCTGCTCGCGGAACTGGATCGGCAGGCCGGTCTTGCGCACGATGCCATCCCAGAAGGCCAGCAACTGCTCCTTGGCCACCTCGCCAAATCGCACCTGGCCCACCAGGGCCAGCTTGACGGGCGCGGTCATCGCGATCTTCTGGCGCGGGTAGTGGTAGACCGCGCCGCCCAGCGACTCCTCTTGTTCGATCAGCCGGAAGGCGAGCCGGTGCTCCAGCGCCGACAAACCGGCCGACAGCCCGGCCGGCCCGCAGCCGACGATCACGACGTCCAGGTCGTGCCCGCCGCGCGGTCGGCGGCGGATGCTGTCCATCGCCTGCCGGCCCTGCTCTGCCGCCTTGCGGATCAGGCCCATGCCACCCAACTCACCGGCGATGAAGATGCCCGGGATGTTGGTCTCGAACTGCGGGCTGACCTGCGGGATGTCCACGCCCCGCCGCTCGGTGCCGAAGACCAGCCGGATGGCATCCACCGGGCAGGCCGCTAGGCAGGCCCCGTGGCCGATGCAGGCGGCGCCGTTCACCAGCACCGCCTTGCCGGCGACCACGCCCAGCGCCTGCTCCGGGCAGGCCTGCGTGCAGGAGCCGGAGCCGATGCAGCGCAGCGGGTCGACCACCGGGTGCAGCGACACCGGCTCGGCCAGGCCCGCCGCCTGCGCGTCACGCAGCGCGTTGGCATGCTGTTGCTGCTGCAGCCGCTTCCAGCCCACGTACACCGCCACCGCCAGCGCCAGGAACAGGCCGTAGAGCCAGAGGAAGTTCATGGCTGCACAACCGCTGCGATCTGGACGCGCAGATCCGTCCGGCCCAGGTCGACGACCAGGGTCTCGCCCACCAGGTCGCCCGCTTGCGGCAGGGCCTGCCCGCTCTTGCTGATGCGTGCGCCGACCACCACCTGGCGCTGGCTGGACAGCTTCAGCGCCGGGGACATGGCCAGGCTGTCGTCCAGCCGGAACTGCAGCGGCAGGTCGCGCACCTGCCTGCGCATCACCGCCAGCGGCATGCGCGGACCCTGGGCCGCCCGGGCGAAGATGAACACCGTGTCGTCCGGGCCCGCCTGGGCGGCCAGGTTGGCGGCCAGGCTCACCGTGCCGGCCACCTCGGCCGTGCCCAGGGGCGCCGCCGACGGCCCTGACGCAGGCGGCTGGGCACCGGCCCGCTGCCGGGCTTCCGCCAGGCCATCGGCCACCTGCCGCACCAGGGCATGGTCGGCGGGGCCGGCCTGCTGCAGCCGTTCCCAGTAGCCGATGGCGGCAGCGTAATCGCGCCGGTCGAAGGCCGCCGTGCCGGCCAGGGACAGGGCCTTGAGCTGCCGGGAGTCGATCCGCAACGCACGCTCCACGAGTTGCAATGGCTCGCCATCGATGCGGCGGCCCTGGTCGACCGCCAGCGCATCGGCCATGTCGGCCAGCAGGACCGCGTCGTCCGGACGCGCCGCCAGCGCCCGCCGGAACGCAGGCAGCGCCTGGGTGTGTTCGCCCAGCACGGCGTAGGAGCGGGCCAACATGACCCAGCCGTCCACATCGTCCGGGTTCTGGGCCAGCCGGGTCGCCAAGCTGTCCACCATCGCGCGCATGTCGCCGGGCGCCATCGGGTGCGGCGCGGTGTCGGTGGGCGCGGCCGCCACGGCCGGCGGTGTGGCACCGGTGCTGCCCGGGCTGCCCACCCAGACGTAGCCGGCGCCCACGAGGGCCAGCACGCCGATGGCCAGGCCCCAGCCCAGCCGGGACTTCAGCGCCCAGGGGCTGCGGGCCGCCTGAGGCACAGCGGGCGGGAGCTGTTGGAGCACCTGGTCGAGCAATTGCCGCTCCGCCTTGGCGCGGGCCAGGGCGTGGGCATCGGCGTCCAGGGCGCCGCAGTCGCGCAGCGCGTCGAGCTGGCGGATCTGCTCGCGCAGGGGGTTCAGGTCGTGCGTCATGTCGGGGGTGGTGGGAGAGCTCAGCAAGGGGCGCAGCAGCAGCCAGGTCACGGCACTGCACATGGCCAGTGCCAGCAAGACGAACGGCAGCAGGGATGCCAGCACAGAGGTGTTCATGCGGCCTCCTGCGCATCGGGTTCAGGGTCGAACTGCGCATCGGGCAGGCGCGCCCGATGGCGCAGCGTCAGCACCAGCGCGGCGCTGCCGCCAGTCACCAGCAGCGCTGGCGCGGCCCAGAGCAACCAGGTGCTGGGCTGCAGCGGCGGGCGGTACAGCACGAAGTCGCCGTAACGGCGTGTCATGTACCGCCGCACCTCGTCGTCGCTGGCCCCGTTGCGCAGCAGGCCCAGGACCTCGCGCCGCAGGTCCACCGCCAAACCGGCGCTGGAATCGGCGATGGTCTGGTTCTGGCAGACCAGGCAGCGCAGCTCGGCCGTGATGGCGCGCAAGCGGGCCTCGAGTTCGGGGGGTGTCTGCGGCTCCTGCGCGGCCGCCGTGGCCGCCAGGGCCGCCAGCAACACCGCGGCGGCGGTCAGCATCCGGGGGGTCATGCCGCAGCCTCCCCGCCCAGGGCGCCCTGCCCTGCGGCCGCGCCGGCGTGGCGGTAGCGCCTGTCGCCGATGGCCAGCACACCACCCAGCGCCATCAGGCCGCAGCCGCCCCAGATCCAGCCCACAAAGGGTTTGACGTACAGGCGCAATGTCCAGACGTCGGGCGCCACCTCTTCGCCCAGCGAAACATAGAGGTCCCGCGTCAGGCCTGGCTGGATGGCGGCCTCGGTCATGGGGTTGCGCTGTACGCGGTACACCCGCTTCTGGGGCCGCATCTCGGCCACCAGGGTCGTGCCGCGGCGCACCTCCACCAGGCCTTCCAGGGCTTCGTAGTTGGGGCCCATCACGTCTCGCACGCCCAGGAAGCGGAAGCTGTACCCGGCCAGTTCCAGTTCCTGCCCGGCCGTGAAGCGGTGGTCCTGCTCGGTCTCGAAGCTGCGCACCATCGTGACGCCAAAGGCAAAGGCCGCGATGCCCAGGTGCGCCACCACCATGCCCAGCGTCGCGCGTGGAAGGTGGCGCAGGCCGGCACCGCGCTGCCAGCGCAGCAGGTCCACACCGACCATGCCGACGATCCATAGTGCCACGAACAGGCCCAGCACCGGCAGCGGCCGGATGCCACCAGCCGCCGCCGTGATCAGCAGCGCGCCGGCGGCCGCCCCCACGCCGACCGCCACCGCCGGCTGCCGCAAGGCGCGCAGATCGGTCTGCCGCCAGCGGGTCAGCGGGCCGACGCCCATCAGCAGCAGCAGTGCCACCATCAGCGGCGTGAACACGGCCTCGAAGTACGGCGGGCCGACCGAGAGCTTGCCCAGGCCGAGCGCGTCCAGCAGCAAGGGGTACAAGGTGCCCAGCAGCACCGTGCCGCAGGCCGCGGCCAGCAACACGTTGTTGAGCAGCAGGCCGGACTCGCGCGAGACCGCGCCGAAGCGGGTGCCCAGTCCGATGCGCGGGGCGCGCCAGGCGTACAGCACCAGTGCGCTGCCCGTCACGACCACCAGGAACCCCAGGATGAACAGGCCCCGCCGCGGGTCAGTGGCGAAGGCGTGCACCGACGACAGCACGCCGGAGCGCACGAGGAAAGTGCCCAGCAACGACAAGGAAAACGCCAGGATGGCCAGCAGCACCGTCCACGACTTGAACGCACCGCGTTTTTCCGTCACAGCCAGTGAATGGATCAGGGCTGTGCCCAGCAGCCACGGCATGAAGGAGGCGTTTTCCACCGGGTCCCAGAACCACCAGCCGCCCCAGCCCAGCTCGTAAT
>CAYTWU010000195.1:0-6691 GCA_964442175.1 uncultured Rubrivivax sp.
CTGCCGAGCTGCCCGCGCTGGCGCAGGCGGTGGCGGCGCTGCCGGCCGCGCGGGTGCGGTTGCGCGGGCTGATGGCCATCCCCGAGCCGATGGCCGACCCGAACGCGCAGCGCGCCCCCCATCGGCAGCTGCGCCAGCTTCTGGAGGCCTTGAACCGCAGCGGCCTGGCGCTGGACACCTTGTCGATGGGCATGAGCGCCGACCTGGAGGCCGCGGTGCTGGAGGGCGCCACGCTGGTGCGTGTCGGGACCGCCATCTTTGGCGCCCGCGCAAGCTGACACCCCCCGAACACGGGGCCAAATCCTTCACGAAAGTTGCCCTCAAGTTCGGCCGGTCCGTGCCGAGCGGAAAAATTCACGGTCGCGGGCGTGAGAACTTCACGCCGAATTCAGCACGTTTCCAAAAGTGAACTGCCCCTGGATCACCGGTCTTTTCCGATGATCGCCCCCACTCGCCCCAACCCGGGACGAGCGCTGGAACAAGGGACCCAACATGACCGTGCTGACACCGTTCATCGTGTTGATCGAACGCAAGCGACTGCAGCAACGCCTGACCTGGCTGATGAGCGGCCTGCTGCTGGCCGGTGGCGTCGCGCTGCAGGCCGAGGCCGCCGAAGGCGCTGGCAAACACCACCGCAAGTTCGCCCGCGACCTGACCGCGTCCATGGACGCGTCCGACAGCGCACCGCTGCGCAACCGCTGGGAGCGCAAGACCGGCGGCAAGCGCATGGTGCAGGCGGTGATCGTCAGCGACAGCAGCGATGCCGAGCTGAAGGCGCTGCGCCGGCACATCGAGTCGCTGGGCGGCACGGTGCACGCACGTTTTGCCTCGGTGCGGGCCTTGTCGGTGACGATGCCGGCGCGTGCGCTCAAGCGCCTGGAAAAGCGCGATGACGTGGTGTCGGTCTCGCCCAACCGGGTCACGTCCCGTTCCTTGAGCGAGTTGGAAGAGACCACGGGCGCCAGCACCTCGGCCGTGCGCAGCCTGAACCTGCTGGGCGGCTACACCGGCCTGGATGGCAGCGGCGTCGGCATCGCGGTGCTCGATTCCGGGATCATGCGCAGCCACAAGGCCTTCAACAACGCCATGGGCGTGTCCCGTGTGGTGCGCAGTGTCGACCTCGTCGGCGCCGGTTCGTCGGCGCTGCAGGCCAGCGCCTATGCACCCGGTGGCGCGGCCCGCCTGTCGTTCGAGGCCTCGGTGGACAGCAGCGGCTCCAGCAACCCCGATCCTTACGGCCACGGCACCCACGTCGCGGCGGTTGCCGCCGGCCGGGACCCCAGCCTGCTGCGCGACAGCCGCGGCATCGCCCCGGGTGCCAACCTGGTCGACGTGCGGGTGCTGGGTGCCGACGGCACCGGCACCATGACCGACATGCTCGCCGGCATCGACTGGGTGATCTACAACGCCCAGCAGCACAACATCCGCGTGATGAACCTCAGCCTGGCGGCCGATTCCACCGAGAGCTGGGAGACTGACCCGCTGGCCCGCGCCGTGCGCAGCGCCACCGCCGCCGGCATCACGGTGGTGGTCTCGGCGGGCAACTTCGGCAACCAGGGGCTGAAGAAGGTGTTTGGCACCATCGGCTCGCCGGGCCACGACCCCAGCGTCATCACCGTCGGCTCCACCCACATGCAGGGCACGGTCGGCCGCGGCAACGATACGGTCAACATGTTCAGCTCGCGCGGCCCGACCCGCGGCAGCAAGGCCGATGGCAACGGCCACCGCGTCGTGGACAACCTGCTCAAGCCCGACCTGGTGGCCCCGGGCAACCGCATCATCTCGGCCGCCGCACAAGACAACGGCGGTGGATGGAACAAGCTGGCGCTGGATGTGCCGGCCCTGCGCACGGGCCTGGAAGGTTTGCAGCTGCCCAAGCAGACGCTGATGTCGCTGTCCGGCACCTCGGTGGCCGCACCCGTGGTCAGCGGCGCTGTTGCGCTGCTGCTGCAGGCCAACCCCGGCCTGACGCCGCCGCTGATCAAGGCCATCCTGCAGTACGCGGCACAGCCGCTGCCGAACGCCACGCTGGTGGAACAAGGGGCTGGCCTGCTGAACGTGGACGGCGCCGTGCGGCTGGCCAAGGCCTTGCGCACCGACGTGAGCGCCCGTGTGGCGGCCGGCACCATCAGCGTCGGCCAGGCGCTGAACGCCACGGCGCTGCCGACGCCCAGCTCCACCGTGGCCGGCGCCAGCTTCAACTGGTCGCGGCTGGTGTTCGTGGGTGGCCGGCAGATCGCCTCCGGGCCGGCGCTGTTCACGCAGTACCAGGCGCTGTGGGACCCGCGCCTCGTTTGGGGCGGCACGGCGGCCTACCGCACGCAGGTGGGCTACTGGCCGGCCAGCACCACGGTGGCGGCCAACACGGTGCCGCGCACGTTCACCGAGTCGCTGGCCGCGCCCGCCACGCTGTTGAGCGCCGGTGTCACGCTGGGCAGCAGCCTCACCGGTGCATCGGGTGCCTTTGCGCTGACGGGCAACGTGTCCGGTGCCCTGATCGCCGGCAGCGGCGTGATCCTGAGCGAAGGTGTGATCCTGAGCGAAGGGGTCATCCTCAGCGAGGGCGTGATCCTGAGCGAGGGGGTCATCCTCAGCGAAGGTGTGATCCTGAGTGAAGGCGTCATCCTCAGCGAGGGCGTGATCCTGAGCGAGGGGGTCATCCTCAGCGAAGGCCAGCCCTGATGCGGCCTGACCGGGCCTGATTCAAGCCCGGCCCAGGGGGTGCCGATAACCCGGCACCCCTTTTCATTTGTGAGCACCCGACCCATGTCGCTGCTGCCCCCGCCCGAACCGCGCACGGCCCCGGCGCCCGGCCCGGCGCAGCGTTTGCATGCGGCGCTGATGCCCGACTACAACCGCGCGGCCACCACCTACTGGTGGGCCGTGGTGCTGCTGGGCACCGCAGCGTTGGGCTGGTCGGTGCTGCAGCTGGCCGCGCTGCCGTGGACGGTGAGCCTGCAGGTCGTGATCGGCTGTGCCATCGCGATGCTGGCCGGGCTCTTCCCGGTGCGCATCCCGGGCTCCAAGAACTCCTTCGCCGCGGGCGAGGTCTTCATCATCCTGCTGCTGCTGCTGTACGGGCCGGCGGCGGCGGCCCTGGCGGCGTCGGGCGAGGTGTTCATCGGCGCCTACCGCACGTCCAGGCGCTGGACCAGCCGCGTCATCAGTCCGGCCGCGTCGGCGCTGTCCATGGTGATCGCCGGCACGGCGCTGCATGCCTGCATCGGCTGGATCGCACCCCAGGCCGCCCTGGGCGAGGCCCTGGTGCTGCTGCTGGCGATGGTGTTTGCCGTCGGCCACTTCCTGTTCAACATGCTGCTGATCACGGTGGTGCTGCACCTGAAGAAGCGCGAGGCGCTGAAGATGCGCGCCTTCTTCGCCAGCTTCGGCTGGGTGGGCACCACCTACGCCGCCAGTGCACTGATCGCGGGCCTGCTGTACCTGGCCTTCAAGACCACCGGCCTGGGCGTGATGGCCGGGGCCGTGCCCATCATCATCGTGCTGCTGGTGATGCTGCACTACCACTTCCGCCAGCGCGAATCCGACGACCAGGCCCAGCAGGTGCGCATCAGCGCGGCCGAGCGCGAGGCAGAGCAGGCGGCACGCCACCTGCAGCAGCTGCGCGAGAGTGAACAGCGCTTCCACGCCGCGTTTTCGCACGCCGCCATCGGCATGGCCCTGGTGGGCGCCGACGGCCAGGTGCTGCAGGCCAACCCCGCACTGTGCGCGCTGCTGGGCACCACCGAAGACACACTGCTGGGCCAGGACTTCAAGCGCTTCGTGCACCGTGAAGACACCGCGGCACTGGCCCGCCAATGGCAATCGGCCCTGGCGCGGGACGGCGCCGATGCGACGGTGGAGCTGCGCTGCCAGCGCGTCAGCGGCGAGTGGGTGCATGTGGCGCTGCACAGCGGCCATTTCAGCGACCGCGACGCCAGCTCGCCCTGCCTGATCCTGCAGGCGCAGGACATCACGGCCCGCCGCCAGGCCGAGGCCCAGCTGCAGCACATTGCCTACCACGACGGCCTGACCTCGCTGGCCAACCGCATCCGCTTCGGCGCCTGCCTGGCCCAGGCCATCGAGCGCTGCCAGCGCGAGCCGGACTACGCGTTTGCGGTGATGTACCTGGACTTCGACCGCTTCAAGCTCATCAACGACACGCTGGGCCACAGCGCGGGCGACCGCTTCCTGACGCTGGTGGCGCAACGCATCCGCGACCAGGTGCGCCCCTGCGACACCGTGGGCCGGCTGGGCGGCGACGAATTTGCGATCCTGGTGGACCAGCTCGGCGACGAAACCGCCCTGGTGGCCATGGCCGACCGCCTGCAGCAGGCCCTGGCCGTGCCCTATGCGCTGGACGGCACCGAGGTCACCAGCAGCGCCAGCATCGGCATCACCTTCAGCAGCGTGGGCTACGAGACCCCGGGCGACGTGCTGCGCGATGCCGACATCGCGATGTACCGCGCCAAGGCCGCCGGCCGTGCGCGCACCGCCTTGTTCGACGCCAGCCTGCGCGCGCAGCTGGCCTCGCAGGTGAACCTGGAGCGTGACCTGCGCCGCGCGCTGGAGCAGCAGCTGCTGCACCTGGTCTTCCAGCCCATCTACGACCTGGCCACCGGCCAGGTGGACAGCTTCGAGGCCCTGGTGCGCTGGAACCACCCGGAGCAGGGCCCGGTGCCACCGGCCACCTTCATCCCCATCGCCGAAGAATCGGCGCTGATCAGCGGCCTGACGGACTGGGTGCTGGGCCGCGCCTGTGCGCAGCTGCGCGAGTTCCAGCGTGGCCTGGCCGCCGGTGCCACGCGGCCGCGGGTGCACGTCAACGTCTCGGGCACCGACATGTGCCGCGCCAGCTTTGTGTCGCAGGTGGCCACGGCCCTGCTGGCCAACGGCCTGGAGCCCGGGCAGCTGACACTGGAGATCACCGAAAGCACGCTGATGCAGCGCCTGGACAGCGCGCTGGACGTGATGGGCCAGCTGCGCGAGCTGGGCGTGGGCCTGTCGGTGGACGATTTCGGCACCGGCTACTCGTCGCTGTCGTACCTGTCCACGCTGCCCATCACCAGCCTGAAGATCGACCGCAGCTTCGTGCAGCGCCTGCAGGACGACACCAAGGACACCGAGGTCGTCAAGGCCGTCATCACGCTGGGCAAGGCCCTGGGCAAGACCGTGATCGCCGAGGGCATCGAAACCCCGGCGCAGCTGGCGCAGTTGCGCGCCCTGGGCTGCGGCCTGGGCCAGGGTTACCTGCTGGCCCGCCCGCTCAGCCCCGACAGCGCCGCGGCCGTGGTGTCCATCTCACGCCGCTGGCCGGGGCCGGAGGCCGGGCCGTCGGACTTCGGGCGTTTCATCCCCACCGGGTTCGACGAGGCGGCGCTGACCTTGCACTAGGTCTAGACGGGCAGCTGTGCGCTGTTCTTGACCTCTTCCATCACCGCGTAGGTCCGCGTCTCGCGCACGCCGGGCAGTGTCCAGATCACGCTGCCGATGAACTCGCGGTAGGCCGCCATGTCCGACACCCGCGTCTTCAGCAGGTAGTCGAAGCCGCCCGCCACCAGGTGCGCCTCCAGGATCTCGGGGCGCACCTGCACCGCGGCCTTGAAAGTGTCCATCACGTCGTGCACCGTGCGGTCGAGCAGGATCTCGACGAACACCAGCAGCCCGGCGCCCAGCTTGGCCGGGTTCAGCCGCGCTTCGTAACCCAGGATGTAGCCGTCGCGGTGCAGGCGGCGCACACGCTCCAGCACCGCGGTGGGCGAGAGGTGCACCGCCTCGGCCAGCTTCAGGTTGCTGATGCGGCCATCGGCCTGCAGCACCCGCAGGATGCGCAGGTCGATCTTGTCGATCTTGTCGTTGGGGCGGTCGGTGGAGGCATCCATGGCGAATGATTCTCCATGAAGCGGGCTTCGAACCGCATCCAAATCGGCCCGGGGCTGCCTATGCTGGCGCATCCTTCAGAACCCGGACGCCTGCCATGCACACGACGCCCCGTGAACGCCTGCCCTTCCCCTACCGCCCCGAGGCCGAGGCCCTGGCCGCGGCCGAGCAGGCCCTGGCCGGCGGGCTGGACTGGCCGCAGGTGGTGGCGATGGCCCGCCCCTGGGTCGAGCAGGTGCGTGCCCACCCGGCGCCCTTCTGGGCCATGGAATCGCTGCTGCGCGAGTACCCGATCTCCAGCGCCGAAGGCCTGGCCCTGATGCGCCTGGCCGAGGCCTTGCTGCGCGTGCCCGATGCTGAAACCGCCATCGCGCTGACGGCCGATCAACTGGGCCGGGCGGACTTCGACGGCGCCGCCAAAAGTGGGGCAGACGGCGCACCGGAAGGCCCGCACCGCATGCTGGCCAGCCTGTCGGCCAGCGCCATCAGCCTGTCCAAGAAATTCCTGCCCGGCGCGGAGGCCGAGGCCGGCCTGATCCAGCGCCTGGGCGCCCGCACGGTGGTGGCCGCCACGGTGCGCGCCATCCAGCTGCTGGGCCGGCAGTTCGTGCTCGGCCGCACCATCGACGAAGCGCGCAGCGAGGCCGCGTCGCAGCGCAAGGCCTTGCCCAAGCTGCGCTTCAGCTACGACATGCTGGGTGAAGGCGCACGCACCGAGCGCGATGCCGAGCGTTACCTGGCCAGTTACACCAACGCCATCGCACACATCGCGGGCGGCCAGCGGGCCGATTCACCGATGGCGGCCGACGGCATC
>CAYTWU010000196.1:0-6686 GCA_964442175.1 uncultured Rubrivivax sp.
CACCAGCGCCGCGGTGAAGGCGCGCGCCGACTGGATGGTGACCAGCTCCTGCGCGCTGGCCATCGTGCAGCACCTGAAGGACCAGGGCCGCAAGATCCTGTGGGCGCCCGACCGCCACCTGGGCCGCTACATCCAGGAGCAGACCGGCGCCGACATGCTGCTGTGGAATGGCGCCTGCATCGTGCACGACGAGTTCAAGGGCCTGGAGCTGGACCTGCTGAAGGCCGAACACCCCGGCGCGATGGTGCTGGTGCACCCCGAATCCCCCGCCAGCGTGGTGGCCCAGGCCGACGTGGTGGGCTCGACCACGCAGATCCTGCAGGCGGTGATGAACGGCACGGCGCAGAGCTACATCATCGCCACCGACAACGGCCTGATGCACCGCATCCGCCAGCTGGCCCCGGGCAAGACGCTGATCGAGGCGCCCACCGCCGGCAACAGCGCCACCTGCAAGAGCTGCGCACACTGCCCCTGGATGGCGATGAACGCGCTGCAAGGCCTGGTGGCCTGCCTGGAAACGGGCCAGGGCGAGGTGCTGGTGCCCGAGCCCACGCGCGCGCAGGCGCTGGGCTGCATCGAACGCATGCTGGACTTCACCGCGAAGAACCCCGCCGTCACGGCCAAACCCGGTCTGGTCAAGAACATCGGCGCGGCCTGACCATGTTTGAACACAACGAAACCCTCGCCGAAGCCCGCCAGCGCAACGTGCTGGAAGCCCTGGCCGAAGACATCGGCCGTGGCGACTGGACCGGCGAGCTGGTGCCCGCCGGCCAGCGTGTGAAGGCGCGGGTGATCGCACGTGAAACCGCGGTGCTGTGCGGCCGTGACTGGTTCGAGGCCGTGTTCCAGCGGCTGGACCCGGCCACCACGCTGCGCTGGGCGCTGGCCGATGGCGACTGGCTGGCCCCGGACACCACGGTGGTGGAGATCGAAGCCGACGGCCGTGCGCTGCTGGCCGCCGAGCGGCCGGCGCTGAACTTCCTGCAGCTGCTCAGCGGGACCGCGACCCTCACGCGCCGGCATGTGGACGCGGCGGCAGGCGCCAGCCCCAACCCGCGCGGCTGCGCGATCCTGGACACACGCAAGACCGTGCCCGGCCTGCGCCTGGCACAGAAGTACGCGGTGCGCACCGGCGGCGGCCAGAACCAGCGCCTGGCGCTGTACGCCGGCATCCTGATCAAGGAGAACCACATCGCCGCAGCCGGCGGCATCCCGCAGGTGCTGGCGGCGGCGCAGGCGCTGAACGCCGGCGTGGACATCCAGATCGAGGTGGAGACCCTGGACCAGCTGCGCGAGGCCCTGGCCCATGGCGCCACCAGCGTGCTGCTGGACAACTTCGACCTGCCCCGCATGCGCGAGGCCGTGCAGCTCAACGCCGGCCGCGCGCTGCTGGAGGTGTCGGGCAGCGTGCAGCTGGAGCAGCTGCACGCGATTGCCGCCACGGGGGTGGACCGCATCTCCATCGGCCGCCTGACCAAGGACGTGCAGGCGGTGGACTTCTCGATGCGGGTCAGCGGCCCGGCCTGAAACGCTTCAGTTCGGCCGGCGGCGGCCGATAGGCCGCCATGAGCATCGACTTCACCTCCATCCGGAACCACAACGAACACGCCGTGTTCGCCGCCGTCATCGCCGCCGCGCCGCGTTACCCCGGCGTGTCCGGACGCGAGGACCTGCTGGCCGATGTGGCCTGCGTGGCCCTGAACCGCCTGCAGCCGCGCTACATCCGCCACACGGTGGACCTGGCCTTCTACCAGAGCGAGAAGGAACGCCAGGACGGCGAAAAAGCCGTGGTCGATGCGGTGGAATACGCCTTCGGCTTCGTGCAGGCGCGCACCGCGATGCGGGCGCGCGGCTGAGTCAGCGCGTCATCCCGCGCTCTACTTCGCGCCGCTCTTGGCCGGGCGCGTCAGCACGGTCGGGAAGCTGACCGGCAGCGTCTGCGGGAAATCGCGGCTGAAGTGCAGGCCGCGGCTCTCATGCCGGCGCAGCGCCGAGCGCACGATGAGTTCGGCATTCACGACCAGGTTGCGCAGCTCCAGCAGATCTCGCGTGACGCGGAAGTTCGCGTAGTAGTCGTCGATCTCGTCGCGCAGCAGCTTGATGCGGTGCAGGGCCCGCTCCAGGCGTTTGGTCGTGCGGACGATACCGACGTAGTTCCACATCAAGAGACGCAGTTCGTCCCAGTTGTGCGCAATCACCACCTGCTCGTCGGCATCCTCGACCTGGCTCTCGTCCCAGCCGGGCAGCGCCACGCCGGGCGCGACCGGCGTCTCCAGGATGCGGGTGGCGCAGCCGCGGCCCAGCACCACGCACTCCAGCAGCGAGTTGCTGGCCAGCCGGTTGGCACCGTGCAGGCCGGTGTAGGTGGTTTCGCCCACCGCGTACAGGCCGGGCAGATCGGTGCGGCCTTCCAGGTCGGTGGCCACGCCGCCGCAGGTGTAGTGCGCCGCCGGCACCACCGGAATCGGCGCGCGGGCGATGTCGATGCCCAAGGCCAGGCAGCGCGCGTGGATGGTCGGGAAATGTTCCTTCAGGAAGGCTTCGCCCAGGTGGCGCGCGTCGAGCCAGACATGGTCGACGCCATGTTTTTTCATCTCGAAGTCGATGGCGCGGGCCACGATGTCGCGCGGCGCGAGCTCGCCGCGTTCGTCGTGCGCGGGCATGAAGCGTTCGCCCACACCGTCGGCCGTGGGCAGGCACAGATAGGCGCCCTCCCCGCGCAAGGCTTCGGTGATCAGGAAGCTGCGTTCCTGCGGGTGGTACAGGCAGGTGGGGTGGAACTGGATGAACTCCATGTTCACCACGCGGCAGCCGGCGCGCCAGGCCATCGCGATGCCGTCACCGGTGGCGGTGTCGGGGTTGCTGGTATAGCGGTAGACCTTGCCCACGCCACCGCTGGCCAGCACCACGGCGCTGGCGGCCAGGGTCTCGACACGCCGGCTGTCCATGTCCAGCGCATAGACGCCGTGGCAGCGGCCGGGCGCGTTGCGGCCACGTTTGACGTGGCGGTCGGTCACCAGGTCCACCGCCATCCAGCGCTCGCGCAAATCGATGTTCGGGTGCGCGCGGGCGCGGGCCAGCAGCGCGTCGTGGATGGCCTTGCCCGTGGCATCGGCGGCGTGCGCGATGCGGCGCACCGCGTGCCCACCTTCGCGGGTGAGGTGCAGGCCCAGCGGGCCGTCGGTGTCCGGCGTGAAAGGCACGCCGGCTTCCACCAGCCAGGCCACGGCCTCGGCGCTGTGGCGGGCCACAAAACGCGCCGTGTGTTCATCGACCAATCCGGCGCCCGCTTCCTGCGTATCGCGGACATGAGACTCGATGCTGTCGTCTTCGCCCAGCACACCGACGATGCCGCCCTGGGCCCAGGCCGTGGCGCCCTCTTCCAGCGTGCGCTTGGCCAGCACCACCACCGGCCGCTGATCGGCCAGCTGCAGGGCCACGGTCAGCCCGGCCAGGCCAGCACCCACCACCACCACCGGCGCCGCTGTGCCCGCGGCAGCGGCCTTGCCTTGTCTCGTCATCGTATTTGCTTCCTGTCCGAAAGGGACGGTCTGCCATGGATTCTAGAAGTGCGTCTTCCCTCCCGCGGGGGACAGTCCGGGCACCCCTGCCCACCTATCATCTGACGAATGACCGGAGCGTGCGCATGAGTGACCTGTCCCACACCCACCACCCGCCGCGCCGCGACGACCTGCTGGCTCCGCCCACGCAGATCGTGCGCAACCGCGCCGACTACCTGGGCGAAGGCCAGGACGACGTCGGCCAGCGCATCGCCGACGACAAGCTCGAGCTGTTCGTGGCGCTGGAGCCGGCCCAGGCCATGCTGCAGCAGTTTGCGCAGCTGGCACCCGAGTTCATTGCGCTGCACGACGTGGGCGCCAGCCAGTCGCTGCGGCTGCTCAACGCCATCGCCACGGCGCTCAACACCAAGGTGCAGACCTTGGCCATCCGCCGCCAGGGCCACGGCGTGGCGCTGGCCACGCTGCCGTTTGTGGAGCTGCCGGGCCGGGGCTCGCAGCACCTGCGTGTGTACAGCACCGACATCGACACCGATTCCGCCTCGCGCCGCGCGCTCGCCGGCGTGCTGCTGGGCCACAGCCGGCTGGGCGTGCTGATGGTGGGCGAGATGCCCGGCCACCTGCTGGCGCAGGCCTTGCAGCCGTTGCGCGACGCCGTGGTCAAGGGCCCCTGGCCGAACCGTGAGCTGCTGCTGGTGCCGCTGGGCAATGCCGGCGCCCTGGCCAGCCAGGCGCAGGCGCTGGTGGGCCCGCCGGGGCTGAACGTGCGGGTCACGCCGCAGGCCTCGGCACCGAACGATGCCTGGACCTACGTCACCGGCGCCTGGAACCGCCTGCGCGAGGCGGCGCCGCAAGCGCCGGCATCCGACCCGTCGTATGCACACGAGGCCACCGAGGCCATGCCCCTGCCGGGCGCCCCTGCAGCCGCGCCGGAAGACCTGGTGCCCGGCCGCTGGAACGAGTACCTGCAGGCCTGCCAGGCCATCAAGGGCCTGGTCAGCGCCTGTGTCTTCGACTACCGCACCGTCAAGGGCCTGGCCCACCTGGGTGCGCGGCCCGACGTCGACAAGCTGGTGGCGCAGGGCATGCACCTGTTCAGCACCATGGCCGAAAGCAGCCGCGCCCTGGGCCTGGGCCCGGCCCAGCCGGATGCGGCCATCACGCTGACCAGCCACCACCTGCTGCTGCACCCGCTGCCCCACCACCCGGGCATCATCCTGCACGCGGTGCTGGACGCCAGCATCGCCAACCTCACGCTGGCGCGCATGCAACTGGCGCGGGTGGACACGGCGGTGCTGGGCACGGCCACGGCCCGCAGCTGATCAAGCGTCGGTCACGCTTCGGCCAGGTGCGCGGCCAGCACGCGCGCCACGTGCCGGGCCTCGCGCTGCGCGCCGTCGTGGATCTGGTGGCGGCAGCTGGTGCCGTCGGCCACCAGCAACGCGTCGGGCCGGGCGCGCACGGCCGGCAGCAGGCTGAGCTCGGCCATCTGCATCGACACCGCGTGGTGGCTGGCTTCATAACCAAAGGCGCCCGCCATGCCACAGCAGGAACTCTCGATCACGCTGACCTCGGCGCCGGGGATCAGCCGCAACACGCTCAGCACCGGCGGCATCGCCCCCATGGCTTTCTGGTGGCAATGGCCGTGCACCAGCAGCGGTTGCGTCGCGGCTTTCAACGGCAATGCCAGCCGGCCGGCCTGCTGCTCGCGGGCCAGGAACTCCTCGAACAGCAGGGCCTGCCGTGCCAGGCGCTGCGCGGGCTCGCCCAGGCCCATCACCAGCAGTTCGTCGCGCAGGCTCAGCAGGCACGACGGCTCCAGGCCGACGATGGCCAGGCCGGCGTCGACAAAGGGCGTGAAGGTTTGTACCAGCGCCTGTGCCCGCGCCTTGGCTTCGTCCGCCAGGCCCGCCGCCAGCAACGTGCGCCCGCAGCACGGGGCCTTGCCATCGGCTTGTGTCGCCACGTGCACCGCGTAGCCGGCGGCCTGCAGCACACGCACGGCATCGCGCGCGTTTTCCGTCTCAAAGGTGCCGTTGAAGGTGTCGACGAAGAGCACCACGCCCTTGGGCGCGGCCAGCACATCGGCACGTGACACCAGGCTCAGCGCGGGGGCGACTGCGGCAAAGGTGTCGGACCGGAAGCGCGGCAGCGTGCGCTGGGCTGACAGCCCCAGCAGGCGTTCGCTGAGCGCGGCGGCGCCCGGCAGCCGGTCCCGCAGGTTGAACAACCACGGCAGGCGGCTGGCGATGGGCGCGATGTCCGGCAGGCGGGCGATCAGCCGGTCCTTCAGCGACACGCCGCGCTTGGCGGCACGCTGGGCCGTGAACTCCAGCTTCATCTTCGCCATGTCCACGCCGGTGGGGCAATCACGTTTGCAACCCTTGCAGCCCACGCACAGGTCCAGCGCCTCGGCCACCGCATCCGACGTGAAACCACCTTCGATCTGCCCTGAGAGCGCCAGCCGCAGCGTGTTGGCGCGGCCACGCGTGAGGTGTTGTTCGTCGCGCGTGACGCGGTAGCTCGGGCACATGGTGCCGGCGTCGAACTTGCGGCAATGGCCGTTGTTGTTGCACATCTCCACGGCCTTGGCCAGGCCGCCGGTGCTGTCGCCGCCGGTGCCGGGCGCGGTGGTCTGCTCGGTCACCGCATCGTTCTGCACGTCCCAGGCCGACCAGTCGAACACCGGCTTCAGCGGGATGGTGCGGTAGCTGGGCGGGAAGCGGAACAACGAGGTGTCGTCCATCTTCGGCGGGTGAATGATCTTGCCGGGGTTCAGCAGGTTCGTCGGGTCCAGGTGCTCCTTGATGGCACGCAGCGCGTCGTCCAGCGCCGGGCCGAACTGCCAGCGTATCCACTCGCCGCGGCACAGGCCGTCGCCATGTTCGCCGCTGAAGGCGCCTTTGTACCGGCGCACCAGCACGGCGGCTTCTTCGGCGATGGCGCGCATCCTGGCGGCGCCATCCCGGCGCATGTCCAGGATGGGCCGCACGTGCAGCGTGCCCACCGAGGCGTGTGCGTACCAGGTGCCCCGCGAGCCATGGCGCGCAAAGACCTCGGTGAGGGCATCGGTGTAGTCGGCCAGGTGTTCCAGCGGCACGGCGCAGTCTTCGATGAAGCTCACCGGCTTGCCGTCGCCCTTCAGGCTCATCATGATGTTCAGGCCCG
>CAYTWU010000197.1:0-6679 GCA_964442175.1 uncultured Rubrivivax sp.
GATAATCGGCGGATGAACCCGCTGCTGCAGAAGCTGCACCCCTACCCCTTCGAGCGCCTGCGCGAGCTCACGCGCGGCCTGGTGCCGAACCCCGGCTTCAGCCCCATCAACCTCGGCATTGGCGAACCACGCCACCCGGCGCCGCCGCTGGTGGCCCAGGCCATCAACGGCGCGATGCCCGCCGGTCTGTCGGTCTACCCGCCGACGCTGGGCACGCCGGCCCTGCGCAGCACGATGGCCGGCTGGCTGCAGCGGCGGTACGGCGTCACCGTGGACCCGGCCACCCAGGTGCTGCCGGTGAACGGCTCGCGCGAGGCCTTGTTCGCCTTTGCCCAGGTGGTGGTGGACCCCACAAAACCCGGTGCCACGGTGCTCTGCCCCAACCCGTTCTATCAAATCTATGAAGGTGCCGCGCTGCTGGCCGGCGCGCAGACGGCCTTCGCCAACAGCGATCCGGCGCGCAACTTCGCACCCGACTGGGACGCCATCGACGAGGCGACCTGGGCGCGCACGCAGCTGCTGTTTGTCTGCTCCCCGGGCAACCCCACCGGCGCGGTGATGCCGCTGTCGGAATGGGCGCGTTTGTTCGAGCTGTCGGACCGGCACGGCTTCGTGATCGCCAGCGACGAGTGTTACTCCGAGATCTACTTCCGCGACGAGCCGCCGCTGGGTGGCCTGGAAGCCGCCGTGAAGCTGGGCCGCAGCGACTTCCGCAACCTGGTCGCCTTCACCAGCCTGTCCAAACGCTCCAACGTGCCCGGGCTGCGGGCCGGCTTTGTGGCCGGGGATGCACGCTGGATCCAGGCCTTTTTGCTCTACCGCACCTACCACGGCAGCGCGATGAGCCCGCTCGTCAGCGCCGCCAGCCAGGCCGCCTGGAGTGACGAAGCCCACGTGGTGGCCAACCGGGCGCTGTACCGGCAGAAGTTCGCCCAGGTCACGCCGCTGCTGGCCGAGGTGCTGGACGTGGCCTTGCCCGATGCGGGCTTCTACCTGTGGGCCGGCGTGCCCGGCCAGGACGACGTGGCCTTCGCCCTGGGCCTGCTCGCTCAATACAATGTGACCGTTCTGCCCGGCAGCCTGCTGGCCCGCGAGGCGCAGGGGCTCAACCCCGGCGCCGGGCGCATCCGCCTGGCGCT
This sequence comes from uncultured Rubrivivax sp., assembly GCA_964442175.1. Taxonomy (GTDB): domain Bacteria; phylum Pseudomonadota; class Gammaproteobacteria; order Burkholderiales; family Burkholderiaceae_C; genus Rubrivivax. The sequence continues at coordinate 1,140 of CAYTWU010000197.1, forward strand.
GGTGGCCGAGGTGGATGAGTGCCTGGAAGCAGCCCGGCGCATCGTTGCCTACACCCGAGAACGCACCCGAGAACCCACATGACCGACCTGCAAGCCATCATCGACCTCGCCTGGGAACAACGGGCCGAGATCACCGCCCTCAACGCACCGGCGGTGCGCGAGGCCGTCGAGGAGGTCATCGCCGACCTGAACGCCGGCCGGCTGCGTGTGGCCGAGCGCCAGGCCGTGGGCCAGTGGACGGTGAACCAGTGGGTCAAGAAGGCGGTGCTGCTGAGCTTCCGCCTGAACGACAACCGCGCGATGCGCGCCGGTGACCTGGCCTTCTTCGACAAGGTGCAGACCAAGTTCTCGCACATGGACGAAGACGCGATGCGCAACAGCGGCGTGCGCGTGGTTCCGCCGGCCGTGGCCCGCCGCGGCAGCTACCTGGCGAAGAACGTGGTGCTGATGCCCAGCTACGTGAACATCGGCGCCTACGTGGACGAAGGCACGATGGTGGACACCTGGGCCACCGTGGGCAGCTGCGCCCAGATCGGCAAGGGTGTGCACCTGTCCGGCGGCGTGGGCATCGGCGGCGTGCTCGAGCCGCTGCAGGCCAACCCCACCATCATCGAAGACAACTGCTTCATCGGCGCCCGCAGCGAGGTGGTCGAAGGCGTGATCGTCGAAGAAAACTCGGTGATCTCGATGGGCGTCTACATCGGCCAGAGCACCAAGATCTACGACCGCGCCACCGGCGAGGTGAGCTACGGCCGGGTCCCCGCCGGCTCGGTGGTGGTCAGCGGCAACCTGCCGTCGGCCGACGGCAAGTACAGCCTGTACTGCGCAGTGATCGTGAAGAAGGTCGACGCGGTCACACGCTCCAAGACCTCGATCAACGAGCTGCTGCGCGCCTGACCTTCCCTGCCGACCGCGAGGAGCCGACATGTCCAGTGGCAACATGGAACGCGTGCTTCGGCTGATGGCCGAAAAAAACGCGTCCGACGTCTACATGGCGGCGAACACGCCGATCCTGATCAAGATCCACGGCCAGATCCTGCAGCTGTCGGACCAGATCCTGTCCACCGGCCAGACCCGTTCGCTGCTGGCCGAGCTGCTGTCGCCACAGCAGCTGGAGGAGCTGGAAGAAACCGGTGAACTGAACGTCGGCATTGGCCTGGCGCGCGTGGGCAGCTTCCGGTTGTCGGCCTTCAAGCAGCGCGGGTCGATCGCGGCGGTGTTCCGCTGCATCCCGCACGAGATCCCGGCGCTCGAGACCCTGGGCGTTCCGGCGCTGATGTCCAAGCTGATCCTGGAGAAACGCGGCCTGGTGCTGATGGTGGGGGCCACCGGCACCGGCAAGAGCACGACCCTGGCCTCGATGATCGAGTGGCGCAACCAGCAGGTCACCGGCCACATCCTGACCATCGAAGACCCGATCGAATTCCTGTTCACGAACAAGAAGTCCATCGTCAACCAGCGCGAAGTCGGCAGGGACACACAAAGCCTGCAGACGGCCCTGCGAAACGCGATGCGCCAGGCCCCCGACTGCATCCTGATTGGCGAAATCCGCGACCGCGAGACCATGACGGCCGCGCTGTCCTACGCGCTCTCCGGCCACCTGGTGCTGGCCACGCTGCACGCCAACAACAGCTACCACGCGCTGGGCCGCATCCTGTCGTTCTACACGCCCGAGGCGCGGCCCACGCTGCTGTCCGACCTGTCGGCCGGCCTGCGGGCCATCGTTTCGCAGCGCCTGCTGCGCGCCAACGCCGGCGGGCGCGTGCCGGCGGTGGAAGTGCTGCTGAACACCAAGCTCATCGCCGAGCTGATCGAACGCGGCGACCTGCCAGGCGTGAAAGAAGCCGTCGAGAAGTCCATGGCGCAAGGTTCGCAGACCTTCGAGCAGGACATCGCACGCCTGATCACCGAAGGCCTGGTGTCGCGCGACGAAGGCCTGGCCAACGCCGATTCGCCCACCAACCTGGTCTGGCGGCTGGAGAACGACGAAGCGCCCGCGTCGCGTGTGCCGGTCAGCAAGAAGGTCGATTCCGACGAGGCGGTCTACACCGAGGTCACGGTGGAGGTGCGGCCCGAAGAGCGCATCAGCACCCCGCTGCCCTCCCTGCCACCCATCGTGGCGCGGCGCTGAGGCAGCCCATGAGCGACACGCTGCGCCTGCTGGAGGCGCTGATCTCCCGCCGTTCCGTGACGCCTGACGACGCCGGCTGCCAGGACTTGCTGGTGGCGCGCCTGCAGGCCTGCGGCTTCGACTGCGAACAGTCGGTGGACGGGCCGGAGAACTTCCGCGTGCAGAACCTCTGGGCCATCCGCCGCGGTGGCCTGCCCGGCCCGACACTGGCCTTCGCCGGCCACACCGACGTGGTGCCCACCGGCCCGCTGGAGCGCTGGACCAGCGACCCCTTCGTGCCCAGCGTGCGCGACGGCCAGCTCTACGGCCGCGGCGCGGCGGACATGAAAAGTTCGATTGCCGCGTTCACGGTGGCGGCCGAACGTTTTGTCTCCGCGCACCCCGAACACCCGGGCGCCATCGCGCTGCTGATCACCAGCGACGAAGAAGGCCCGTCGGTCGATGGCACGGTGCGGCTGGTGCAGCGGCTGCAGGCCCGCGGTGAACGGCTGGACGCCTGCATCGTCGGCGAGCCCACCTCGGTGAAGCAGCTCGGCGACGTCATCAAGAACGGGCGCCGCGGCACGCTGTCGGGCAAGCTGCGCGTGCGTGGCATCCAGGGCCACATCGCCTACCCGCAACTGGCGCGCAACCCCATCCACGACCTGGCCCCCGCGCTGGCCGAACTGGTGGCCACGCACTGGGACGACGGCAATGCCTTCTTCCCGCCCACCAGCTGGCAGGTCAGCAACGTGCACGCCGGCACCGGCGCCACCAACGTGATCCCGGGTGAGCTGGTGCTGGACTTCAACTTCCGCTTCAGCACCGAATCCACGCCCGAGGGCCTGAAGGCCCGCGTGCACGCCATCCTGGACCGCCACGGCCTGGACTACACCCTGGCCTGGACCTTGGGGGGCGAACCCTTCCTCACCACGCCCGGCAGCCTGAGCGATGCGCTGGTGGCCGCGATCCAGGCACAGACGGGTGTCACGCCGGAGGTGTCCACCACCGGCGGCACGTCCGACGGCCGGGTCATCGCCAAGGTCTGCCCGCAGGTGGTGGAGTTCGGCCCGCTGAACGCCACGATCCACCAGATCGACGAACGGGTCGATCTGGCCAGCCTGGAGCCCTTGACCGCGATCTACCAGCGCGCGCTCGAACTCTTTCTGCGTCAGCCTTGAACATCCGCGCCCTGATCGACGACGCCGCACGGCGCCTGGCGGCAGCCGGTGTGTCCTTTGGCCATGGCACCACCAACGCCTTCGACGAAGCCGTGTGGCTGGTGCTGTGGCGCCTGGGCCTGCCGCTGGACGAACTGGACAACGTGGCCGACCTGCCGGTGGACGTGGGCCGGCAGGCCGAGGTGGAGGCCTTGATCGACGAGCGCATCGAACGCCGCATCCCGGCCGCCTACCTGACCGGCGAAGCCTGGCTGCAGGGTGTTCCCTTCACGGTCGATGCACGCGCCATCGTGCCGCGCTCGCTGATCGCCGAGCCGCTGGCCGACGGCACGCTGGACGCCTGGCTCTCGCAGGACACCACCCGTGTGCTGGACCTGTGCACCGGCAACGGCAGCCTGGCCGTGCTGGCGGCACTGGCCTGGTCCGACGTGAAGATCGACGCCACCGACCTGTCCACCGAAGCACTGGCGGTGGCCGAGCTGAACCTGCAGCGCCACCGCCTGGAAGACCGCATCACGCTGCGCCAGGGCGATGGCCTGTCCGCCGCCCGCGGCGCCTACGACCTCATCCTCTGCAACCCGCCCTACGTGAACCAAGGCTCGATGAACACCCTGCCCGCGGAATACCGCGCTGAACCGGCCCTGGCCCTGGCCGGCGGTGCCGACGGCATGGACTTCGTGCGGCGCTTGCTGGATGGCGCGGCCCGCCACATGACCCCGGCCGCCGTGCTGGTGCTGGAGATCGGCCACGAGCGCGCCCATTTCGAAGCCGCCTTCCCGCGCCTGGAAACCGTGTGGCTGGCCACCAGCGCCGGTGAGGACCAGGTGCTGCTGCTGACGCGCTCGGCGCTGGAAAGCGCCCGATGATCACGCTGCGCAACATCATGCTGCGGCGGGGCACCAAGGTCGTGCTGCAGAACGCCAGCGTCACGCTGCAGCCGGGTGAGAAGGTGGGCCTGATCGGCCGCAACGGCGCTGGCAAGTCCAGCCTGTTTTCGCTGATGACCAACCGCCTGCAGGCCGATGCCGGCGACATCGAGATCCCGCCGCGCTGGCGCGTGGGCGAGGTCGCGCAGAACATGCCGGAGACCGAAGACGGTGCCACCGACTTTGTGTTGCAGGGCGACCTGCCCCTGGTGGCCGCACAGGCCGAGCTGGCCGCAGCCGAGGCCAGCGGCGACGGCAACGCGATGGCGCACGCCCACCTGGCGCTGGACGAAGCCGGCGCCTTCGACGCGCCGGCCCGTGCGCAGGCCCTGCTGCTGGGCCTGGGCTTCAAGAACGAACAGCTGGACGCGCCGGTGAACAGCTTCTCCGGCGGCTGGCGCATGCGGTTGCAGCTGGCACGGGCGCTGATGTGCCCGTCCGACCTGCTGCTGCTGGACGAACCCACCAACCACCTGGACCTCGACGCCATCCTGTGGGTCGAAGAGTGGCTGAAGCGCTACCAGGGGACGTTGCTGGTGGTTTCCCACGACCGCGATTTCCTGGACGGTGTGGTGAACATCATCCTGCACATCGACCAGAAGAAGCTCACACGCTACGCCGGCAACTACTCGGATTTCGAGGTGCAGCGCGCCCAGTCGATCGTGCTGGCCTCCAGCCAGCGCGAGAAGCAGGAGCGCGAACGCGCGCACCTGCAGTCCTTCATCGACCGCTTCAAGGCCAAGGCGACCAAGGCGCGCCAGGCGCAGAGCCGGATGAAGATGCTGGCGAAGATGGAAGATCTCGCGCCGCTGCACGTCGCCGCACCGTTTTCCTTCGAGTTCCGCGAGCCGCTGCGGGCACCCAACCCGCTGCTGGTGCTGGAAGACGCGGAAGCCGGCTATCCGGGCCGCACCGTGCTGCGCGGCATCAACTTCTCGCTGCAGTCCGAGCAGCGCTACGGCCTGCTCGGCATCAACGGGGCCGGCAAGTCCACGATGATCAAGACCATCGCCGGGGAGCTGAAGCCGCTTTCGGGCACGGCCGTCTTCAACAAGGGGCTGGTGGTCGGCTACTTCGCGCAGCACCAGCTGGAGATGCTGGACGATGCGGCATCGCCGCTGCTGCACCTGCAACGCATCGCGCCTGACAAGCGGGAGCAGGACCTTCGCAATTTCCTCGGCACGTTCAACTTTCCCGGGGACATGGCGCTGGGGCCGATCGCCACCTTCTCCGGCGGAGAGAAAGCGCGCCTTGCGCTGGCGCTCATCGTCTGGCAGCGCCCGAACCTGCTGCTGCTGGACGAACCGACGAACCACCTCGACC
>CAYTWU010000198.1:0-6665 GCA_964442175.1 uncultured Rubrivivax sp.
GCCACCTCCAGATCGCCGGTGTGCCGCAACGCCACGAGCCCGACCTGGGCGAGCTGAACCACGCCTACCTGTTCCAGGTCATCGACGAGCTCAGCGCGGCCAGCGGCTGGGCCGGCTGGATCGGCTGCGAGTACCGGCCCGCACGTGGCGCCGTGCCACGCGCCACGTCCGACGGCCTGGGCTGGCGGCCTTGAAGCCGCCCGCCCGCGCCCGCATGGGGCCGATACGGAGGCCCTCGCCCCGCAACATGCGCTAGAACCCAGGACCGCCTTTTCAACCACCCCCGGAGACAGACCCCCATGATGAAGAGAACCACCCTCTGCCTCGCCCTCGCCGGCCTGCTGGGCTTCGCGGCCGTGGGCAGCGCGCAGGCGCAGTCCACGATGAAGATCAGCATCTCCATCGCGCAGAACTCGCACCAGGGCATCGGCATCGACACCTTCGCCAAGGAAGTCGAGACCCGCACGCAGGGCCGCATCAAGGTGCAGCCGTTCTACAGCGGCTCGCTGGGCGGTGAGCGCGAGAGCATCGAAGCCGTGCAGCTGGGCACGCAGGAGCTCACGCTCACCAGCACCGGCCCGGTGCCCAACTTCGTGCCCGAGGCGCGCATCCTCGACATCCCCTTCCTGTTCCGCGACAAGGCCCATGCGCGTGCGGTGCTGGATGGCCCGATCGGCCAGGAGATGCTCAAGGCCTTCGAGCCCAAGGGCTTCAAGGCCCTGGCCTGGGCCGAAAACGGCGTGCGCCACATGACCAACAGCAAACGTTCGGTGACGGCACCCGACGACCTGAAGGGCCTGAAGATGCGCACGATGGAGAACCCGGTGCACGTCGCCGCGTACAAGGGCTTCGGCATCATCACGACGCCGATGGCCTTCCCGGAGGTGTTCACCGCGCTGCAGCAAGGCACGGTGGACGGGCAGGAGAACCCGCTGTCGGTGATCATGGCCGCCAAGTTCGACCAGGTGCAGAAACACCTCTCGCTCACCGGCCACGTCTACAGCCCGGCCATCTTCCTGATGAACAAGGCGGCCTTCGACAAACTCAGCGCGGCCGACCAGGCGGTCTTCCTGGCCGCGGCGCGCGAGGCCACCAGGGCCAACCGCGCACGCGTGGACGAAGACGACGCCAAGGGTGTGGCCGAGCTGCGCAGCAAGGGCATGCAGGTGGTCGAAAACGTCGACAAGGCCAAGTTCCAGAGCGCGCTGACGCCGGTGTACGCCCAGTTCGAACAGCAGTTCGGCAAGGCCAACATCGACCGCATCCGCAACTTCAAGTAAAGCCCGGGGCCCCGCCGTGCGGCAACTCTTCCTGCGCCTGGAGCGCGGCAGCACGGCGCTGGCCACGGCGCTGGCCTGCGCGATGCTGGCCCTGGCCGCGGCCCTGGGGCTGTGGCAGATCATCACGCGCTTCGTCATCGAGCAGCCCGCGGAAAGCACCGAGGTGCTGATCCGCTTCAGCCTGATCTGGATGGTGTTCCTGGGCATCCCGCTGGCCTTCCGCACCGGCGCGATGGTGAGCGTGGACGTGCTGCACCGCCTCAGCCGCGGGCGCTGGCGCCGCGCGCTGGACACCGCTGTGGCCCTGGGCGCGCTGCTGCTGCTGGCGGTGGTGATCTGGGTCGGCTGGGACTACGCGCAGCGCGGCCGTGTGCAGTCCATCAGCGGGCTGGAGGGGTATTCGATGTTCTGGGCCTACCTGGCCCTGCCCGTGGGCGGGGTCTTCAGCGTGATTGGTGTGCTGGGCAACTGGCTGGACCCGCAACGCACCGAGCTGGAGACCGCGTCATGACCACCGCGATGCTGGTGACCATGGTGCTGTGCTTCGCGCTCAGCATCTCGGTGGCGGTGAGCATTGGCCTGGCGGCGCTGGTGGGCATACAGATCGCCAACGTCAACATCCTGATCGCGGTGAAGGAGATGTTCTCGGCGATCAACAAGTTTCCGCTCGCCGCGATCCCGTTTTTCATCCTCGCCGGCAACCTGATGGAAACCGGCGGCATCAGCCGCCGGCTGGTGGAGTTCGCCAAGAGCCTGGTCGGCGGCGTGCAGGGTGGCCTGCCGATGACCTGCGTGCTGACCTGCATGATCTTCGCGGCCGTGTCGGGCTCCAGCGTGGCCACCACCTTTGCCATCGGCGCCATCCTGATCCCGGCGCTGATCAAACACGGCTACCCCACGTCCTGGGCCGCCGCGCTGCAGGCCACCAGCGCCGAGCTGGGCGTGATCATCCCGCCCAGCATCCCGATGATCCTGTACGGCGTCGCGGCCGAGGTGTCCATCGGCGAGCTGTTCATCGCCGGCTTCGGCCCCGGCCTGCTGATCGGCGGCGCGCTGATGCTGTTTGTGTGGCTGTGGTGCAAGTGGAAGGGCTGGGGCAAAAACGATGGCGACGGCCGCCTGGGCGTGGGCCGCGCCACGCTGCAGGCGGGCTGGGCGCTGATGATGCCGGTGATCATCCTGGGCGGCATCTACGGCGGCATCTTCACGCCCACCGAGGCCTCGGCCGTGGCCGTGGCCTACGCGCTGCTGGTGGGCATGGTCATCCACCGCGAGATCGGCGTGGGTGACCTGTACCGCATCTTCAAGAAGAGCGTGATCTCGTCCGCGGTGATCATGTTCATCATCGCCAACGCCGGGCTGTTTGCCTTCCTGATCACACGCGCCGGTGTGCCCGACGCCATCGGCCAGTGGCTCAAGGAGGTGCTGCAAAGCCCGCTGTACTTCCTGCTGGGCGTGAACCTGGCGCTGTTCATCATCGGCATGTTCATCGAGACGGCGGCGGCGATCCTGGTGCTGGCGCCCATCCTGGCGCCGGTGGCCATGCATTTCGGCATCGACCCGGTGCACTTCGGCATCATCATGGTGGTGAACCTGGCGCTGGGCATGATCACGCCGCCGTTCGGCGTCAACCTGTTTGCCGCCTGCACCGTGGCCCGCATCTCGCTGGACCGCATCGTGCCGTCGCTGCTGCCCTTCGTCGGTGTGGTGCTGCTGTGCCTGATGGTGATCAGCTTCGTGCCGGTGCTGTCGCTGGGGCTGCGGGACCTGCTGTACCGCTGAAGGCCTGCTACCAGGCCAAGGGGTCCAGCCGGTAACAGCGCCGCAGCTGCTCGTACAGCGCCGGCCGCTCGGCGGCCAGCGCGGCGGGTTGCTCGAAGAAGTGCTCGCTGGCCACGGCAAAAAACTCGGCCGGGCTGCTGGCGCCGTAGGGGTCCAGCACACCCGGCTCGGCGCGCGCCAGGCGCGACTGCAGGGCCGCGAACTCCTGCGCCATCACCCGCGCCCAGACCCGCTGCACGGCGCCGCGGCCCACGTAGGGGGCGCCATTGGCGGCACCGGTGTCCTGGTCCAGCTGGTGGGCAAACTCGTGCAGCACCACGTTGCCGCCGTCGTGCGGGTCGGCCGCGCCGGCCTGCACCGCGTCCCAGGCCAGGATGACCTGGCCGCGCTGCCAGCTCTGGCCGGCCAGCACGTCGCGGCCCTCGTGCACCACGCCGCCAGCCCCGGGCTGCTGGCCGGGCACGACGAAGTGGCCCGGGTAGACCAGCACCTCGCGCAGGTTGCCGAAGGAGCCGCCCCGGCCCAGCAGCAGCAGGCCGGCCTGGGCGGCGATGGTGACACGCACCTCGTCGCCCATCACCAGCCCCGCGCAGCCGATGAAGGGCACTTCGGCCAGCAGCACCTGGATGTGTTGTTTCAGCCGCAGCTGCTGGGCGGCCGGCAGTTCACGCGCCAGCGGCACGCGGCGGCGCAGGATCTCGCGCCACGCGGCCGGGAAGGGCTGGCGCACGATGCGCTGCCGGCGCCAGGCGCGCAGCAGCCAGGGGCCGCCCAGCGCGGCACCAGCCAGCGCGGCGATCAGCAGGAGAAGGCCACCGGCCACCAGCATGTCCACACGCCGTACATGGGCCGGCGGACCGGCAATTCAAGGCAGCAGCGCGCGGTCGTGTTCGGCCAGGTGGGCCTCGCCATGCTCGAGGATGAAATAACGCAGCGCCTCCGCCGCCGGGGACAGCGTTTTGCCCGCCACGTGCACCACGTTCCAGGTGCGCACGATGGGTGTGCCGGCCACCGGCACGATGGCCAGCAGGCCGCTGCGCAGCTCCAGCCCCACGGTGTGCAGCGACAGAAAGCTCAGGCCCATGCCGGCCATCACGGCCTGCTTGATGCTCTCGTTGCTGGGCATCTCCATCGCGATGCGGGGCGCGATGCGCTGCGCCTCGAAAAAGTCCTCCATGTGCTTGCGCGTGCCGGAGCCCGGCTCGCGCACGATGAAGGGCACACCTTCCAGCTCGGCCGGCGCCACGCTGCCCACGCGCGTGAGCGCATGCCCCGGCGGCGCCACGAAGACCTGCGGGTGGGCGGCAAAGGGCTCGGCCCGTGAGGCCATCTCGCGCGGCGGCCGGCCCATCACCGCGAGGTCGATCTCGTTGCCGCGCAGCAGGGCCAGCAACTGCTCGCGGTTGGCCGAGACCTGCAGGCGCAGCTCGATGCCCGGGTGCTGCTCGCGAAAACGCGCCAGCAGCCGCGGCACGAAGTACTTGGCGGTGCTGACCAGGCCGATGTCCAGCCGGCCGGCCTCGACATGCTTGAGGCGCGCCATCGCGTCCTCGGCGTCCTTCAGCGCCGACAGCACGCGCCGGGCGTAGACCAGCAGGTACTCGCCACCGGTGGTCAGCCCCACCTGGCGGCCGCTGCGCTCGAACAGCGGCAGGCCGACGGCGGCCTCCAGTTCCTTCACCTGCATGGTCACCGCGGGCGGTGTGAGGTGCAGCACCTCGGCCGCACGCGCAAAGCTCAGCCGCCGCGCCACCTCCGCAAAAACCCTGAGCTGCCGCAAGGTGACGTTCATGATTCAGTGTTTCTTAATCACAAGATCAGATCATCTGAATTTACCTTATTTAAGTGATTACTTAAATTGCAGCCATCCCCCCAAAGGAGCGCTGCGATGAACACCGTTGTCGATGCCGGACTGAAAGCCGACGCCACCCAGATCACCGACGCCAAGAAGCGCTACAGCGCGGGCGTGCTCAAGTACCGCCAGATGGGCTACTGGGTGCCCGACTACGTGCCCAAGGACACCGACACCATCTGCCTGTTCCGCATCACGCCGCAGGAAGGCGTGGACCCGGTGGAAGCCGGCGCGGCCGTGGCCGGCGAGAGCAGCACCGCCACCTGGACCGTCGTCTGGACCGACCGCCTGACGGCCTGCGAGAACTACCGCGCCAAGTGCTACAAGGTCGAGCCCGTGCCGGGCCGGCCGGGCGAGTACTTCGCCTGGGTGGCCTACGACATCATCCTGTTCGAAGAAGGCTCGATCGCCAACATCACGGCCAGCCTGATCGGCAACGTGTTCAGCTTCAAGCCGCTGAAGGCCGCCCGCCTGGAAGACATCCGCGTGCCGGTGGCGCTGGTCAAGACCTTCAAGGGCCCGCCCACCGGGCTGATCGTTGAACGTGAACGGCTGGACAAGTTCGGCCGCCCGCTGCTGGGCGCCACCACCAAGCCCAAGCTGGGCCTGAGCGCGCGCAACTACGGGCGTGTGATCTACGAGGGCCTGAAGGGCGGCCTGGACTTCATGAAGGACGACGAGAACATCAACTCGCAGCCCTTCATGCACTGGCGCGACCGCTTCCTGTACGTGATGGACGGCGTCAACAAGGCCAGCGCGATGACGGGCGAGGTCAAGGGCAGCTACCTCAACGTCACGGCCGGCACGATGGAGGCCATCTACGAACGCGCCGAGTTTGCCAAGAGCCTGGGCAGCGTGATCATCATGATCGACCTGATCGTGGGCTGGCCCTGCATCCAGTCTCTCGGCGAATGGTGCCGCCGCAACGACATGATCCTGCACCTGCACCGCGCCGGCCACGGCACCTACACGCGGCAGAAGAACCACGGCGTGAGCTTCCGCGTCATCGCCAAGTGGCTGCGCCTGGCGGGTGTGGACCACATGCACACCGGTACCGCGGTGGGCAAGCTGGAAGGTGACCCGATGACGGTACAGGGTTACTACAACGTCTGCCGCGAGGCCTGCAACAAGCAGGACCTGCCGCGCGGCATCTACTTCGACCAGGACTGGTGCGACCTGAAGAAGGTGATGCCGGTGGCCAGCGGCGGCATCCATGCCGGCCAGATGCACCAGCTGCTGCACCTGTTCGGCGACGACGTGGTGCTGCAGTTCGGCGGCGGCACCATCGGCCACCCGGCCGGCATCCAGGCCGGCGCCACCGCCAACCGCGTCGCGCTGGAGACGATGGTCAAGGCCCGCAACGAGGGGCGCGACATCGCCGTCGAGGGTCCGCAGATCCTGGCGGACGCCGGCCGCTGGTGCACGCCGCTCGCCCAGGCGCTCGAGACCTGGAAGGACGTCACGTTCAACTACGCGTCGACCGACACGCCCGAATTCGTCCCGACCGCCACCGCGTCGGTCTAGAGGAGCCCGCCATGCGCATCACCCAAGGCACGTTCTCGTTCCTGCCCGAACTCACCGATGCCGAGATCAAGGCGCAGATCCAGTACGCGATCGACCAGGGCTGGGCCTGCTCCGTCGAGTACACCGACGACCCGCACCCGCGCAACACCTACTGGGAAATGTTCGGACTGCCGATGTTCGGCCTGAAGGACGCCGCGGGCGTGATGATGGACGGGCGGCGCTATGCG
>CAYTWU010000199.1:0-6639 GCA_964442175.1 uncultured Rubrivivax sp.
TCGTCGTGGCCGCCCACGACACGACACCGTGCAGGACGCCGTCGCTCGTGCGGCTCGCGAGACCGGCGCGGCCATCCCGGACGACCTGGTGCGGCGGCTGCAGGCCGCGCGCAAGTTCAACCAGGGCTACGAGACGGTGCGCTACACGGCCAGTGCCATCGTCGACATGGCCGTGCACGCGCTGACGGACGCCGAGCCGCCGGCCGACCTGTGCGCCTTCGAGGCGCAGACCCTGGCCGCGATGGGCCACCCGGCCCCGGTGGGCCTGAACCACCGGCTGGTGCACTTCCAGCACCTGTTCTCGGGTTCGGGCTATGCGGCGGGCTACTACGTCTACCTGTGGGCCGAGGTGCTGGACGCCGACGGTTACGACGCCTTCGTCGAAGCCGGCAGCCCCTTCGACCCCACGGTGGCGCAGGGCCTGTTGCAGCACATCTACGCCAGCGGCAACAGCGTGGAGCCGGGGGCCGCCTTTGCCGCCTTCCGTGGCCGCGGGCCGACGGTGGAGCCCATGCTGCGCAAGCGTGGTCTGATCGCAGAGGCCGCGCCGGCCGCGTGAGTCAAGACGTCGGGCCGAACAGCCTGTTGATCGCGCTGCTGAAGGCCTCGGCGTCCAGCGGCTTGGTCCAGTAGGCGGCCAGGCCCGCGGCCAGGGCCTGCTGCACATCCGCCGCCACCACATTGGCCGAGACCGCGATGCAGCGGATGTCGGCGGTGGCCGGGTCCTGCCGCAGCGCGGCCAGCACGGCGCTGCCGTCCATGTCGGGCAGCTGCATGTCCAGCAGCACCAGGGCCGGTTGTTCCCGCCGCGCCAGGGCCAGGCCGCTGCGGCCGTCGGCGGCGTGCAGCAGGCGGATGTCGGGCCGGCGCTGCATCAGCTCCTGCACGATCAGCGTGTTGACGGGGTTGTCCTCGATGTAGAGCACACCTCGCGACACGTCCAGCCGCGGCGGGGCCGCCGCCGGCAGGCGCACCGTGAAGACCGAACCCTCGCCGGCTTCGCTTTGCACGTCCAGGCGGCCGTTCATGCGTTCCACCAGCCCCTTCACGATGGCCAGGCCGATGCCGGTGCCCTCGATGCCGTCGCGCTGCGCCCCCAGGCGGTTGAAGGGCTCGAACAGCTGGCGCAGCTGGCCCGGGTCCATGCCGCGGCCGGTGTCGGCCACCGACAGCAGCACCTGCGCAGCATCGGCCTGGGCCACCACCTGCACGCTGCCGCCGGGCCGGTTGTACTTGAAGGCGTTGCTCAGCAGGTTGAGCAGCACCTGGCGCAGGCGCACCGGGTCGGCCTGCACCGCCAGCGGCGCGATGTCCAGCGTGAGCGCGATGTCGCCCGGTTGGCGCAGCGGGTCCAGCAGCGGCAAGGTCTGCTGCACCAGGGCGGCCAGGTCCACCGCTTCGGCGTGGATGCGCAGCTCGCCGGTGTCCAGGCTGGTCAGGTCCAGCACGTCGTTGATCAGCGAGAGCAGGTGCTGGCCAGCACCGCGGATGTAGTCCAGCCGCTGCCGTTGCGCGTCGCTGGGTCCGTCCAGCAGCAGCAGCTGCGTGAAGCCCAGCACCGCGTTCAGCGGCGTGCGCAGCTCGTGGCTCATGCGCGCCAGGAACTGGCTCTTGGCCTGGTTGGCCTGCTCCGCGGCTTCACGTTCGCTGCGCTCGGCTTCGGCCTGGCGCGCGGCCGTGACATCCCAGTTGACACCGATGCGGCGCAGGATCTGGCCCTGCGCATCCCGCAACACGGTCGAGCGCGAGGCCAGCCAGCGCACGCTGCCATCGGGCCAGACGACGCGGAACTGGTGCTCCAGCGTCTCCCCGGTGGCGTTGGATTCGGTCACCAGGCGCATCGCGGCGCCGCGGTCGTCGGGGTGCACGAAGGACAGCAGTTCCTCGTTCGTCGGCGGTTCGGGGCGCGGTTCGCGGCCGCGCAGGCGCCACATCTGGGCGTCCCAGTGCACGCTGGCGTCGTGCCAGTCCAGGCCCCAGGTGCCGATGCCGGCGCCGCGGGCGGCCAGTGCTGCCCGCTCGTCGGCATGCCGCAGGGCGATGTCGGCCAGCCGCCGGTCGGTCACGTCGACCGCGATGCCGAACAGCACCGGCGCCGCACCGCCGCGTTCCTGCAGCGAGTGCGTGAGCAGGTGCCGCACCGTGCCGTCGGTGCGCACCACCCGCAGCTCGGTCTCGGCACGCGGCGTGTGGCCGCTGAGCCAGACCCTGAACTTCTCGCCCACCTGGGCCCGGTCTTCGGGGTGTACAAACTGCTGCAGCCACTCCTTCAGCGTCGGCACCGGGGCGTCGGCTGGCAGGCCGTGCAGGGCACGCATCTGGGCGCTCCATTCGGCCCGTTCGGTGTCGCCTTCGCGTGCCCAGTAGCCGATGCCGGCGGTGCGGGTGGCCAGTTCGAAACGGTCGCGCAGTTCGCGGGCATGCCGTGTCGCGGCGGACTGCGCGGTGATGTCCAGGCCCACGCCCAGCACCGCCAGCGCTTCACCCTGTGCGTTGCGCTGCACCACGCGCCGCGTCATCAGCTGCACCTCACGGTCCCCCGGCAGGCGGTAGCGCAGCGCCAGGTCGGTGTAGCCGGCCGCTGTCAGGGCCGACACGGCAGCGGCGTGCACGGCGGCCTGGTCGTCGGGGTGGACCCAGCTGCGCAGCGTGCCGGCGTCGACGCTGTCGCCCTCCAGCACCCCGGCGAACAAGGCTGCGCCTTCGGCGTTGAAGGTCAACCGGTCGCGCGCCAGGTCGTGCCGCCAGACGATCAGGCCGGCCAGTGTTTCCGCCAAGCCCAGCTGCGACGCGATCTCCTGCCGGTTGCGGGTGAGTTCGATGGTCTCGGTGTCGTCCATCATGATGCCGACCACCTGCGCAGGCCGTCCGTCCGGCCCGTTCTTGACCGCCCATTGCGAGTGCAGCACCGTGATCCCGCCATCGCGGCGCTGCACGCGGTAGCGGTGGGCATAGCGGCCCGCCTGTGCGAGCGACTGGCGGAAGGCCTGCTCCAGGCCCGCCCGGTCGGCCTCGACGATCTGGCGCGCGGCGGCATCGAAACTGGGTGCGCCGTCGTCCGGGTCCAGGCCCCAGAACTTGTAGACGTGGCGGTCCCAGCGCCCCTGCAGGGTGCGCACGTCGCGCTCCCACAGGCCCAGTCGGCCGAAGTCCTGCGTCAGGTCCAGCAGCTCGCCCAGGCGCACCACCTGCTGCCGGGCCTGCACTTCGGCGGTGGCGTCTTCGAGCAGCAGCAGCTGGTCCGGCCCGTCGCCCCAGGGGGCAGGGCGCAGCCGCAGCCAGCGCTCGCTGCCCGGCAAGGCCTGGGGTTCAGCGGGCCATGCCCCGTCGACCACGCCCAGCACGGCGGGCCAGGCCACGCCCGCGGCGGCCGCAGGCCCCAGCAGCGTGCGCGCCGCGGCGTTGCTGGCCTGCACGCGGCCCTGCGCATCCAGCCGCAGCGCCGCGGCGGGCAGGGTGTCGAACAAGGCCATCGCGGCGGGGTCGGGTCGGGGCAGGTCAGGCATGGGCATGCAGCGTCGGCGGCGAGTATGCGACAGCGCGGCGGCGGTGCCATGACCCACAATGCCGGCCACCTTGTTGTCCTGCCCCCGCGAGCCCTCTGCCATGCCCGCCACCCCGCCGATTGACGTGCCCAGCCCGGTCTCCGGTGCGGTCCAGACCGTGGAGGTGGTGCCCGGCCAGGCGGTGGCCGCCGGCCAGGTGCTGTTGCGGCTGGACTGCATGAAGCTGGAGGTGCCGCTGACGGCGCCGCAGGCCGGCCGGGTGCTGCACCTGGCCGTGGCCGCAGGCGACCATGTGCAGGAAGGTGAGCCCCTGGTGCAACTGCAGCCGCTGGCGGCGCACGAGGCACCACCGCCGGCCGAGGTGGCCGCGCGCCTCGTGCACCCCGGGCTGGCTGCGCTGACGGCACGCCGTGCGCTGCTGGCCGATGCGGCCCGCCCGGACGCCGTGGCGCGCCGCCACGCCCAAGGCCGGCGCACGGCGCGTGAAAACGTCGCCGCCTTGCTGGACGCGGGCAGCTTCACCGAGTACGGCGGCTTCGCCGTGGCCGCGCAGCGCAGTCGCCGGCCGCTGGACGAGCTGCAGCGCCAGACCCCGGCCGATGGCCTGGTCGCGGGCACGGGCACGGTGGCCGGCCGCCCGGTGGCCGTGCTGGCCTACGACTACACGGTGCTGGCCGGCACGCAAGGCGTGTTCAACCACCGCAAGGCCGACCGCCTGCTGGCCATCGCCGAGCGTGAGCGCCTGCCGGTGGTGCTGTACGCCGAAGGCGGCGGCGGCCGGCCCGGCGATGTGGACTGGCTGGGCGTGGCAGGCCTGGACTGCACGACCTTCGCGCGCTTTGCCGCCTTGTCGGGCCAGGTGCCGCTGATCGGCATCGCGGCCGGGTACTGTTTTGCCGGCAACGCCGCGCTGCTGGGCTGCTGCGACCTGGTGCTGGCCACCGCCGGCAGCAGCCTGGGCCTGGGCGGGCCGGCGATGATCGAAGGCGGCGGCCTGGGCGTGGTGGCGCCGCAGGACGTGGGCCCGGTGGCCGTGCTGGCCGCGGCCGGCGCGGTGGACATCGTGCCCGCCGACGAAGCCGAGGCCACGGCGCTGGCGCGCACGCTGCTGGCGCTGCTGAACGGTCACCCCGCCACGGACCCCGGCCCCGGCGGCGATGCCGGCACGCTGCGCACGCTGATGCCGGCCGCCCGCAACGCCACCTACGACGTGGCCGCCGTGCTGCAGACGGTGTTCGACGCCGGTTCGGTGCTGGAACTGCGCGCCACGCACGGCCGCGCGGTGCTGACGGCCCTGGCGCGGCTGGGCGGTCGCCCGGTGGCGGTGGCCGCCAGCCAGGTGCGGCACGGCGCAGGCGCGCTGGACGCGCCGGCCTGCGACAAGCTGGTGCACCTGATGCAGCTGGCCGATGCGCACGGCCTGCCGCTGGTCAGCTTCGTCGACACCCCGGGGTTCATGGTCGGCCCGGCCTCCGAGGCCACCGGCATGCTGCGCCACGCGGGCCGGCTGTTCACCACCGCGGCGCGCTTGCGCGTGCCGGTGGCCGCGGTCGTGCTGCGCCGGGGTTACGGGCTGGGCGCGATGGCACTCACGGCCGGCCACTTCCACGCGCCGGTGGCCACCGCCGCCTGGCCCAGCGGTGAGTTCGGCGCGATGGGCCTGGAAGGCGCGGTGCGCCTGGGCTTCCGCAAGGAGCTGGCCGCCGCCACGCCCGGCGCCGAGCGCGAAGCGCTGTTCCAGCGCCTGCTGGACCAGGCCGTGGCGCGCGGCGAAGCGCTCAACATGGCCAGCCACCTGGAGATCGACGACGTGATCGACCCCGCCGAGACCCGGCCCTGGCTGCAGCGCGTGCTGCACTCGGCCACAATGCGGCCACGATGAGCGGACTCGACATCAGCCACTTCACCGATGCCCAGCGCCGGCAGCTGGAGATCAGCCTGCCCAGTGCGATGGAGCTGGTGCAGCTGGGCCTGGGCACCATGGTGGACATCCGCCAGGGTTTCGAGATCGAGATGAAGGGCGCCATCCCTGGCACCGTGCACATCCCGCTGTTCGAGGTGAAGAAGCTGCTCGGCGACCGCCTGACCGACAACGAGCAGGAGGTGCTGGACACCGGCACCCCCAGCGACATCGACATCAAGGGCCTGATCACGACGATCAACCAGCTGCACCACGCACGCGACCACCTGCTGCTGCTCACCTGCAACAGCGGCCGGCGCAGCCTGTACGCGGCCGACCTGCTGCGCTCGCTGGGTTACCCCAAGGCGCTGTCGGTGGCCGGGGGCTTCCAGGCCTGGAAGAAGCTGCAGACCCCGGGGTGATCCGGGCTCAGGCGGGGTTCAGGCCACCCGGCCGAACCAGAAGATCGACAGCCCGGCCGCCAGCACGGCCAGCAGCGCACCGGCGGCGGCAAACAGGGCCGAGACCTCGGTTTCCTTGCGCTCCACCACCATGCGCGAGCTCAGCGACTGGTAGACCTTCTTCAGGTCTTCCGCGGTGCCGGCGTAGAAGTACTCGCCCAGCGTGTTGGCGGCCACGGTCTTGAGCGTTTCTTCGTCCAGCCGCACCCGCATGCTCCAGCCCTCGAAGCCGATGACCTCGCCGCCGGTGGTGCCCACGCCCACGGTGTAGACCCGCACGCCGCGCTCGGCCGCCATGCGCGACGCTTCCAGCGGGTCGGGCCCGGTGGTGCGCTGGCCGTCGGTGAGCATGATGATGGCCGCCGAGTTGTACGAGCCCGGCGCCACCGGCGTGAACTCGACCTTGGGCTTGTCGTCCCCCAGCGGCGCACCGGGGAACTTGCGCTGCCCGGTGATGTGCTGGATCTCGATGTTGTGCTCGGGGAACAGCGTGGCCAGCGAGAGCACGATGGCGCTGCCGGTGGCGGTGGCGCGCTGCAGCTGGAAGCGGTCGATCGCGGCCACCACGTCTTCGCGGCTGACGGTGGGCGCCTGCACCACCGCCGCCGTGCCGGCAAAGCTGACCACCCCCACCCGCACACTGCGCGGCAGCCCGGCCACGAAGGCCTTGGCTGCCTCCTGCGCAGCCACCATGCGGTTGGGCTTGACGTCGGTGGCACGCATGCTGCCCGACACGTCCATCGCCAGGATGATGGTCTGGTCGCGCGCCGGC
>CAYTWU010000200.1:0-6638 GCA_964442175.1 uncultured Rubrivivax sp.
TGAACAACGCACCGGCCGGCGCCGATTCGCCGTAGGTGTCGAGGCCGATCACCGCGGCGCAGCCGTACTTCCACCAACCGTCGGTGACACCGGCTTCCACCGCGACACGCGGCAGCCCGTCGGGCAGCACGCGGCGCTTGTAGGCCACGTCCTGGCGATCGAACGTGGTGGTGCTGGGCATCGACACCACGCGCACCGCGATGCCGACAGCGGCGAGCTGCTGCTGCGCATGCAGCGCGAGCTGCACCTCGGACCCGGTCGCGATGAGCACTGCCTGGGCCTTCCTCTTCAGCCCCACCTCGGCCGGCTCGGCCAGCACGTAGGCGCCACGCGCCACCTCGTCGAGCCCGGCCTTCGGCAGATAGGGCAGGTTCTGACGCGACAGCAGCAGCGCGGTCGGGCGGTCCACGTTCAGCAGCGCCTTGGTCCACGCGATCGTGGTCTCGGCTGTGTCGGCAGGGCGCCAGACATCGAGGTTCGGGATCAGCCGCAGGCTCGCGGCGTGCTCCACGCTCTGGTGCGTCGGGCCGTCCTCGCCAAGGCCGATGCTGTCGTGGGTGAAGACGTGCACCACGCGCTGCTTCATCAGCGCGGCCATGCGGATGGCGTTGCGCGAGTAGTCGCTGAAGGTCAGGAAGGTGCCGCCGTAGGGGATGAAGCCGCCGTGCAGCGCGATGCCGTTCATCACCGCGGCCATGCCGAACTCGCGCACGCCGTAGTTGATGTGGCGGCCGCCGTTGGGCGTGCCATCGGCGTCAAAACGCAGCGCGGGCGTGGACGAGGTGTTGGTCAGGTTGGAGCCGGTCAGGTCGGCCGAGCCGCCCAGCAGCTCGGGCAGCGCCTTCGTGAAGGCCTCCAGCGCGAGTTGGCTGGCCTTGCGGCTGGCCACGGTCTGCGCCTGCTGGTGAGCAGCCACAGCCGCATCGACCGCGGTCTGCGCAAAACCGGCCGGCAGTTCGCCGGCCATGCGGCGCTGCAGTTCGGCCGCCAGGTCCGGGAAGGCGCTGCGGTAGGCGTCGAAGGCCTGCTCCCAGGCCGTGCGTGCGGCGGCACCGGCGGCCTTGGCATCCCACTGCGCGTAGACCTCGTCGGGCACCGTGAAGGGCGGGTGCGGCCAGCCGATGGCGGCACGCGTGAGCGCCACCTCCTCCGCCCCCAGCGCCTCGCCGTGGGCCTTGGCCGTGCCGGCGCGGTTGGGCGAACCCTGGCCGATGCGGGTGCGGCAGATCACCAGCGTGGGCTGGCCACGGTGGGCCTTGGCGGCGGCCAGTGCTGCATCCACGGCGGCCACGTCGTGCCCGTCCACCGGGCCGATGACGTGCCAGCCATAGGCGCGGAAGCGGCCGGGCACATCGTCCACGTACCAGGGCTTCACCTGGCCGTCGATGCTGATGCCGTTGTCGTCGTAGACGGCGGTCAGCTTGTCGAGCTGCCAGGCGCTGGCCAGGGCGCAAGCCTCGTGGCTGATGCCTTCCATCAGGCAGCCATCGCCCAGGAAGGCCCAGGTGCGGTGGTCCACCACGGTGTGGCCGGGGCGGTTGAACTCGTGCGCCAGCAGCTTTTCGGCCAGCGCCATGCCCACCGCGTTGGTGATGCCCTGGCCCAGCGGGCCGGTGGTGGTCTCGACGCCGGGGGTCACGTCCACCTCGGGGTGGCCCGGGGTCAGGCTGTGCAGCACGCGGAAGTTCTTCAGCTCCTGCATCGGCAGCGCGTAGCCGCTGAGGTGCAGCAGCGCGTAGATCAGCATCGAGCCATGGCCGTTGCTGAGCACAAAACGGTCGCGGTCGGCCCAGTTGGGGGCGGCCGGGTCGTGTTTCAGGTGGCCGGCCCACAGTGCGACGGCGATGTCGGCCATGCCCATGGGCGCGCCGGGGTGGCCGGAGTTGGCCTGCTGCACGGCGTCCATGGCCAGGGCGCGGATGGCGTTGGCCATCGAACGGGTGTCACGGTCGGGCGGGAGGGACATGCACAGGCCTTGCGGTGGGAGGAACGCGTGATTTTACGGGGCCACCCGGCACAGGCTTGATGTGGCGCAAGGGCGGCGCGGCGCCGTGGGCGGAACCTCGGGCCAGGAGACTGGCCATGCACATCCGGACCCTCGACATCCTGCGCGACGAACACCAGGCGCTGGCGGCCATGTTGCGCTCGCTCTCGATGATGCTGGCACATGCCCGCCGGCACGCCGCGTTGCCCGATTTCGACGTGCTGCGCGCCATGCTGTTCTACATCGACGAATTCCCCGAGCGCCGCCACCACCCGCAGGAGAGCCAGTGCCTGTTCCCGCTGCTGCGCGAACGTGCGCCCACGCTGGCCCCGGTGCTGGACCGCCTGGACCACGACCACGCGCGCGGTGAACACGCGATCCGCGACCTGGAGCACGCACTGCTGGCCTTCGAGGTGATGGGCCCGGCCCGGCGCGAGCCCTTCGAAGCCGCCGTGCACCGCTACATCGACTTCTACCTGGGCCACATGGCGCTGGAGGAAGAGGCCGTGCTGCCCGTGGCGCGCCAGGTGCTGACCCCGGCGGACGGGGTGCGGCTGGATGCCGTGTTTGCAGCCCAGGCCGACCCGCTCACGGGCGCGCCGACGCCCGACGCGTACCGCGCGCTGTTCCAGCGCATCGCGCTGGCGGCGCCGGCCCCCATCGGCCTAGGTTAGGCACCCGGTGGGCCTGCGGGCCCCGTCCATAATCCGCGGCCATGGCGGAATGGGCGTGGGTGCTGGGCGTGGGCGCGCTGCTGGTGGCGGTGGCCGCACTGTCCGTGGCGCTGCAGCGCAGCGGCCGGCAACTGGATCAGCTGCAACAGCAGGTGCAGCTGGCCGCTCAGCGCCAGCATGAAATCTTTGATGGCCTGAACACCGGCCTGGTGGTCTACGACCCCGAGGACCGCCTCTACCTGTGGAACCGCGATTTCGCCGAGTTGTACGGGCCGATGGCGTCGCTGCTGAAGGTGGGCATGACCTTCGAAGCGCTGTTGCGCCAGGCCGTGCAACAAGGCCTGGTGCCCGAGGCGCGTGGCCGCGAAGAGGCCTGGATCGCCGAGCGCCTGGGCGCCCACCGCCACCCGGGCGAGGCGCTGCTGCGCCAGATGCCGAGCGGGCGCTGGCGCCGCATCACCGAACGCTTCCTGGCCGATGGCAGCCTGTTGTCCTACAGCGTGGACGTGACCGAGCTGGTCACCCGCGGCTCGGAGCTGGAGGCCGCCCGGCAGGCGGCGCGGCTGGCCAGCGCCCGGCTGGAAGACGCGATCGAGGCGCTGCCCGCCGCCTTCGAGCTCTACGACGCGCAGGACCGGGTGGTGATGAGCAACGCCCGCATGCGCGAGATGTACCCGCGTGTGTCGCACCTGCTGCCGCAGCAGCCCACCTTCGAGGCCCTGGTGCGCGCCAACGCGGCCCTGGGCGGCCTGCCGGTGCCGCTGTCGGTGGAGGAGTGGCTGGCCGACCGCCTGGCCCAGCGGCGCAACCCTGGCGCGCCGCGCCTGGTGCAGGCCACGGACGGCCGCTGGTTCCGGGTGCACGAGCGCCGCACACGCGAAGGTGGGCTGGTGGGCATCCGCATCGATGTGTCGGAACTGATCGCGCGCGAACAGTCCCTGCGCGAGCTGAACGCCGAACTCGACGCCGCCAACCGGCAACTGGCCGAGCTGTCGGAAACCGATGCGCTGACCGGCATCGCCAACCGGCGGCAGTTCGACCGCCGGCTCGACGAAGAATGGGCCCGTGCGCAGCGCCACGGCCTGCCACTGTCGCTGCTGCTGATCGACGTGGACCACTTCAAGCGCTACAACGACCACCATGGCCACCCGGCCGGTGATGCCTGCCTGCGCCGCATCGCCACCGAGCTGCAAGCCTGTGTGCGCCGGCCGGACGAGCTGCTGGCGCGTTATGGCGGTGAGGAGTTCCTGATGCTGCTGCCGCACACCGATGCCACCGAGGCCCTGGGCATGGCGCAGCGCTGCCTGTCGGCCCTGGACGAGGCCGCCCTGCCGCATGGCGATTCACCGCTGAGCGGCCGGGTCACGCTGAGCATTGGCGTGGCCAGCCACCAGCCGGGAACCCCGCTGGCCGACGCCCATGCCCTGCTGCACCAGGCGGACACCGCGCTCTACCGCGCCAAACACGAGGGCCGGCACCGGGTGGTGCAGGCCGGCTGACCCGCGACGCCGCTACCAGCCGCGGGCCAGCCGCTCGGCACTCACCCAGGTGGCGTGGAAACCATGCGGCACCCGCTGCGGCAGCGTGATGCGGCACAGCGGGCCCTGCGCGATGTCGTGCGCGTCGAAGACACAGGCCTGGGATTGCTGCGTGGCGTCGTTCCACACAAAGCCGACCAGGTAGCCATCGTCTTCTTCGACAGCGCCGTCGCGCGGCGCAAACGGCGCTTCGCTCCACCAGCGCTGCGGGCCTTCGTGGTAAGTCTGGCAGCTGCCACGCTGCAGGTCGTAGCGTGCCAGGCCGCCAAACCGCGGGTCTTCCGGCCGGTGGCTGCGGCCCATCAGCACATGCCAGGAGTACCGCGTGGGCAAGCCCAGGCGCACGGCGTTGACGACCGGGAACTCGGTGTTCAACACGTCGTCCAGCACCCGCTCGCGGGTCTGCCCGGTGCGCAGGTTGAAGCGCCATTCGTGGAAGACGTGGTCGCTCTCCAGCAGCGCCAGCATGCGCGGCAGGCGCTCGGCGTCCACGTCGCCGCGGGCATCGCGTGGCAGCCGGAAGGGGGTGCCGGTCATCACGATCTCGTCGCCTGCCGGTCCCGACTCTTCCCAGGCGTTGGCCACGTGGTACAGGTAGGTGGGCGAGGCCTCGAACCAGCGCACCGGGGCGCCGCCATGGCGCGGCACCACGCCAAACCGCGCCGGCATGTCGGCGTGGAACTTCAGCTTGTGGCGGCCGGCGGCCAGGGCCTCGGCGTCGTGGAACAGCGGCAGGTCGTGCAGGATGCTGTAGTGCTCGGTGACGGCCATGTCGTGCGGCAGGCGCGGGCCGGGCAGTGGCACGTCCACCAGGCTGACCAGTTGACCGTGGCGGTCCAGCACACCATGCTGCAGGTACGGCGGGCGCAGGCCGTAGGCAAAAAACAGCAACTCGCCGGTGCGCTCGTCCACCTTGCTGTGGGCCGAGAGGGGCAGGTCGACCAGGCCCGGCGGCAGCAGCAGCGGGCCGGTGGTGGCCAGGTCCTGGGCGCTGCAGCGCCAGGCCTGGCCGCCGCGGTACCACATCGCCAGCAGGTCGCCGCCGAAGAACTTGACGTCGGTGTTGGCGGTGTTCTTGAAAGGCTCGCCAGGCCGGTCGCGGCGCGGCGGGTCCTTGATGCCGGGCCACAGCGCCTGGCCAGCGGCGCGTTCTTCCAGCAGGCCGGTGGTCAGCACCCAGCGGTTGCGGTACTGCACACGCCCACCGTCGAAGCGCAGCGCGTGCAACATGCCGTCGCCGTCGAACCAGTGGTAACGCCCGGGCGCGGCGAACTGCCGGTTCGGCCCGTTGCGCACGTACAGGCCGTTCAGGTCACGCGGGATCTCGCCTTCGACCGGCAGATCGTCGCAGACGATCTCGTGGTCCACCGGCGCAAAACCGCCGCTCAGCGTGGGGATGTCGTCAAAACCCATGGGGCATGGTGCCACGGGAAACCCGGCCCGTACACTGCGCCGCGATGAGCACCCGCACCGCCCTGATCCTGGCGGCCGGCCGCGGCGAGCGGCTGCGCCCGCACACCGACCACACGCCCAAGCCGCTGCTGCCGGTGCGCGGCACCCCGCTGATCGAATGGCACCTGCAGGCGCTGGCCGCGGCCGGTGTGCAGCAGGTGGTGGTCAACACCGCGTGGCTGGAAGAGCAGTTCCCCGCAGCCTTGGGCGATGGCCGCCGCTGGGGCCTGCAACTGCTTTATTCGATGGAAGGCCGCGACCACGGCGGCGCGCTGGAAACGGCCGGTGGCATCGCCAAGGCCTTGCCGCTGCTGGGCGAGGTCTTCTGGGTGGTCTCGGGCGACGTGTTCCTGCCGGGCTTCCCGTTCTCCGGCACATTGCCATCGGGCCGGCACTGCCACCTGTGGATGGTGCCAAACGCAGCGCACCACCCGCAGGGCGACTTCGGCCTGGATGCCGAGGGCCGGCTGACCCGCGACGAAGCCGGGCCGCGCTGGACCTGGGCCAGCGTGGGCCTGTTCCGGCGCACGATGTTCGAGGGCATCGCGCCCGGCACGCGCCTGCCGCTGCGCCCGGTGCTCGAAAAGCAAATCGCCGCCGGGCGGGCCGGCGGCGAGGTCTGGCACGGTCACTGGACCGACGTGGGCACCGAGGAGCGCTGGCGCGCTCTGGGCTGAACCCGCGTCAGCTGCCGATGATGCCGCCGTCGTCCTTGGTGATCACGACCACCGACGAGCGCGGGCGGCCAGCCGGCAGCGGCGTCACGCCGTCGGCCTTCACGGCCCACTGCGATTGCGGCCAGTTGGAGAACTGCGTCGGGTTGGCGGCGGTGGAGTCTTCTCCCGGGTGCTGCACGCCGACGAACATGGTCTTGCCATCGGGCGTCATCGTGACACCCGTCACCTCGGCGTTCGGCGGCGCGGTCAGGAAGCGGCGCGTGGTGCCGGTGTTCGGGTCGGCGCAGACCATGCAGTTGGTGCCGATGTTGAC
>CAYTWU010000201.1:0-6598 GCA_964442175.1 uncultured Rubrivivax sp.
CTGATCCCGGAAGACTTTGAACGCGGGCAACTGCCGAGTTCGCTGGCGCCCTACAAGCGCAAATGTTTCGGCCTGACCATAGACCCGGCGCGGCTGGCGCAGATCCGCCACGAACGCCGGCCCGGCAGCCGCTACGCTGCACTGGAAAACTGCCGCCAGGAGGTGCGCGACGCCGAGTCGATGATGCGCCGCGAAGGCATTGCGTGGCTGTCGTCCACGCACAAGTCGATCGAGGAGATCGCGACCACCATCCTGCGCGACATCCAGCCCGACAAGCTGATC
Source organism: uncultured Rubrivivax sp. (assembly GCA_964442175.1). Lineage (GTDB taxonomy): Bacteria > Pseudomonadota > Gammaproteobacteria > Burkholderiales > Burkholderiaceae_C > Rubrivivax. The sequence continues at coordinate 283 of CAYTWU010000201.1, forward strand.
TACTGATCAACCTCGGCGCGTCGATTCGTACAGGCAGATCGCCGCCGCCGCGGCGACGTTGAGCGACTCCTCGCCGCCGGGCTGCGGGATGCGCACGGTCAGGCCGCAACGCTGCATCAGCGCAGCCGACACACCCTGCCCTTCGTGGCCGAAGACCCAGGCGCAGGGCGACGGCAGCGCCGCCTCGGCCAGCACGGCGCTGGCGTAGGAACTGGTGGCCACCAGCGGCAGGCCCAGCACAGCCAGGTCCTCCACCGTCAGGCCCTCGACCAGTTGCAGGTTGAAGTGCGCGCCCATGCCGGCGCGCAGCACCTTGGGTGACCACAGGGCCGCCGTGCCCTGCAAGGCCAGCACCTGTTGAACGCCCAGGGCACTGGCACTGCGCAGCACGCTGCCGACGTTGCCGGCGTCCTGCACACCGTCCAGCACCACGGTGTGCAGGCCGTCGCGCGGCGCCCAGGCCGCGGGCAAATCCAGCACAAAACCCAGGCTCGCCGGCGATTCCAGGCCGCTGATCGCCGCAAACAGCGGCGCTGGCAGCAGCACCTGCTCGGCCGCAGCGGCCAGCAGCGGTTGCAGCGCCGGGTCTTCGAATGCCGCCTCGGTCCCCAACGCCAGCGGCACGGCCACACCGCGGGCCAGCGCGGCGCGGCAGAGGTGGTCACCCTCCAGCCAGACCTGGCCGACCTTGCGGTAGGCCGTGGGCGTTTGCGCCAGCTTGCGCAGGCGCACCAGCAGCGGGTTGTCGCGAGAGCTGATGGCGCGCGGTGTCATGAACCCTCCAGCACCGCCCGCACCGGCGCGAAGCTGCGGCGGTGCGCCGGGCAGGCACCGTGCGCGCGCAGCGCGGCCAGGTGGGCCTCGGTGGGGTAACCCTTGTGCAGGCCGAAGCCGTACTGCGGCCAGCTGTCGTGCAAGGCCGCGCACTGGCGATCCCGGTGCACCTTGGCCAGGATGGACGCGGCCGAGATCGCCGCCACCTTGGCGTCGCCCTTCACGATGGCCGTGGCCGGCACCCGCAACACGGGCAGGCGGTTGCCATCGACCAGCACATGCCGCGGCACCAGGCGCAGACCCTCGACCGCGCGCCGCATCGCCAGCATCGTCGCCTGCAGGATGTTCAGGCGGTCGATTTCCTCCACGGTGGCCTCGGCGATCGCGATGGCCAGCGCCTTGGCACAGATCTCGTCGAACAGGCGCTCACGCCGTGGTGGGCTGAGCACCTTGGAATCGGCCAGGCCGCGGATGGGTGCGAGCTCGTCCAGGATCACCGCCGCCGCCACCACCGGCCCGGCCAGCGGGCCGCGGCCGGCTTCGTCCACACCGGCCACCAGGCCGGGGCCGGTCCAGTCCAGGCCCAGTTGCTCAGGCGCGGAGGACTTGCGCGATGGCATCGGTGGCAGCGCGGGCAGTGTCGCGCTTCAGCAGGTGGTGAAGGTCTGTGAAACGCTGGCGCAGGCGCTCGGCACCGGCTGCATCGTCCAGGCCCGCCAGCACATCGTGCGCCAGCTGGGCGGGCGTGCAGGCGTCCTGGATGCGCTCGGGCACCACGAAGTCACGGCACAGGATGTTGGGCAGGCCGACCCAGGGCTGGTAGGCCATGCGCTTCATCAGCTGCCACGACAGGGGGTGCATGCGGTAGGCGATGACCATGGGCCGCTTGAACAAGGCCGCCTCCAGCGTGGCCGTGCCACTGGCGATCAGCGTCAGGTCGCAAGCCGCCAATGCGGCGTGTGACTGGCCGTCCAGCAACTGCACGGGGACCTGCGGTGCATGCTGCGCCAGCAACGGCTCGACCAGCGGCCGCAGCCCGGGTGCCAGCGGCAGCACGAACTTCAGCGCTGGGCGCTGGCGGTGCAGCAACGCCGCGGTCAGCAGGAAGCTCGGCGCCAGGTACCGGATCTCGGAGCGCCGGCTGCCCGGCAGCAGGGCCACGACGGCATCTTGTTCCCCCAGGCCCAGCGCCGCCCGGGCCGCCACCCGCGGTGGCTCCAGCGGTATCGCATCGGCCAGCGGGTGGCCGACATAGCTGGCCGGCACGCCGTGCTGGCGCAACAGCTCGGGCTCGAACGGGAACAGGCACAGCACATGGTCGCAGCTGGCGGCCATCTTCTTGGCGCGACCGCCGCGCCAGGCCCAGATCGACGGGCAGATGAAGTGGATGCTGGGCACGCCGGCCGCCTTGAGCCGCGCTTCCAGGCCAAGGTTGAAATCGGGTGCGTCCACGCCGATGAAAGCCATGGGCTTGTCAGCCAGCAGGCGCAGGGCCAGGGCCTCGCGGATGCCGGAGATCTCGCGGTAGTGGCGCAGCACCTCGACGTACCCACGCACGGCCAGCTTGTCGCTGGGCCACCAGGCCTCGAAGCCGAGTGCCGCCATCTTCGGGCCGCCAATGCCGGCCGTCTGCAGGCCGGGCCAGCGTTGCTGCAGGCCCCCGATCAGCAGGCTGGCGAGCAGGTCGCCGGACGCCTCGCCGGCCACCATCGCCAGCCGCATGCTCGCCGCCCGCTGGGCCGCCCCAAGGGCGGCGACGGCCCCCGCGGGGTGCGGCGACCGAAGGGAGCCCGGGGGCTCCATTTACCTCACGATGCCGCGCGTCGAGGCGGCGAGGAAGTCCAGCAGCATCGAAACGTCGGCATCCCCGCCATCGACCGTGCCCTGCAGCGCCGCGATCGCGGCCTTGGCGGCGTCCAGCGTCAACCCGTCGCGGTACAGCAGCCGGTGCATCTGCTTGACCAGCGCGATGCGTTCGCGCGAGAAACCGCGCCGGCGCAGCCCCTCGATGTTGAATCCGTGCACGCCCAGCGGGTTGCCCGACACCATCATGTACGGCGGCACATCCTGCGAGACATGGCTCTGGAAGCCCGTCATCGCGTGTGCGCCGATCTTGCAGAACTGGTGCACGCCGGTGAGGCCGCCCACGATCACCCAGTCGCCCACATGCACATGGCCGGCCAGCGTCGCGTTGTTGGCCAGGATGGTGTGGTCCCCCAACTGCACGTCGTGCGCGATGTGCACATAGGCCATGACCCAGTTGTCATGCCCCACGCGCGTGATGCCGCCGTCCTGCGCCGTGCCGCGGCTGAAGGTGCAGAACTGGAAGATCGTGTTGCGGTCGCCCACATGCAGCTCGGTCGGTTCGCCCGCGTACTTCTTGTCCTGCGGTGTGCAGCCCAGGGCGGCGTGGGCGTGCACGACGTTGTCGCGGCCCAGGGTCATCGGGCCTTCCAGCGTGCAATGGGCGCCGATGGTCGTGCCCTCGCCGATGTGCACACCGGCGCCGATCACCGCGTAGGGGCCCACCTGCACCGACGCCGCCAGCTCGGCCGCCGGGTGCACGATGGCCGTGGGGTGGACCTGCGCCATCGTGTTCAGGCCACCTTGCGCATGGTGCACATCAGCTCGGCCTCGACGGCGGTTTCGCCGTCCACGCTGGCGCGGGCCTTGTACTTGTAGATGCCGGCGCGGGCGCGGTCGATGCTGGCCTCCAGGACCAGCTGGTCACCCGGCTCGACCACCCGCTTGAAGCGGGCACCGTCGATGCCGACGAAGTACACCACGGTGTCTTCGCCGGGCTCCTGGCCCAGGGACTCGAACGACAGCAGGGCGGCGGTCTGTGCCAGGGCCTCCAGCATCAGCACACCGGGCATCACCGGGCGGGCCGGAAAGTGGCCCATGAAAAACGGCTCGTTGATGGTGACGTTCTTCAGCGCCTTGATGTGTTTGTCCTTCTCGAACGCCAGCACGCGGTCCACCAGCAGGATGGGGTAGCGATGCGGCAGCATCTTCAGGATCTTGTGGATGTCCATCACCGGCGGAGTCGTCATGTCTTCTTCTCCAGCGCGCGCAGGCGCTCGCGCAGGCTGTGCAATTGCCGCAGGGTGGCAGCGTTCTTTTCCCAGGACACATTGTCATCGAAGGGAAACAGGCCGCTGTACTGGCCGGGCTTCAGGATGGAGCGGGTGATCACGGTGGCCGCGGTCACATGCACGTGGTCCACCAGCTCCAGGTGGCCCAGGATGATGGCGCCGCCACCGGCGGTGCAGTGCCGGCCGATCCTGGCGCTGCCCGCCACGCCCACGCAGCCGGCAAAGGCGCTGTGGGCCCCGACCCGCACGTTGTGGCCGATCTGCACCAGGTTGTCGAGCTTCACGCCGTCTTCGATGACGGTGTCTTCGAGCGCACCGCGGTCGATGCAGGTGTTGGCGCCGATCTCCACATCGTCACCGATCACCACCGCGCCCAGCTGCTCGATCTTGACCCAGGTGCCGGCCGATGGCGCAAATCCGAACCCGTCGGCGCCGATCACCGCACCGCCGTGCACGAGGCCGCGCGCACCGATGCGGCAGCCGTCCAGCAGCGTCGCGCGCGGCATCAGCCGCGTGCCCGCGCCCAGCACGGCGCCGGCGCCCACATGGGCCTGTGCGCCGACCACGGCGCCCTCGCCCACCAGCGCCCCGGCACCGACATAGGCCAGCGGCCCGACCGCTGCCGACGGGTGTACCTGGGCACCGGGTTCGACCACCGCAGACGCGTGCACACCCGCCACCACCGGCGGACGCGAACGTTGCGCCCACCACTGGGTCAGGCGCGCAAAGGCGACGTAAGGGTCGGCGCAGAGCACCGCCGCGGGCCGGTCGGACACGGCGTCGCGCAGGGCGGTCTGCACCAGCACGCAGCCGGCGGCGCTGGTGTCGAGCTGCGCGCGGTAGCGGGGGTTGGACAAGAAGCTGACCGTGGCCCCATCGGCCGTGGCCAGCGGGCCCAGGCGCTGCAGCTTGAGCGCCGCGTCGCCCATCGGCTCGCCATCCACCAGGGCCGCAAGCTCGGCGACGCTGATCTGCAGCATCGCGGCGGCCGGATTATTTGCCGCCAGCGGCGTTGTTCAGCGTGCGGATGACCTTGTCGGTGATGTCCACGCGCGGGCCGGCGAAGACCACGCCTTCCTGCAGGATCAGGTCGTACTTTTCGGTCTCGAAGATCTGCTTGATGACGCGGTTGGCGCGCTCGACCACGTTGGCCAGCTCTTCGTTCTTGCGCTGGTTCAGGTCTTCCTGGAAGGCCCGGCGCTTGCGCTGGATGTCGCGGTCCTGCTCGACCAGTTCGCGCTGGCGGCGGGTGCGCTCGGCTTCGGACAGCGCAGGGCCATCCTTGTCCAGCTTGTCGGCTGCGGCCTTCAGGCGGTTGCCGTCTTCGGCCAGCTCGCGCTCGCGGCGGCCGAACTCTGTTTCCAGCTTGCCCTGGGCCGCCTTGGCGGGCGCGGACTCGCGCAACACACGCTCGCCGTTGATGTACCCGATCTTCAGTTCCTGGGCACCAGCGGCCAGGCTGGCCCCGGCGATCAAGGCCGCAACGGCAAAGGACTTCAGGGTCTGCAGGTTCATCAGAAAGCGGTCCCGATCTGGAATTGAAACTTCTGGATTCTATCGTTGGGCTGCGACTTCACCGGGGTGCCCCAGCTCATGCGCAGCGGGCCCACCGGCGACAACCAGGACAGCCCGATGCCCATGGATGCACGCAGGGAACTGGCCTCGATCGGCTCACCTTCGCGCCACACGTTGCCGGCATCGGTGAAGGCGAACAGGCGCAGGCTCTTGTCGTTGCCAGCGCCAGGAACGGGCACGTAGAGCTCGGCGTTGACATTGAGCTTGCGCGAACCGCCAATGAACGCACCCGTGGGGTCGATGACGCCCAGCGAACTCTGCTCGAACACCCGCACCGAACCCAGGCCACCACCATAGAAGTTCTTGAACAGCGGGTAGGGCCGGCTGCCCAGGCCCTTGCCCCAGCCCACCTCGCCATTCAAGCCCAGCGAAAACAGGGACGTGATGGGCATGTACTGCTGGATCTGGTAGTTCGAGCGCAGGTAACGCACGTCACCGAACAGGCTGGCCTCGAGGTTGAGACGTTGGTAGCGGCCCGTCGTGGGCGCGAGCGCGCTGTCGCGGCCATCACGTGACCAACCCAGCGTGATCGGCCAGGCGGTGCTGGACGGTCCGAACTCCTGGCGGTACAGGAAGTAGCTGTTCGGGATGCCGGCGGTGGCGCCGATCTGCGTGCGCTCCCAGCCGACACCGAGAAACACGGTGTCGTAATCGGAAAACGGCACGCCGAAGCGGATGGACGCCCCAGGGGTGGAGATCTGGTACTCGTCGCCCAGGCTGTTGAACGGACGACTGGTGCGGTAGTACAAGTCGATGGCGCGTGACACACCATCCACCGTGAAGTACGGCTCGGAGGTGCTGAACACGAAGCTGCGCGAGGTGCGGCTGGTGTTCAGCTCGATGCCCAGGTAATTGCCGGAGCCAAAGACGTT
>CAYTWU010000202.1:0-6567 GCA_964442175.1 uncultured Rubrivivax sp.
CGCTTGGTGGACAGCGCCACCGGCCTGGCCGCGACGGCCGGGCACAAGACCTGGGGGCAGTGGATCATCCTTGGCCTGGTCGGCCTGCACATCGCGGCCATCGCCTTCTACAGTTTCCGGGGCCAGGGCCTGGTGGGCGCGATGGTCGGCGGCGACAAGGCCCTGCCGGCCGACACGCCGGCCAGTGCCGACGCGCCGCGCCGGCGCCTGCTGGCCTTGGTCCTGGTTGTGGCCTGCGGCATCGGCGTCTGGGCGGTGGTGGTGTCGGGCGGCTAGACTCGGCACGCTGCCTCCCTCGATGCTGGATGCGATCTTCCGCCATTGAAGCCTGCCATTGAACTGATCGTGCCGGACACCCCGGCGCTGCTGGACGCCACGCGCGAGATCTTCCGCGAGTACGCGGCGTCGCTGGCGGTGGACCTGTGTTTCCAGGGTTTCGAGGACGAGCTCGCGGCGCTGCCCGGCGACTACACCGCGCCGCAGGGCCTGCTGCTGCTGGCCTTCGTGGACGGTGCACTGGCCGGCTGCGGCGCCTTCCGCCCGCTGCCCGACAGCGACCACGCCAACGCCTGCGAGATGAAGCGCCTGTACGTGCGGCGCGCCTTCCGCCGCTTCGGCCTGGGCCGCATCCTGGCCCAGGCCCTGATGGACCACGCCACGCAGGCCGGTCATTCGGCCATGCTGCTGGACACGCTGGACGAGATGGAAGCGGCGCGTGGACTCTACGAGTCGCTGGGGTTTGTCGAGGTCCCCCCCTATTACTTCAACCCGATCCCGGGCGCACACTACCTGAAGGCCGAGCTTTAGGAGGCTGCGATGAATGCGTTCTGTCGATTGCTCAAGGCGGCGGGCAGCCAGCCGCCCATCGGCACCTGGATCATGTCCGCCAGCCCCTTGGTGGCCGAAGCCCTGGGCCATGCCGGCTTCGACTGGGGCGTGCTCGACATGGAGCACAGCCCGCTGGACGTGGGCGGCGTCGTGCACCTGCTGCAGGCCATCGGCAACACCAAGATGGCGCCGGTGGTGCGTGTGCCCTGGAACGACGCCGTGGTCGTCAAGCGTGTGCTCGATGCCGGCGCCACCACGGTGCTGTTCCCGTTTGTGCAGAACGCCGAAGAAGCGGCGCGCGCCGTGACCGCCACGCGTTACCCGCCCGACGGCATCCGCGGCATGGCCGGCATGACCCGTGCCACGCACTACGGCATGCGCAGCGACTACCCGCGCCAGGCCAACAAGGACATGGGTGTGATCCTGCAGCTGGAAACCGCCACGGCGCTGGACCAGCTGGACGCCATCTGCGCCGTGCCCGGCGTGGACGCACTCTTCATCGGGCCGGCCGACCTGTCGGCGTCGATGGGCCATGTCGGCCACACCATGCACCCGGCGGTGATGGACCGCATGGCACGTGCAGCTCGGCGTGCCGCCGAATTGGGCAAACCCATCGGCACGCTGGGTGGCAATGCCCAGGCCGTGGTGCAGTACCGCGCGCTGGGCTACGGCTTCGTGGCGCTCAGCGCCGACATCGGGCTGCTGATGCAGGGCTCCCAGGCGGCGCTGAACGCGCTGCGCAACCCCCACCCCGAGGCCCACGTGCACACGTTGGCCGAGGGCACCGTCACCGGACAGAACGGATACTGAATGAGCGAACACGCCCTCGAACTCACCAGCGGCGCGCTGCGCCTGGCCCTGCGGCCGGACCTCGGCGGCTGCATCGCCGGCTTCTGGTTCGACACCCTGCCCATCCTGCGCAGCAGCGAACCGGGGGACCTGCAGGCGTCGCGCCCGTCGGGCTGTTACCCGCTGATCCCGTACTCCAACCGCCTGGGCTACCGGCGCTTCCGCTGGCATGGCAAGGACCACACCACGCAGCCCAATTTCGACGACAGCCCGCACTCGGTGCACGGGGTGGGCTGGCAGCGGCCGTGGACGGTGGAATCGGTGCGCGCCGACGACGCGGTGTTGCACCTGGTGCACCCGGGCGATGCCGACTGGCCCTTTGCCTTCGAAGCCCGGCAGGCCTTTTCGCTCACCGCCAACGGCCTGAACCTGGGCCTGAGCATCACCAACACCGCGGCCGAGCCGGCGCCGGTGGGCCTGGGCTGGCACCCGTACTTCCCCAAGCGCCCGCGCAGCCGGCTGCACATCGAGCTGACCGAACGCTGGGAGTCCGACGCCACCGGCCTGCCCACGCGCAAGGTGCCGCAACCCGGCATCGACGGCGATGTCGCCCACCTGGCCTTTGACCACTGCTTTGAAGGCTGGAGCGGCCCGGCGCGTCTGCGTGACGAAAAACTCGGTCTGCGCATCACCTCGTCGCTGCCCTACCTGGTGGTCTTCACGCCGGGACTGAAGGACTACTACTGCGTGGAGCCGGTGAGCCATGTCAGCAACGCCATCCACATGGCCGAGCCGGCGCAGCATGGCCTGCGCACGCTGATGCCGGGCGAACGTTTCGAGGCCTGGATGAAGATCGAGGTGAGCCCCGTCTGATGGTGGCCGATGCCGTGCAAGCCCTGCCGGTGGCGCCGTCGCTGCTGGGCGAATCGCCGTTCTGGCACCCCGACGAAGCGGCGCTCTACTGGTGTGACATCCCCGGCCGGCGCCTGAACCGCTGGCACCCGGGCCGTGCCCAGCACCAGCACTGGGACCTGCCCAGCGAACCCGGCTGCTGCGCGCCGGTGCTGGGCGGTGGCCTGCTGGTCGCGATGCGCGACGGGCTGTGGTCCTTCGACACCACCACCGGCACCCGCGAACGCCTGGCCGCGCCGCCCTACGACCCGACGCAGGAGCGCTTCAACGACGGCAAGGCCGACCCGCAGGGCCGCTTCTGGGCCGGCACCATCTTCGAGCCGCGCACCACCCCCAGCGCCGCGCTCTACCGCTGGGCCGGCGGCCGCCTGCAGCGCATGGCGGGCGAGGCCACGGTGGGCAACGGCCTGGCCTGGAGCCCGGATGGCCGCACGCTGTACTGGTCCGACACCAAGGCGCACCGTGTGCGCGCCTTCGACTTCGACCCGGCCGACGGCAGCCTGTCGCGCCCACGTGACTTCGCTTCGTTTCCGGTCAAGACCGATGGCCAGGACCTGGCCAGCTACGGCGGCCGGCCCGATGGCGCGGCCGTAGACCGCGAAGGCGCCTACTGGACCGCGATGTTCGAGGGTCAGCGCCTGCTGCGCCTGGCGCCCGACGGTCGGGTGCTGCAGGAACTGCCGCTGCCGGTGCGCTGCCCCACGATGCCGTGTTTCGGCGGGCCGGACCTGCGCACGCTGTTCATCACCACCGCGCGCGAAAACCGCCCCGCGACCGAGCTGGCGGCCCAGCCGCTGGCGGGCTGCGTGCTGACGCTGCGTGTGGACGTGCCGGGGCTGCCGGTGAACTTCGTGCGGCCATGACCCGCTGGCGCGCCGAGCGCTGGGCGCAGCTGGATGCGGCCGCGGAATTCGACCTCGCCATCGTCGGCGGGGGGGCCACCGGCTGTGGCCTGGCGCTGGACGCTGCGGCGCGGGGTTTCAGCGTCGCGCTGTTCGAGGCGGACGACTTCGCCAAGGGCACCTCGTCGCGCGCCACCAAGCTGCTGCACGGCGGCGTGCGCTACCTGGCGCAGGGCGACATCGGCCTGGTGCGCGAGGCGCTGCACGAACGGGCCTCGGTGCTGGCCAACGCGCCGCATTTGGCCAACCGCCTGCCGTTTGTGATGCCCAGCTACCGTTGGTGGGAAAGTGGTTTCTACGGCATGGGCCTGAAGGCCTACGACCTGCTGGCCGGCGCCCGCAGCCTGGGCGACACCCAGTACCTGTCGGCGCGCCAGACCCGCGCGCTGCTGCCCAACGTGGTGCCCACCGGCCTGAGCGGCGGCGTGAAGTACTGGGACGGCCAGTTCGACGACGCCCGCCTGGCGCTGGCCCTGGCCCGCACGGCGGCTGCGCGCGGTGCGCTGGTGCTGAACCACGCACCGGTGACGGCGCTCACACGCGAAGCCGGGCAGGTGCGCGGCTTCACGGTGCGCGATGCGCTGAGCGGCACGGAACACCACGTGCGTGCCCGTTGTGTGGTCAACGCCACCGGCATCTGGGTCGATGCACTGCGGGACATGGACCGCGATGCCCAGGCCCCGAAACGCCCGCCCATGGTCGCCCCCAGCCAGGGCGTGCACCTGGTGGTGGACCGCAGCTTCTGGCCCGGCGACCATGCGCTGCTGGTGCCCAAGACGCAGGACGGGCGCGTGCTGTTCGCCGTGCCCTGGCTGGGCAAGACCATCCTGGGCACCACCGACACGCCGCGCGACAGCGTGCAGCACGAGCCGCGTGCGCTGCCGGCCGAGGTGCAGTTCATCCTGGGCGAAGCGGCACGCTACCTGGCGCGCGCGCCGCAGCGGGCCGATGTGCGCTCGGTCTGGGTCGGCATGCGCCCGCTGGTCAAACCCCAGGCCGAAGACGGTGCCGATACAAAGGCCCTGTCGCGCGAACACACGGTGCTGATCGGCCGCTCGGGCCTGGTCACGGTCACCGGCGGCAAATGGACCACCTACCGCGCGATGGCCGAGGATGTGCTGACGCGCTGCATGGCCAAGGGCCTGCTGCCGCCGCGGCCGGCGGGCGTGACCGATCGGCTGCCGCTGCTGGGCGCGGCGCCCGGGCGGTCCATCATGGCGCCGCCAGGTGAGCACCTCTACGGCAGCGAAGTGGGCCTGCTGCAGGCCTTGCCCGGGGCCGCACACTGGCTGAGCCGCGACGCTGAAACCGGCCAGCCGGTGTTGAGCGAAGCCATGGTGCGCTTTGCCGCGCGCCACGAACTGGCCGCCAGCGTGGAAGACGTGCTGGCGCGGCGTTGCCGGCTGCTGTTCCTGGACGCGGCCGAAGCCGCACGCCAGGCCGAGGTGGTGGGCGCGATCCTGGCCGACGAACTGGGCCCGGGCTTCGACGCCGCAGCCTCGGTGGCGGCTTTCAGGCGGCTCGCTGCGCAGTACCGCGAGCTGCCCTGAGCCGGGTCACTCGCCCGCGTTGCCGTACTTGACCGTGCAGCCGTAGGCCCGGGTCGACGCGGTGCTCACCGGCTTGCCGGCCAGCGACTCGGCCAGCGCGACGTTCACGTGGTTGGTGGCGCCGGGGATGTCGGACGCACGCGACGACGGTTTGTTGTCGATGGCGCCGGCGTAGACCAGCTTGCCGGCGCCGTCGATCACGTACATGTGCGGCGTGGTGCGGGCGCCGTAGGCGCGGCCAAGCTTGCCGTCTTCGTCCATCAGCGTCGCGGTGGCCGAAGCACCTTGTGCCTTCATCCACGCCGCCATCTGTGCTGGCGGCAGGTAGTCGCCATGTTCGGCAGCGGTGGTATTGACCGCCAGCCAGACCACGCCCTTGGCAGTGGCCGCCTGCTGCGTGGCCTGCATGTTCTTGGCGTCGTAGTGTTTCTGCACATACGGGCAGCCGGGGTTCAACCACTCCAGCACCACGTGTTTGCCCTTGAAGTCGGCCAGGTTCACGGTCTTGCCGCTGGTGTCGCGGGCCGTGAACGCCGGTGCCGGCTGGCCGACGACGGCGCTTTGCGCCAGGGCCGTGCCGGCGCCGGCCAGCGTGGCCGCCAGGGTGAGGGCCGTGATCAGGAACTTCATGTGTCACTCCTTCCGGTGGGTGCGGTTCAGTTGGGTAAGGACAGGCTGCCGCGGACTTCGTCAACCGACAGAATTTCACCCAGCAGCCTGGGCGCCGCCGCGCCCGGGTGGTACACGGCGTACACCGGCACGCCGCTGCGGCCCAGGCGCTGCAGCTCGGCGGTGATGGCGGGGTCGCGGCGGGTCCAGTCGGCGCGCAGCAGCAGCACGTTCTTGGCGCTGAACTCGGCCTTCACCGTGGCATCGGCCAGCGTGGTGCGCTTGTTGAACTGGCAGGTCACGCACCACGCGGCGGTGAAGTCCACGAACACCGGCCGGCCCTGGGCCGTGGCCTCGGCCACCTTGTCGGCCGACCAGGGCTGCCAATCGCCGGCCTCGGTGGCGGCGCTGTTCACCGTCACCGCCTCGGCGCGCAGCGACGGGCCCACCCAGGCCAGCGACAGGCCCAGCAGCAGCACCGCGGCCGTGCCCATCACGCGCCGCGTGGCCACCGTATGCCCGGGCGACCCCAGCGCCCAGGCCGCAAAGGCCAGCACCACCAGGCTGCCCAGCAACGCCGCGGCACCGTCGATGCCGATCTGCTGCCCCAGCACCCAGACCAGCCAGACCACGGTGCCGAACATCGGGAAGGCCATCAGGGTCTTGAAGGTCGCCATCCAGGCGCCGGGGCGCGGCAAGGCGCGGGCCAGCGCCGGGAAGGCCGACGCCGCCAGGTAGGGCAGGGCCATGCCCAGGCCCAGCGCCGCGAACACGCTCAGCGCCTGCACCGGTGGCAAGGTGATGGCGAAGCCCAGCGACGCACCCATGAACGGCGCCGTGCAGGGCGCCGCGATGGCCACGGCCAGCACACCCGTCAACGCCGAATCGGCCAGCGGGTGGCGCAGCTGCGCCGTCGCCAGGCGGTCGGGCAGCACGCTGCCCAGTTCGAACAGGCCGGCCAGGTTGAGGCCGATCAA
>CAYTWU010000203.1:0-6564 GCA_964442175.1 uncultured Rubrivivax sp.
ATGAACCTGAAGAAGTTCTATTGAACCCCGCGATGCGTTGGTGAACCGCTTCCTGCTGCACCCGGCGTGCAAGCCGCTGCTGTTCCTGCTCGCCCTGGGGCCGCTGGCCTGGCTGGTGGGCGGCGCGGTGAACAACACCCTGGGGGCCAACCCGGCCGAGGCGCTGATCCGCAGCACTGGTGACTGGACATTGCGCTTCCTGTGCCTGACGCTGGCCATCACGCCGCTGCGGCAGTGGACGGGTTGGACGGCGCTCGTCCGCCTGCGGCGGATGCTGGGCTTGTTCACGTTCTTCTACGGCGTGCTGCACTTCCTGGGCTATGCCTGGCTGGACATGGGCCTGGACCTGGCCGACATCCTGCGCGACATCCCGAAGCGGCCGTTTGTGCTGGTGGGCACGGCCGCGCTGCTGCTGATGCTGCCGCTGGCGGCCACGTCCTTCGACCGTGCGATCCGGGCCCTGGGCGGCGCGCGCTGGCGCAGGCTGCACCAGGCGGTGTACGCCGTCGCCGTGCTGGGCATCCTGCACTTCTTCTGGATGCGCAGCGGCAAAAACGACTACGCTGAAGTGGCGGTCTACGCCACGGTGTTGGGTGGCCTGCTGGGCTGGCGGGTCTGGAAACGGCTCAGCGCATGAACGAGGGCAGCCACAGGGCCAGCCCCTGGAACTCCAGCACCAGCACGATGGCCACCGCCAGCATCAGCACGAAAATCCAGACGCCGCGGAAGATCTGCGCCAGCTGAACCTCGCGCAGCAGCGCGTTCAGCACAAACAGGTTCATGCCCACCGGTGGCGAGATCAGGCCGATCTGCACCACCAGCACGATCAGCACGCCAAACCACACCGGGTCGAAACCCAGGCCGGTGACGATGGGGAAAAACACCGGGATGGTGAGCAGCACCATGGACAGCTCTTCCATGATGGTGCCCAGCAGGATGTAGATGGCCATCATCGCGCCCACCACCATCAGCGGCGACAGGCCCTGGTGCAGGATCCAGGCCTTCAGGTCCCCCGGCATGCTGGTGAAGTTGACGAAGGCCGAAAACAGCATCGCCGCGATCAGGATGGTGAACAACATCGCCGTGGTGCGCGCACTCTCCACCAGCACCTCGTGCAGCACCTTCAGCGTCAGCGTGCGGCGGGCCAGTGCAAAGAAAAACGCGCCGGATGCACCGATGCCGGCCCCCTCGGTGGCGGTGAACACACCGCCGTAGATGCCGCCCAGCACCAGGACCACCAGCAGCACCACACCCCAGATGCCACGCAGCGCATGCCAGCGCTCGGCCCAGCTGCTGCGCCGCCCGGCCGGGCCGGCCGACGGGTCGCGCCACGTGATCCAGACCACGCCCAGCATCATCAGCCCGGCGCACAGCAGGCCCGGCAGGATGCCGGCGGCAAACAGCTTGCCGATGTTGGTCTCGGTGACGATGCCGTAGATCACGAGGATGGTGGACGGCGGGATCATGATGCCCAGCGTGCCACCCGCGGCGATGACGCCGGTGCTCAGGTGGTCGGCGTAGCCCAGTTCCTTCATCGGCCGGTAGGCCACCTTGCTCATCGTCGCCGCGGTCGCGATGGACGAGCCGCAGATGGCGCCAAAGCCGGCGCAGGCGATCACGGTGGCATGCGCCAGGCCGCCGCGCACATGGCCGATGAAGGTGTAGGCAGCGCGGAAGAGTTCGTTCGCCAGCCCCGCCCGGGCGACAAAGTTGCCCATCAGGATGAACAGCGGCACCACCGACAGCGTGTAGGCAAAACCGGTGTCGTAGACCACCTGTGCGGTGTTGGCCATGGTGGCCGGCCAACCCCGCAGCAGGCCCAGGCCGACAAATCCCACCAGCCCCATGGCAAACGCCAGCGGCACCCGCAGCAAGGCCAGCAGGAACACGGCGCCGAAGCCGAGCAGCGCCTCGGTCATGGCGGGCCCTCGTCAACGCCGATGTGGTGGTGGCGCGTGGGCTGCCACACCAGCAGCGCATGCACCAGCGCCGTGACGGCACACAACACGGCCATGCCATGCACAAACGGGCCCAGTGGCAGCAGCAGCTGGGCGGTGGTGTCGCCGTACTCCGCCATGTTGTCGCCCTTGATCCACATCACCCCCGCCACGCCCAGCAGCAGGGCCGAGCACAGCAGGTCCACCAGCGCCTGCTGGGCGCGGCGCCAAGCCGCGGGCCACAGCGGATCCAGCGAATCGAAGACCACGTGTTCGCCCTTCAGCGACACCAGCGGCAGGCCGGCGAAGATCACGGCCACCAGCAACAACTCGGTCACCTCCAGCGAACCGGGCACCGAAGCGTCCAGGAACTTGCGCCCGGTGACGTCGACCAGCGTCAACCCCATGATGGCAAACAGCGCCGTGCCGGCCAGCAGCCCGCACAGCGCCTGCAACAGCGCCTTGAGTTTCAAGATGCGGCGGTCACTTCTGCTTCGCGATCTCGGCGCGGAACTCGGCCAGCACCTTGGACGGCTCCTTCAGGCCCTTGGCCTCGGCGGCCTTGGCCCAATCGGCTTCCAGCGAGCCGGTCTTGTCCTTCACGGCCTTGACGAAGGCGGCATCGGCCCTGGTGAACTGCACGCCGGCCGCCTGCATGAAGGCCATGCCACGGCGGTCGACCTTGTCCCAGCCGCGGCCCAGCATGCGGGCGGCGAACTCACCCGACATCTCGTCGACGATCTTCTTGACCTCGGGCGACAGCGCGTCGTACTTGGCCTGGTTCATCATGAAGACGAAGCTGGTGTTGTACAGGCCACCCGGGAAGATGGTGGCGTGTTTGATCACCTTGTCGATCTTGAAACCTTCCACCGATTCGGCCGGGAACAGTGTGCCGTCCATCACGCCGGTGGACAGCAGCTCGTAGCTCTCGGGCGCGGGCTTGAGCGTGACGTTCATGCCCAGCTGCTTGGAAATGGTGTTGACCATGCCGCCGCCGATGCGGAACTTCAAGCCGGCCAGGTCGTCGATCTTGGCGATGGGCTTCTTGGTGTTCAGCACGATGCCGGGGCCATGGGTGAACACGGCCAGCACCTTGACACCCTTGTGTTCGTCGCGGATGGCGGGGTACTTGTCGTACATGCGCTGGAAGGCGACCGACGAGGCCTCGGCCGAATCTCCCAGGAACGGGAACTCCGCCAGCTGCGTGGTGACAAAACGCCCCGGCGTGTAGCCGTGCACGGTGAAGGAGATGTCGGCCAGGCCGTTGCGCACGGCATCGAAGGTGCCCGGGGGCGCCGATACGGCGCGCGGCAGCACATTGCACTTGACCGCGCCCTTGGCCTTGGCGGCCAGCATCTCGCACCACTCGGCCTGGCCGGTGGTCAGCGTGTGGGCCGGGGGCACCCAGGACGACAGCGTCAGCGTGGTCTGGGCCTGGGCGCCAGTGAGCGCCGCGCCAGCGGCAAAGGCGGAAACCGCCACGGTACGGAACAAGGCATGCGACATCGTGGGTCCTTTCGGGCGGCGCCGGGCGCCGGGGCTGTTGACGTGAATTCTGACGCATGGGCAAGCCGGCGCCATCGGCGCTTCCCCCGGGACGCGGGGAAGGCAGCGCCACGGCCGCCTCCTACGATGCCCACATGCCTTCCACCTCCCTGCAACCGACGCCCAGCGTCCCCCCCGGCGAAACACGGGACCGCCTGCGCCGCGCGCTGGCCAGCCTGGAGCTGGCGCAGGCCTGCGGCCGGGCCTGGTCGCTCGCCGAAGCCCACCGCGAAGCAGCGGCCGCCTACGCCGCCTTCGGC
Source organism: uncultured Rubrivivax sp. (assembly GCA_964442175.1). Classification (GTDB taxonomy): domain Bacteria; phylum Pseudomonadota; class Gammaproteobacteria; order Burkholderiales; family Burkholderiaceae_C; genus Rubrivivax. The sequence goes on from CAYTWU010000203.1 coordinate 3,743, forward strand.
GCCTGGCCGTCGGCCGAGCTGATGCTGAACCGCGGCTTGCGCTGGGCGCGGCTGGGTGGCGGCCCGGATGCTTGCGTGGACCTGTTGTGCGAGTTGGTCGAGTGCCTGGCCGGGGCGGCCGACGCGGCCGAGCACGAGGCCCCGGGCCTGGGGCGCCCGCTGCGCGAACGGGCGCGCGACCATGTGTTCGAGGCACAACGTCTGGCCACCCGCGTGTCCGACGCGCGCTGGGAGGTCACGGTGCTGCTGCGCCTGTCCGACGTGCTGGACCGTTTTGGCGACCGCGACGATGCCACGCAGCTGCAGGTGCGCGCGCTGCAATTGACGGTGGGCGTGAGCCCGGAACTGCAGCAACCCAGCGCCGGCGACGCCGCCCTGCTGCGCCGCCACTGAGCGCGAACCAACGGTCCGGGTCAGACCCGGGCGAGCACCGGCGCCAACGCGCGCCCGGTGTGCGTATGGGCCGCCACCACCGCCTCCGGCACGCCGGCTGCGGCCACCCGGCCACCGGCAGCCCCACCTTCGGGCCCGAGGTCGATCACCCAGTCGGCCTCGGCGATGACGTCCAGGTCGTGTTCGATCACGACCACGCTGTGGCCGCCGTCCACCAGCCGGTGCAGCACACGGATCAGGCGCTCCACGTCGGCCATGTGCAGGCCCACGGTGGGTTCGTCCAGCACGTACAGCGTGTGCAGCGCCTTCTGGCCCCGGCGGCCGACTTCGTCGCGCACCTTGCTCAACTCGGTGACGAGCTTGATGCGTTGTGCCTCGCCACCGCTCAGCGTCGGTGAGGGCTGGCCCAGCGTCAGGTAGCCCAGGCCCACGTCCTGCAGCAGCTTCAGCGGGTGGCCGATGGCCGGCATCGCCGCGAAGAACGCCACCGCTTCGTCCACCTGCATCAGCAGCACCTCGCCGATGTGTTTGCCGCGCCAGGTGACGGCCAGCGTCTCGGGGTTGAAACGCTGACCGTGGCAGGTGTCGCAGGGCACCTTCACGTCGGGCAGGAAGCTCATCGCGATCGTGCGCATGCCCTGGCCTTCGCACGCCGGGCAGCGGCCTTCGCCGGTGTTGAAGCTGAAGCGCGCCGGGCCGTAACCGCGCGCCTTGGCCTCCAGCGTCTCCGCGAAGAGCTTGCGGATCGGGTCCCAGAAGCCGATGTAGGTGGCGGGGCAGGAGCGCGGCGTCTTGCCGATGGGCGTCTGGTCCACCTCCAGCACCCGCTCCACGGCCTGCCAGCCTTCCACCGCATCGCAGCCCACGGGGGCGGCGATGCCGCGGCCGTGGACCAGCGCGGCCACGCTGGCCAGCAGCACGTCGCGCGCCAGCGTGCTCTTGCCCGAACCGCTGACGCCGGTGACGGCCACCAGCCGGTGCAGCGGCACACGCAGGTCCAGCCGCTGCAGGTTGTGCAGCGTGGCGCCGCGCACGGCCAGCGCCGGCGCATCCGGCAGCACCTCGCGGCGCGCCTGCAACGGGTGTTTCAGCGGCTGCGCCAGGAAGCGCCCGGTGACCGACGCGGCCACCGCCGCGATGTCGGCCGCACGGCCCTGGGCCACCAACGTGCCGCCGCGGCGGCCGGCGCCGGGACCGATGTCGATGATGTGGTCGGCGCGGCGGATGGTGTCTTCGTCGTGTTCCACCACCACCAGGGTGTTGCCGGCTTCGCCCAGCCGGGCCAGCGCGTTCAGCAGGATGACGTTGTCGCGCGGGTGCAGGCCGATGGTGGGCTCGTCCAGCACGTAACACACGCCCTGCAGGTTGCTGCCCAATTGCGCGGCCAGGCGGATGCGTTGTGCTTCGCCGCCGCTGAGCGTGGGGGCGGCGCGGTCCAGCGTGAGGTAGCCCAGGCCCACGTCCTGCAGGAACTGCAGCCGGCTCGCAATCTCGCTGATCACGTCGCGCGCGATGCCTTGTTCGCGCGCTGTCAAGCGGCCCGAGGCCACCAGGGCCGCCAGCCATTGCGCCGCGTCGGCCACCGATTGGCGTGCCACGTCGCCGATGGGCCGGCCGTCGAACTGCACGGCCCGGGCGGCGGCGTTCAGGCGCGTGCCGCCGCAGTCGTGGCAGGGGCTGTCGGCCAGGCCTTCGACCTCGGGCTCCTCGGACGGGAAGCTCTGTTCGCGGCCGCCGTGGTCGTCGTCGCGCACCGAGTCGTCCAGCGCCTTGCGCTGCTCGCGCGTCAGGCTCAGGCCGGTGCCCACGCAGCTGCTGCACCAGCCGTGTTTGCTGTTGTAGCTGAACATGCGCGGGTCCAGCTCGGGGTAGCTGGTGCCACACACCGGGCAGGCGCGTTTGGTGCTGAACACCGTGACGCTGCCGATGCCGGCGCCGGTGCCGCCGGCGTCCATGTCGGCCGCCAGGCCCTCGATGCCGTGCAGCAGGTGCAGCACCCCCTTGCCCAGTTCCAGCGCCTTGGACAGCGCTTCGCGCAGCTCGCTTTCGTTGTCGGCCGAGACGACGAGGTCGCGCACCGGCAGCTCCAGCGTGTGTTCCTTGAAGCGGTCGATGCGCGGGAAGGGGTCGAGCTTCAGGAACTCGCCGTCCACCCGCAGGTGGGTGTGGCCACGGGCCTTGGCCCATTTGGCCAAGTCGGTGTAGACGCCCTTGCGGTTGACCACCAGCGGCGCGAGCAGGCCCACGTGCTGGCCCTTGTGGTCGCGCAACAGTTGCGCGGCGATGCTCTCGGCGCTCTGCGCCTTCACCGGCGCGCCGTCGTGCACGCAGTGCTGCAGGCCGAGCTTGACCCACAGCAGGCGCAGGAAATGCCAGACCTCGGTGGTCGTCGCGACCGTGCTCTTGCGCCCGCCGCGCGAGAGCCGCTG
>CAYTWU010000204.1:0-6548 GCA_964442175.1 uncultured Rubrivivax sp.
CGCCGACGTCGAGGAAGTTGGCCGGCTCGCCGCCGAACAGCTTGATGGTGTCCATCGTCGCCATCGCCAGGCCCGCGCCGTTGACCAGGCAGCCGATGTTGCCGTCCAGGCTGATGTAGGCCAGATCGAACTTGCTGGCTTCCACCTCGGCCGGGTCTTCTTCGTCCAGGTCGCGGTAGGCCACGATGTCCGGGTGGCGGAACAGCGCGTTGCTGTCGAAGTTGAACTTCGCGTCCAGCGCGATCAGCCTGCCCTGGCTGTCGCGGTTCAACGGGTTGATTTCCACCAGCGAAGCGTCGGTGGCCATGTAGCAGGCGTACAGCTTCTGGAAGATCTCGATGGCCTGTGCCGTGCTGTTGGCCGGCAGGCCGATCGCGTCGGCAATCTTCTTCGCTTGCGCATCGCCCAGGCCGGTCAGCGGGTCGATGAACTCGGTGATGATCTTCTCGGGGGTGCTGTGCGCCACCTCCTCGATGTCCATGCCACCTTCGCTGCTGGCAATGAAGGCCACCTTCTGCGTCGCGCGGTCGGTCACCAGGGAGACGTAGTACTCCTTCTGGATGTCAGCGCCTTCTTCGATGTACAGGCGGCGCACTTTCTGGCCTTCGGGGCCGGTCTGGTGGGTCTTGAGCTGCATGCCCAGAATCTGCCCGGCCAAGGTCTGCACCTCGTCCATGCTGCGGGCCAGCTTGACACCGCCGCCCTTGCCACGGCCACCGGCGTGGATTTGTGCCTTCACGACCCACACGCCGCCGCCCAGCTTCTGGGCGGCTTCGTGGGCTTCGCGCACGGTGAAGGCCGGGTAGCCGCGCGGCACCGGCACGCCATGGGCGCGCAGCAGTTCCTTGGCCTGGTATTCGTGGATTTTCATGGGGGGTCCCTCGGAGGTCGGGTGGGGCGGGTGGGGCTCAGCCCCGTCAGGTGGCTGGTTGGAACCAGCGTGGGTAATGGGTGCGCACGGCCGGGCCGTCGGCCCGCAGCGCATGGCAGCGGTCGATCTGGAACGGGCGATCGGCGTTGGCGTCTTCGCCACGGGTGTCGATCACCTCGCCGGCCATGGCCTGCACGACCGCGGTCGGCAGCACCTGGGCGAGCTCGGTGAGGTGGGTGCAGCCCAGCACACCGCCGACCCGTTCACGCAGGGCCTGGCGGAAGGCGCGCAGCAGGTTCAGGCCGACCAGGCGCTGGTAGGTGTCGCCATGCTGGTCGCAATGCCCAGGGTAGGGCACGGCCAGCGACTGGGCGCCGGCATCGACGATGGTGAGCTGGCGGTCCACCACCACGCGCAGCAGCATGTCGTGGATGGGCTCACCAGCCGGCCGCACCCCCGTGGCCAGGCGCGAAGGGTGGGTCTTGATGTCGGTGATGCGTGCATCGGCCTCCCAGAGGCCATCGTCGCGCGCATAGACCTGCACGTCGATCTGGCGACGGTGCTTGAGCAGGCGTGAGGCCTGGCTGGTCGGGAGCGGCATCGGGCGTGGTGGGGCAGCCGGCGGGACAACCTCTGAATGTAGCATGCTGCGGCGCAGCATTTGCTGACGGCCCGGCGCGTGATTGTCTAGTCGTTGTCGAGGTCGGTGCCCAGCCCTTGCACGACGCGCCGGATCACATCAGCCCCAAACCCACGGCCGGCCAGGAAGCGGGCCTGTTTGGCACGGGCAGCGGCGTCAGCGGCCGGGCTGCCAAAACGGCGGCGCCAGACCTCATGGGCCCGCGCCAGTTCGGTGTCGGCCACAGCCGCGAGCGCGGCCGCGGCTTCTTCCGGTGCCACGCCGCGGGCGCGCAGGTTCTGCCGCAGCTTCAGCCCGCCGAATCGCCGTGCCTGGGCGCCTACCAGGGCCTCGGCGGCACGTTGTTCACACAGCAGGCCGCGAATCACCAGGTGGTCGAGCACCCGGGCAATCTGTGCCAACGCCGGATCTTCGGGCTGGTCTTCCACATGCCGCGCGAGCTTGCGCTCCAGCTCGGCACGAGAGTGTTCACGCTGCGCAAGGTAGCGCAGCGCACGGGCCTGGACGGACAGCCCGGGTGCCACGCGGCGCCGCTGCGCGTCAGCCGGCCTCGGGGGCCACGCCCACCAGCGGCACACCCAGCGATTCGCGCACCTTGTTCTCGATCTCGCGGGCGATCTCGGGGTTCTCGCGCAGGAACTCGCGGGCGTTGTCCTTGCCCTGGCCGATCTTCTCGCCGTTGTAGGCGTACCAGGCACCGGATTTTTCGACCACGCGGGCCGTGACGCCCATGTCGATGATCTCGCCTTCGCGGCTGATCCCTTCACCGTAGAGGATGTCGAACTCGGCCGTCTTGAAGGGCGGCGCCACCTTGTTCTTGACGACCTTGACCTTGGTCTCGCTGCCGATGACTTCTTCGCCCTTCTTGATGCTGCCGGTGCGCCGGATGTCCAGCCGCACCGAAGCGTAGAACTTCAGCGCGTTGCCGCCGGTGGTGGTCTCGGGGTTGCCGAACATCACGCCGATCTTCATGCGGATCTGGTTGATGAAGATCACCATGCAGTTCGACTTCTTGATCGTTGCGGTGAGCTTGCGCAGCGCCTGGCTCATCAGCCGCGCCTGCAGGCCGGGCAGGCTGTCGCCCATCTCGCCTTCGAGTTCGGCCTTGGGCGTCAGCGCGGCGACGGAGTCGACGACGATCAGGTCCACCGAGCCGGAGCGCACCAGCGCATCCACGATCTCGAGCGCCTGTTCGCCGGTGTCGGGCTGGCTGATCAGCAGCTCTTGCAGGTTGACGCCCAGCTTTTGCGCGTACTGCGAATCGAGTGCGTGTTCGGCGTCGATGAAGGCGCAGGTGCCGGCGAGTCTTTGCATCTCCGCGATGACCTGCAGCGTGAGCGTGGTCTTGCCCGACGATTCCGGGCCGTAGATCTCGACCACCCGGCCGCGTGGCAGGCCGCCGACGCCGAGCGCGATGTCCAGGCCCAGCGAGCCGGTGGACACGACCTGGATGTCCTCGACGGCTTCACCGTCGCCCAGGCGCATGATGGTGCCCTTGCCGAACTGCTTTTCGATCTGGGCAAGCGCAGCCTGCAAGGCCTTGGCTTTTTCGGTGTTCAGGGCTTTCACGGGTGCGTCCATCAGGCTCTCCTTGTCTGGCCTTGATTATGGCAGAAGCTGGATGTCTGTACAGTTGTTTCTGGGGACGCCGCGGCTTGATGTCAATCAAGACAGGGCATGCCCGCGGATGCCTAGAATTTCACTCACCACAGAGGCCAGCGCTGGTGCGCACGGCCCACCAGGAGACGAAGCCATGCGCATTCTCATCGCCGAAGACGACCAGGTCCTCGCGGACGGCCTGTTGCGCTCGTTGCGCGCCTCGGGTTACGCCGTTGACCAGGTCAGCAGCGGCAGCGAGGCCGACGCGGCGCTGGCTTCGCACGAGTTCGATCTCGTCATCCTGGACCTGGGCCTGCCCAAGATGCACGGCTTCGAGGTGCTGCGCAAGCTGCGCGCGCGTGGTGCCAGCATGCCGGTGCTGATCCTCACCGCGGCCGACAGCCTGGAGCAGCGGGTCAAGGGTCTGGACCTCGGGGCTGATGACTACATGGCCAAGCCCTTTGCGCTGCAGGAACTCGAAGCCCGCGTGCGTGCGCTGACGCGGCGCGGGCTGGGCACGGCATCGAACGTGATCAAACATGGCCCGCTGGCCTTTGACGCCACCGGCCGCGTGGCCTACCTGAACGACCAGATGCTGGAGCTGTCGGCGCGCGAGTTGTCGCTGCTGGAAGTGCTGCTGCAGCGCTCGGGCCGCCTGGTCAGCAAGGACCAGCTGGTCGAACGCCTGTGCGAATGGGGCGAAGAGGTCAGCAACAACGCGATCGAGGTCTACATCCACCGGCTGCGCAAGAAGATCGAACAAGGTCCGGTGCGCATCGCCACCGTGCGCGGGCTGGGTTATTGCCTGGAGAAGATCGCAGCTTGAACGGGGCCCCCAGACCTGCCGCTTCGCGCCAGGCCCCCCGAGGGGGAGGGGGCCACTTGGGGCGGCCCGGCGTTGACCCCTGAGGCATGATCGCGGCCACCCGTGATGCGCCGCCTGCCAGAACAACGATCGCTCTTCGGCGAGATCCTCGATTGGATGCTCGCGCCGCTGCTGCTGCTGTGGCCGATGAGCGTGGCACTCACCTGGGTGGTGGCGCAGGGCATCGCCAACGGCCCGTACGACCGCGAACTGGGTGAGCTGGCGCGGGCCTTGTCGCGCCAGGTGCGCATCACGGCGGCAGCGGGCAGCGAGCGCCTGCCGGGTGTGAGCATCCAGCTGCCCGATGCGGCCGCCTCGCTGCTGCGCACCAACGACGAAGACGATGTTTTCTACCAGGTGCTGGGTGCGCGCGGCGAGTTCCTGGTGGGCGATTTCGACCTGCCGGTGCCGGAGCCGGTGCCGCTGGCCGATGGTGAGCTGCGCTACCGGGACGAGACGGTGCATGGCGTGGAGGTGCGTGTGGCCTACCTGTGGCTGCCGGGGCCGCGCAGCGCGGGCGCGCTGGCCGGGCCGGCTGCGCCGGCTGCACTGGTGCAGGTGGCGTCAACGCTGGACAAACGCTCACGCCTGGCCACCGAAATCATCAAGGGCGTGATCCTGCCGCAGTTCATCATCCTGCCGGTGGCCGTGGTGCTGGTGTGGTTTGCGCTCACGCGTGGCATCCAGCCGCTGGCGGACCTGCAGCGGCGCATCCGCCGCCGCGAAAGCACCGACCTGAGCCCGATCGCCGAGCGCGACGTGCCTGACGAGGTGGTGCCCCTGGTCCGCGCCATCAACGATCTGCTGGACCGGCTGGACCGCAGCATCCGCACGCAAAAGCAGTTCCTGGCTGACGCGGCGCACCAGATGAAGACCCCGCTGGCCGGCCTGCGCATGCAGGCCGAGCTGGCCGAACGCCAGATCGACCGCGGCGAAGTCGACCCGCAGGTGATGAAACACACGCTGCACCAGATCGCCGTCTCCAGCCAGCGCGCGGCCCACATGGTGAACCAGTTGCTGTCGATGGCACGCGCCGAAGACCGCGAGCAGGCGATGCGCCATGGCGACGTGGACCTGGCCGAACTGACCATCGACGTCGTGCGTGACTTCGTGCCCCAGGCCATGGACCGTCGCATCGACCTGGGCTACGAAGGCCCCACCGACGGCCAGCGCACGCACTTGCGCGGCCACGCGGTGATGCTGCGCGAGCTGGTGCGCAACCTGGTGGACAACGCCTTGCGCTACACACCACCCGGCGGCACCGTGACGGCGCGGGTGGTGCCCGACCCCTTCGGCCAGGTGCTGGTGCTGCAGGTGGAAGACAACGGACCGGGCATCCCGCCGGCCGAGCGCGAGCTGGTGTTCCGCGCCTTCTACCGCACGCTGGGCACCGAGGTGGACGGCAGCGGCCTGGGCCTGTCCATCGTGCACGAGGTCGTGCAGCAGCATGGCGCGCAGATCACCATCGACGACGCACACCCACGGCCGCTGCCGGGCCACGGGCCGGGGGCGCTGTTCACCATCCGGTTCCCGTTGGAGCCGATGCGGTCAACGCTCCCGTCAGACGCCGGGCGCGCGCCACAAGGCTGAGTCGTCGGCGCCGTCCAGGCCGCGCCGGCAAGCCTGCAAGAAGGCCTCGGCCGCCTGCTGCCCCACAGGCAGCGTCAGCCCAGCCCCTTGCGCTGCGGCAAGCGCCAAGGCCGAGTCCTTGGCCAGCAGCCGCATGTGGGCACGGGGCGTGGTGTCCCCCGCCAGCACCCGGCGTGCGCGGTCGCTGCCGATCCAGCTCTGGCCGCTGGATTGTTCGATCACGTCGAGCGTCTGTGCCGCATCCAGCCCCAGGGCCTCGGCCAGGCGCAGCGCCTCGGCCGCACCGGCCAGGTTGACGGCCGCCAGCAGGTTGTTGACGAGTTTGGTGCGCGCGCCGTCCCCGGGTCGGTTGCCGACGCGGAACAGCCGGCTGGCCAACTGCGCCAGCAGCGGCTGCCAGCGCGCCCAGGTGGCATCGTCGCAGGCCACCATCAGGCTCATGCTGCCGTCGCGGGCGCGCGCCGGGCCGCCGGACATCGGGGCGTCCAGCACCACACCACCCTGTGCCGCCAGGCCGGCCGCGGCGGTCTCCACATGCTCGGGTGAAATCGTCGGGCACAGCAACACCGCCCCGCCCCGCGCCAGCCCGTCGGCGATGCCATCCGGCCCGAAGAGAACGGCCTGCGTCTGCGCGCCATCCACCACGGCCACGATCACCAGCGTGCAGGCCCGGGCCAGCGCGGCGGGCGTGGCAAAGACCGCCAGCCCTTCACTGCGGGCCCGCGCTTCGGCGGCCGGGTCCACGTCGCGCACCCCCACCACATGCCCGCTGTCGCGCAGCCGCAGCGCCATCGCCAGGCCCATGTTGCCGATGCCGACGACCCCGATCACGATTGCATCAGGCGGCGCGAACGGGCCACCGACATCAGGATGCCCAGCCCCAGGCCCAGTGTCACCATCGCCGTGCCGCCATAGCTCACGAAGGGCAGCGGCACGCCCACCACCGGCAGGATGCCGCTGACCATGCCCATGTTGACGAAGGC
>CAYTWU010000205.1:0-6535 GCA_964442175.1 uncultured Rubrivivax sp.
CACTCGATGGCACCTTCGTCAAGGTCGTCGCCTGGTACGACAACGAGTGGGGCTACTCCAACAAGGTGCTGGAGATGGTGCGCGTCATCGCCTGACCGTGACCGGCCTGCGCCGCGACCATGCGGCCAGGCCCGCGCCGCCCAGCGCCAGCAGCAGGGCGCTCGCCGGCTCCGGCACCGGCAGTGCCTGCACCACCAGCAGCGGCCGCTGGCCGGCGATGCCCGATTGCAGGCTGTCGAAGCGTTTGGCCACCTGGGCGTCGTCTTCGCGCCCGATCAGCATCCAGCCAAAGCTGCTGGTCGAGTCGTCCAGCCAGCCCTGCACGTCGGCCACCAGGGCCGGGCTGCTCTCCCAGGTGTAGAACGCATTCTGCGCACCCACGCGCAGCGTGGCGCTGGCCTCGGCCACAAAGTCGCCACCGCGGGTGGACCACTCCGCCACCCCGTAGTCCCGCCAGCGCCAGGTGGCGTCGCCGGCTTGCGCCGGGGCGCCGGTGCCCACCCCGCCGCCGTTCGCCCCCCCTTCGCCCCAGCCCGCCAACAGGCGGTGCAGGCCGATGTCGTGGTCGTCGCGCGATCGCGATTCGTACAAGGTCAGCGTGGCCGACACCACACGGTAGCCGTCCGGGATCGCGCCGAGGTCAAAGCGAACCAGCCCGCGACGGACGATGCCCCCGCCTGTGGTGCTGACCCAGATGGAATCGCTGCCGGCGTCGCTGACATCGTCCCAACTGCTCGCTTCGCCGCCGACGTTGGCAAAGATCGAGGTGTCGGCCACCGGGTTGAAGCGGAACTCTTCGGCCAGCGCCGACCCCGTGGCGCTGAAACAAAGCGCCAGGCTGAGCAGTGTGCGTGTCATGGCGGATTCCCTGCAGTGGAGAGCACCGCGCACACTAGGGCGACCGCTTGTCAGTGGTGTGACATCACCCTGAGCCCAAAAAGAAGCCGGGCCCGCAGGCCCGGCTGTTCAACGCGGAGGAAACGTCGGCTGGATCAGAAGCCGCTGACGTCCAGTCGACCACCGGTCACCGTCTTGCCGGCCAGCGAAGGCGTGGGCTTGGCGGCGGCCAGGATGGCGGCCTTGATCTGCGCGGCCGTCGCCGTCGGGTTCAGCGACGCGTACAGCGCGACAGCGCCGCTGACGTGCGGCGTCGCCATCGAGGTGCCGCTGTAACTGCCGTAGCTGGACTGGAACCGCTTGGCGCCCGGCAAGGTGGACCAGATGCCATTGCCCGGGGCGCCGATGTCGACCGACGTCGCGCCGTAGTTCGAGAAGCTGGCCAGACCGCCGGTGGAGGTGATGGCGGCCACCGAGATCAGGTTGGCGCTGGTGTAGGACGCGGGGTAGAACGGCGAAGCGTCGTTGTTCGAGCCGTTGTTGCCGGCTGCCGCGATGAACAGGATGTCGGCCGCGCCGGCGCGGTCGATCGCGTCCTTCATGGCCTGCGAGAAACCACCGCCGCCCCAGCTGTTGCTGGTGGCCACCAGCTTCAGGTTCTGGCTCGTCTTCAGGTCGGTCATGTAGTCGATGGCCTCGATGCCGTCGGCCGTGGTGCCGCCGTTCGCGCCCAGGAACTTGCCGCTGATCATCTTGACGTTCCAGCACACGCCGGCCACGCCCTTGCCGTTGCCACCGACGCCGCCGATGGTGCCCGACACGTGGGTGCCATGGTCGTCGGCCGCACCGTCGAAGACACTCTTGTCGTTGGAGACGAAGTCCCAGCCGTTCACGTCGTCGATGTAGCCGTTGCCGTCATCGTCGATGCCGTTGCGGGCGATTTCGCCGGGGTTGACCCAGACGTTGGGACGCAGGTCCTGGTGGGTGACCTGCATGCCTTCGTCGATGACGCCGATGACGACATCGCTGCTGCAGGTCTTGCCGGCGGCCCAGGCGTCGGCGGCGCCGCTGCCATATTGGTTCGCGGGCGTGCTGGTTGCGCTGTACATGCCCCAGAGCTGGCCGTTGACGTAGTAGGTGTCGTTGGAGACGGCCTGGGTGGTGTAGATCCAGTTGGGTTCGGCAAAGTCAACCGCGTCGTCTTCCTGCAGTGCTTTCAGCAGCGCGGCCATGGCCAGCGGCGAGCGCGTGCTCACGCGGTGCAGGTCGCCACGGCCGTCGCTGCGCTTGGCCTTGGAACGCAGCATCTTGACCAGGCTGCCTTGCACACGGGCCAGTGCGGCGGCCTTGCGGGCCTCGGTCGCGTCGGCGCGGAACTGCACCAGCACTTCACCCGGCACGAAGCGCGCCTGGGCTGCCAGCGAGCGGGCGACCAGGTCGGCGCGGCCTTGGGCCTGGGCCGGCAGTGCCGCTGCAACAGCAAGGGCGGCGACGCAGAGGGCGGAAAGTTTGAGCTTCAAACGGAACTCCTGGCAGCAAAACGATGGGACGCCAACTATGCATGCCCCGTGCCAGCCTCGCTACCCCCACGTCCGAAGGAAGCGGGGCCGTGGACGCTGGTGGAAACCCTGTGATTCGCCGGCGTGTCGGGCCCGAACCTACACTGGCCAGATGAAGATCCTGCGCACATTCCTGGCCGTCGGGGTGCTGGCCACCCTGGTTGGGCCTCTGGTGGCTCTGGCGGCACCGGAGGCCCGCGTGATCGTGGCCTTCAAGCCCGAGGCCGCGGTGCTGCGCGGCGAGACCCGGCCGCTGGCGGCCGAAGCCAGTGCCCAGCGTTCGCAGCGCCTGCAGCGCCGCGCCGACGCACTGGCGGCCCGCGCCGGCCGGCCGCTGGCCACCGGGCGGGCCCTGGGCGAACGCTGGCAGGTGCTGCATGCCAGCGGCGTCAGCAGCGAGGCGCTGGCCGCCAGCCTGGCCGGCCACCCGGACCTGGCCTGGGCCGTGCCCGACCGCCGCCGCCGCGCCCAGATGGTGCCCAACGACCCGCTGTACCCGGCCAGCACCGGCCGGCCGCTGGGCCCGGACGCCGGCCAGTGGTACTTCCGCGCACCGGACAGCAGTTTCGTGTCGGCCGTCAACGCCGAAGCCGCGTGGGCACGGCGCCCGGCCGGTGGCGAAGGCATCGTCGTCGCCGTGCTGGACACCGGGGTGCGCACGGACCACCCCGATCTGGCCGGCCGCCTGCTGCCCGGCATCGACACCATCGTGGACATCACCACCGCCAACGATGGCGACGGTGCCGACGCCGACCCCAGCGACCCGGGCGACTGGGTCACGGACGCCGAGAGCCGCAGCGGCCCGCTGGCCGGTTGTATCGCCGGCCCCAGCTCCTGGCACGGCACCCAGGTGTCCACCATCCTGGGCGCGCTCAGCAACGACAACAACGGCATGGCCGGGCTGGCCTTCGGTGCGCGCATCCTGCCGGTGCGGGTGCTGGGCAAGTGCGGCGGCTACGATTCCGACATCATCGCCGGCATGTTGTGGGCCGCGGGGCTGGAACCGGTGGCCGGCATCGTCAATGCCAACCCGGCGCGGGTGCTCAACCTGAGCCTGGGCGGCGGCGGGGCCTGCGAGCAGAGCTACATCGAGGCGGTGCAGCGCATCAACACCGCCGGCGCGGTGGTGGTGGCCGCGGCCGGCAACGACACCGGGCAGGCCGTGGGGTCGCCGGCCAACTGCCCTGGCGTCATCGGTGTGGGCGGCCTGCGGCACGCCGGCACCAAGGTGGGGTTCAGCGACCTGGGCTCCCAGATCACGATCAGTGCACCGGGTGGCAACTGCGTCAACATCGATGCGGGTGAGCCCTGCCTGTACCCCATCCTGGCCGGCAGCAACAACGGCACCCAGGGCCCGGGTTCGCCGATCTGGACCGACAGCTACAACATCACGGTGGGCACCAGCTTTTCGTCGCCCATCGTCGCCGGCACGGTGACCCTGATGTTGTCCGGCCGGCCGGCGCTGACCCCGGACGAGGTGAAGACCGCGTTGCAGGCCAGCGCTCGGGCCTTCCCCACCACCGGTGCCGACAACGGCCCGGACGACCCCACGCCCGTGCCGCAGTGCCGCGCGCCGGGCGGCGCCGACCAGTTGCAGTGTTACTGCATCAGCGGCCTGTGCGGCGCCGGCATGCTCGATGCTGCGGGGGCCGTGGCAGCCGCCGACGGGGCCTTTGCGCGCATCGCCGTCACCACCGCCGCCCCCACGGCGGGTGCCGCGGTGCAGTTGGATGGGGCCGGCAGCATGGTGGCCGTGGGCCGCAGCGTGGCCGCTTACAGCTGGGTGCTGCGTGGCACCGGCGGCATCGTCAGCGGCTTCAGCGGGGCGGCCGATGCCGCCAGCGTCAGCCTCGTGCCCACCGGGGCCGGCAGCTTCAGCGTGCAGCTCACGGTCACCGACGACCAGGGCAACACCAGCGTGGCGCTGCGCAGCGTGACGGTGGCCGCGGCGAATCCGCCCCCCACGCCGGCACCGACGCCCTCCGGCGGTGGTGGCGGCGCCATGGGTGCCGGCTGGCTGCTGCTGCTGGTGGCGGCCAGTGCCGCGCTGGCCCGCGCCGGGGTCCAGGCGGATGTCAAGGGCAGGGCTTGAAGGCCTCGCCCAGGTCGGGCTCCTGCAGCGCCTGCAGCAGCACCTGCTGGGCCGGGTCGGCCTCGGGCACGCGCAGCAGCGAGCCCGCGTCCACCGGCACCCGCTGCCAGGCGGCCGTGGGCAGGCCGGCGCGTGCCACCACGGCGGCGGCGGCGGGCCAGCGTTCGTCGCTGTAGGGGCCGGCCTGCAGGCAGGCGGCGGCGGCCAGGCGGCGCGCTTCTGCCGAGGGCAGGATGCGCACGCTGTCCGGCCGCTGCTGGGCGGCCACGCGTTGCGGCTCGCGCTGGCCGGCTTCGGTGGGGAAAGGCAGCGCGCTGGCCGGCAACCAGCCCTGTGACCAGGCCCACCACAGGGCGTTGGCCAGCAGCAGCAGGACCACCAGCGCCCTCAGCATGGCCGCGCACCCGGGCTGTGCAGGCGCACGCTGACCTCGCCGCTGCTGACGCGGTGCAGCGTGCCATCGGCACTGCGCAGCAGCAGGGCGCCGTCGGTGTCCACGCCCTCGCCGCGGCCCTGCAGCGCCGGCTCGGCACCCGACGTGGCCAGGGCCTGGCCGGCCAGCAGATCGCGCCGTGCAAACGCCGCATGGAAAGGCGCAAACCCCTCGGCTTCAAAACGCTGCAGCGCCCGCACCAGCGGGCCCGCCACGGCGGCCAGCACACCCGGCGCGGCGGCGGCCGGGTCCAGCTCGCACACGCTGGCCAGGCCATGGCTCAGGCGGTCGTCATCGGCCTGGGGCGGCGGCTGGATGTTCAGGCCCACGCCGACCACGGCCAGCCGCTGCGCACCGGCGGCCACGGTCTCGATCAGGATGCCGCCCAGCTTGCGGCCACGGCCGGGGCCGTCCCGCCACCACAGGTCGTTGGGCCACTTCAGCGCCAGCCGCGGCGGGGTGGCGGCCGGCTCCAGCGCATCGGCGAGCGCACAGCCCACGGCCAGCGACAAACCGGACCAGCTGGCCGGGGCCAGCGGCAGCAGCAGTGAAAACGTCAGCGAAGCGCCCGCCTCCGACACCCAGCTGCGGCCCAGCCGGCCCCGGCCGGCCGTCTGGTGCTCGGCCACCAGCAGCTGTGGCAGGCACACGCCCGGCGCAGCGGCGCGGGCCTGTTCCAGCAGCTGCGTGTTGGTGGAGCCCAGCTGCGCCTGCACCTGCACGTCGATGCCGGGCAGCAGCGGTGCGAGTTGCTGCGCCAGCACATCGGCGCGCCAGTTCAGGGCGATGGCAGGCTGCATGCCGGCCTCAGCGCCGCTTGGGCGCCAGCATCGTGCCGCGGCAGCTGGCCGCGCCGCAGCGGCAGGCGTACTCTTTCTTGAGCTTGGGCGTGTGGCGCTCGTCTATCACCAGGCCGTAGTCGTAGAACAGCTCTTCGCCGGGCATCAGGTCGCGCAGCGCCTTGATGAAGACACGCCCGTCGGTGGTCTCGGATTCGCAGTTGGGCTCGCAGGCGTGGTTGATCCAGCGCGCCGTGTTGCCGCCGTACTTGGCGTCGATGACCTGGGTGTCGTCGATGTGGAAGTAGAAGGTGTGGTGCGGATCGGCCGGGTCGTGCGGGTGGCGGCGCAGCGCCTCGGGCCAGCTGATGCGCTCACCCGTGTACTCGATGATGCGTTCGCCCGCGGCGATGGGCTGCAGCGCGTACACCCCCTTGCCGTGCACCCCGGAGCGCCGGACCTGGATGCGCCGTCCATCGACCTTGGCTTGCACGGGCTTCTTCATTGGGTACATTGAATGGTGGGCGTGCGCGCGTGTGTGTGCGTGCGCGAGAGCAGCGGCATTGTAGGCAAGGCATCAGGCGATACATGGCAACAGGCAAGGCAGCAGGCACGGCGGCGGACAAGGCAGCGGGCAAGGCCATCATCATTGCGGAGAAACCCAGCGTGGCGCAGGACATCGTCCGCGCGCTCACGCCCGGCAGCGGCAAGTTCGAGAAATACGCCGACCACTTCGAGAACGAGCGTTACGTGGTCACCTCGGCGGTGGGCCACCTGGTGGAGATCAAGGCGCCGGAGGAGTACGACGTCAAGCGCGGCAAGTGGAGCTTCGCCC
>CAYTWU010000206.1:0-6511 GCA_964442175.1 uncultured Rubrivivax sp.
CCTGTTCATCAGCCACAACCTCGCCGTGGTGCGGCACGTGGCCGACCAGGTCGGCGTGATGTACCTGGGCCGGCTGGTGGAGCAGTCCGACAAGCGCGAGCTGTTCGGTAACCCGCGACACCCGTACACGCGCATGCTGCTGGATGCCATTCCCGACATCCACATGACCGGCCGCTCGCGCACGCCGGTGCAGGGCGAGGTGCCCAACCCGCTGAACCCGCCCAGCGGCTGTGCCTTCCACCCGCGCTGCCCGCACGCCAACGCACGCTGCAGCAGCGAGCGGCCGCAGCTCAAGGACTTCAAGGGCATCCGCGTGGCCTGCCACGCGGTGGAAGAAGGCCGCGTGTGAGCCACCGGGCTGCGCTGGCGCTGCTGGCCCTGGGGCTGGCGGTGCTGCCGGCCCGGGCGTGGGACCTGCAGGGCCACCGCGGTGCGCGGGGCCTGGCGCCCGAAAACACCGTGGCCGCCTTTCAGCGTGCGCTGCAGGAAGGCGCGGACACGCTGGAGCTGGACGTGGTGCTCACCGCCGACGGCGTGCCCGTGGTGTCGCACGACCCCGCGCTGAATCCCGACCTCACCCGCGATGCCAGCGGCCGCTGGCTGGCCGGCCCGGGGCCGTTGATCCTGTCGCTGCGCTGGGCCGAGCTGCAGACCTACGACGTGGGCCGGGCCCGGCCCGACAGCAAGACGGCGCGAGACTTCCCGCAGCAGGTGGCAGCCGACGGCCAGCGCATCCCGCGCCTGGCCGACGTGCTGGCCCTGGGCGGGCCACGCACCCGCTTCAACATCGAGATCAAACGCGACCCGACAGCGCCCGAGCGGTATGCGCCGCTGCCCGTGCTGGTGGAGGCCGTCGCGGCCGCTGTTCAAGCCGCTGGCGTGGGGCCACGCGTGGTGCTGCAGAGCTTCGACTGGGCCGTGCTGCAACGCTGGCAGCAGCTGGTGCCGCAGGTGCGCACGGCCTACCTGAGCATCCAGCGGCCGAACTTCAACAACGTCGAGGCGCCGGCGTGGACGGCGGGCCAGTCGCTCGCCGCAGCCGGCTCGGTGCCGCGCATGGTCAAGGCGGCCGGCGGGCAGGTCTGGTCGCCGTTCTTCCGGGACCTGACCGAGGCCCAGGTGCGCGAGGCGCAGGCGCTGGGACTGCAGGTCGTGCCGTGGACGGTGAATGAGCCGGCCGACATGGCCCGCCTGCTGGCCTGGCGGGTGGACGGCCTGATCACCGACTACCCGGACCGGGCGCGCGCGCTAAGGTAACAAGCGTTCGCCTGCGAACAGCTGGGCCGCCTGTTCACGTTCGCGCACCAGCTGCGGCTGGCCGTTGACGATCAGCACCTCGGCCGCGCGTGGCCGGGTGTTGTAGTTGCTGGCCATCGCCATGCCATAGGCGCCGGCCGACAGCACCGCCAGCACATCACCCGGCTGCACCGCCAGCGCGCGGGCGCGGCCGATCCAGTCGCCCGATTCACACACCGGGCCTACCACGTCCCAGGTCGGCGCGGGCTCGGGCCGTGCCTGGGAAGGCTCGATCGCCATCCAGGCCTCGTACATGGCCGGGCGCACCAGGTCGTTCATGGCAGCATCGACGATGCAGAAGTTCTTGCTGGGGCCGGGCTTGAGCACCTGCACCTGGGTCAGCAGCACGCCGGCGTTGCCGACCAGCGAACGGCCAGGTTCCATCAGCAGCTCACGCCCGCCATGGCCGCGGGCGTCCAGGCGTTGCAGCAGCTGGCCGATCAGCACATCGGCCGACGGTGGGTCCTCGTCGGCGTAGCGGATGCCCAGGCCACCACCCACGTCGATGTGCTGCAGCGGGATGCCGTCGGCCTCCAGTGCTTCGACCAGGTCGAGCAGGCGGTCCAGTGCGTCGAGGTAAGGGGCGATCTGCGTGATCTGCGAGCCGATGTGGCAATCGATGCCCATCACCACCAGCCCGGGCAGCGACGCGGCGTGCCGGTAGGCGGCGAGCGCCGCATCGTGCGGGATGCCGAACTTGTTGTCGCGCAGCCCGGTCGAGATGTAGGGGTGGGTGCCAGCGTCCACATCGGGGTTCACACGCAGGCTCACCGGCGCGCGCCGGCCCAGCGCCACGGCTTCGGCCGACAAGGTGTCCAGCTCCGGCAGGCTTTCGACGTTGAAGCAGCGCACACCGTGCTGCAGTGCGGCGCGCATCTCGGCCGGGCTTTTGCCGACACCAGAAAAGACGATGTGCTCGCCTGGCACGCCGGCCGCCTGGGCGCGCAGCAGCTCGCCGCCGGAGACGATGTCCAGCCCGCAGCCCGCGCGTGCGAAGGTCTGCAGCACGGCCAGGTTGGCGTTGGCCTTCATCGCGTAGCAGACCAGGTGCCGGCGGCCCGCCAGTGCACGCTGGTAGGGCGCCAGCGCGTCCAGCATGGCCTGCTGCGAATACACGTACAGCGGGCTGCCGAAGGCACGGGCCAGGTCGGCCAGCGGCAGGCCGTCGAGCGTCAGGTGGCCGGCGCCGTTGCGCGCCAGGTGAGGGGCGCCGGGCAACATCAGCGCCCCGCCCCGGAGGCCGCACCGGCCGGCGCCGGCAAGCTCAACGGGCCCTTCTGGCCACAAGCCTGCAAACCCAGCACCGCGGCCAGGGTCAGCAGGGACAGCACTACACTCTTGGGCCTTCGCATCCGCAAGATTCTAGCGAGCGCCCCATGGCATCCCTGAGCGACGTCGAGTACCAGCGCCTGGCCCAGGCGACCCTGTCCACGGTGGAGGCGACGGTGGACCGCTGGCTGCAGGACGACGTGGTGGACATCGACCCGCAGCGCACCGGCGGCCTGCTGGAGTTGAGCTTCCCGGGCGGCAGCAAGATCGTGATCAACACCCAGCCACCGTTGCAGGAGCTGTGGCTGGCCTCGCGCGACGGCGGCTTCCACTTCAGGCACCAGGACGGCGCCTGGCGCGACACCAAGGACGGGCGCGAGTTCTTCGAGGTGCTGTCGCGTGAAGCCAGTGCTCAGGCCGGTTTGGCACTGCGCTTCGAGGCGGCTTGATCAACGCCTGAACAGATCGAGGATGCTGTTGCGCTCGTCGCTGGACGGCGCCTGCGGCACCTGTTCATCCAGGCCCACACTGCGCACGCCGGCGCCACCGGCAAACTCGTCGTAAAGCCAGAGCCCGTCCTGCGCCAGCACGCCGGCGGGCGGCGCCGGCTCGACCACCGGCACGCCCTTCAGGGCGTGGGCCATCAGGTCGATCCACACCGGCAGCGCCAGGCCACCCCCGGTTTCGCGCGAGCCCAGCTTCTTGGGCGTGTCGTAGCCGATCCAGACCACGCCCACCAGACTGGGGTGGTAGCCGGCGAACCAGGCGTCCATCGAGTCGTTGGTGGTGCCGGTCTTGCCGTACAGGTCCGGCCGCTTCAACAGCCGCTGGGCGTTGGCCGCCGTGCCGGAGCGGGTGATCTCCTGCAGCAGCGAAGCCATCACAAAGGCGTTGCGTTCTTCCAGCGTGCGCAGGCTTTCGTCCAGCACCACTGGCGGCGTCTCGCGCAGCACACGGCCCTGGCTGTCGGTCACCTTGACGATCAACGACGGTGGCAACAGGTAACCCCCGGTGGCGAACACGCCGTAGGCGCTGGCCATCTGCAGGGGCGTCACGGTGCCGGCACCCAGGGCCATGGTCAGGTAGGCGGGGTGTTTCTCGCGTTCGAAGCCGAAGCGCGTGATCCAGTCCTGCGCGTAGGCCGGGCCGATGGACTGCAGCACCCGGATCGACACCATGTTCTTCGACTTGGCCAGCGCGGTGTGCAGCGGCAAGGGGCCGGCAAACTCGCCGTCGTAGTTCTTCGGCTCCCAGGGCTGGGAGCCCGTATCGGCGGCGTC
The DNA here is from genome assembly GCA_964442175.1 of uncultured Rubrivivax sp. Lineage (GTDB taxonomy): Bacteria > Pseudomonadota > Gammaproteobacteria > Burkholderiales > Burkholderiaceae_C > Rubrivivax. The sequence goes on from CAYTWU010000206.1 coordinate 3,846, forward strand.
GAAAAACAGCGGCGCGTCGTTCACCACCGTGGCCGGCGTGAAACCCTTTTCCAGTGCCGCCGAGTAGACGAAGGGCTTGAAGCTGGAGCCCGGCTGGCGCTGCGCCTGCGTCACGTGGTTGAACTTGTTCTTTCCGAAGTCGAAGCCGCCCACGAGGGCGCGGATCGCGCCGGTGCGGGGGTCGGTGGCGACCAACGCCCCTTCGACCTCGGGCTGCTGGGTCAGCGACCACTGGCCCTTGGCATCCTGCAGTGCACGCACCACGGCGCCACGGCGGATCTGGATCTTGGGCGGTGCCTTGGCCGCCAGGCCCGAGGCCACGGGTTTGAGCCCGGCCGCCGGCACGGTGATGGTTTCGCCGTTCTGCAGCACGGCCTTGACCTCCTTCTCCGAGGCCTCCAGCACCACAGCCGCGCGCAGCTCGTCCTGGTCGGGGCGGTCGGCCAAGGCCTCGGCAACGCGTGCATCCACCGCGGCCGGGTCGGACGGCAGGTCCACATAGGCCTCCGGGCCGCGGTAGAACTGGCGCTGCTCATAGGTGAGGATGCCGCGGCGCAAGGCCTTGTAGGCGGCTTGTTGCAGGCCGGAATCCACCGACAGCACCACGTTCAGCCCCCGCGAGTAGGTCTCGTCGCCATACTGCGCAAAGACCAGCTGCCGGGCTGTTTCGGCCACGTACTCGGCGTGCACCGCCACCGCCTGGGCCGGGCGCAGCCGCAACACCTGGGCCCGGGCCTGGTCGCGCTGGGCGGCGTCGATGTAGCCGTTGTCCAGCATGCGCTCGATCACGTACTGCTGCCGCACCGTGGCGCGGCGCAGGTTGGCGATCGGGTTGAAGGCCGACGGCGCCTTGGGGATGCCGGCCAGCATGGCCGCCTCGGCAACGGTGAGCTCGGCGAGCGACTTGCCGAAGTAGACCTCCGCCGCGGCGGCAAAGCCGTGCGCGCGGTGGCCCAGGAAGATCTGGTTCAGGTAGAGCTCGAGGATCTGGTCCTTGCTGAGCAGGCGTTCGATCTTCCAGGTGAGCAGCACCTCGTAGATCTTGCGCGTGAAAGTCTTCTCGGTGGACAGGTAGAAATTGCGCGCCACCTGCATGGTGATGGTGGAGGCACCCTGGCTGCGCGCATCGCGCAGGTTCTCGATCACGGCCCGCACCATGCCCTTGTAGTCCACGCCATCGTGTTCGTAGAAGCGGGCATCTTCAGCGGCCAGCACCGCCTGCTTCATCACGGGCGGAATCTGCGCGATGGGGATGAAGGTGCGCCGTTCCTCGCCAAACTCACCCAGCAAGACGCCGTCCGACGAATACACGCGCAGCGGCAGCTTGGGGCGGTAGTCGCTCAGGCTGCTCACCTCCGGCAGGTTGGGGTAGGCCACCGCCAGGGCGACGCCCACCACCAGCGCGATGGCCAGCACCCCTGCGGTGGCGAGCCCGACGGCCCAGCTGAACATGCGCAGCAGCCAGTGGCGGGCACCGTTGGCGGCAGCGGGTGGGGGTGTTGTCATCGTCTGGGAAGGCGGCGCCGTGATTATAGGAAGCCCCCTCTTGTAACCGCTCCAGGCCCTGTCCGTGAATTCCGGCACAGGCCTCAGGGTTCCCCCTGGAAATGAATTGCGGGTTGTTTCAACTGCAGTTTGAAGCGTCGGGCCAGCGCAACGAGCGACACACTCGCTTTGGCATTTTCTCTTTGGTGCACAAGGGCTTTACTGCTAGCATTGAAGTAACTTCTTAACAATCCGGGGGTACTCCTTCACCTCTGGGGAGTGGAGCTTCGTGAGCTTTCTGGACGTACTGCTGGGCCGCAAACATCCGCCGGTGATCGGGTTGGACATCAGTTCGTCGAGCGTCAAGCTCGTCGAGCTGGGCCAGTCCGCAAGCGGCGAATTCGTGCTCGAACGGTTCGGGTCCGAGCCCTTCGAAAAGGGCTGGATCACCGACGGGCAGATCGAGAAGTTCGACGAGGTGGCCGAGGCCGTCCGCAAGGTGGTGGCCAAGAGCGGTACCAAGACCAAGCAGGTCGTGATGGCCATGCCGCAATCGGCGGTCATCACCAAGAAGATCATGCTGCCCGCCGGCCTGCGCGACGAGGAGATGGAACTCCAGGTCGAGTCCGAGGCCAACCAGTACATCCCGTTTTCGCTGGACGAGGTGAGCCTGGACTTCTGCGTCATCGGCCCCAGCCCCACCTCGGCGGGTGACGTCGAGGTCCTGATCGCCGCCTCGCGCAAGGACCGCGTGCAGGACCGCCAGGGCCTGGCCGAGGCCGCCGGTCTCAAACCGGTCGTGCTGGACATCGAATCCCACGCGTCCCGCCTGGCCATGGGCCGCATCGTCAGCGGCCTGCCCAACGAAGGGCGCGACGCGCTGGTGGCCCTGTTCGAGATCGGTGCCGACACCACCAGCCTGAAGGTGTTGCGCGATGACGAGATGCTGTACGACCGCGACCAGGCCTTTGGCGGCTCGCAGCTCACGCAGCTGATTTCCCGCCAGTACGGTTTTTCCTTCGAGGAGGCCGAGGCCAAGAAGCTGGCCGGCGACCTGCCGGAAGACTACGACAGCGCCATCCTGGCCCCGTTCGTGGACAGCCTGTCGCAGGAGATCGGCCGCGCGCTGCAGTACTTCTTCACCAGCACGCCGCACCACAAGGTGCACTACGTGATGCTGG
>CAYTWU010000207.1:0-6501 GCA_964442175.1 uncultured Rubrivivax sp.
CGCGATGGCGAATCCGTCGTCGACCTGCTGCGCAACGCCGACGTCGCGATGTATTCCGTCAAGGGCTCGGGCCGCAATGGCGCGATGGTCTACAGCCCGGCCCTGACCGGCACTGCACGCGACAAGCTCGAGCTGGAAACCGCGCTGCACAAGGCCATCGAACGCGAGGAACTGGTGCTGCACTACCAGCCGCAGGTGGACGTGCGCAAGGGCATCGTCGTCGGTACCGAGGCGCTGATGCGCTGGCAGCGCGACGGCAAGCTGGTGCCGCCGAACGACTTCATCCCGCTGGCCGAAGAAACCGGCCTCATCGTGCCGATGTCGGGCTGGCTGATCCGTGAAGCGGCGCGCCAGGCCAAGGTCTGGCGCCAGCGGGCCGGGTTCGAATACCCGATCTCGATCAACCTGCCGAGCCACATGTTCTCGCGCAGCGACCTGGTGGACTTCATCCACGATGCCGTCACCAGCAACGGCGTGCCGCACAGCATGATCCGGCTCGAGATCACCGAACACAACCTGATGAACGACCTGCAGAGCGTGATCCCCACGCTGCACCGGCTCAACGAGATCGGGGTCGAGATCTCCATCGACGACTTCGGCACCGGGTATTCCTCGTTGGCTTACCTGACCACGCTGCCGATTGCCGAACTGAAGATCGACCGCGGCTTTGTGCGCGACCTCGGCATCACCCCGCAAAGCCCGGCCATCGTGCAGGCCGTCGTGGCGCTGGCCAAGGCCCTGGGTCTGCGCGTGGTGGCCGAGGGCGTGGAGATGCTGCGCCAGATGGAGGTGCTGCAGCGCCTGGGCTGCAGCGTGATGCAGGGTTACATGTTCTGCCGCCCGGTGCCGCCCGAGGCGCTGGAAGAGTGGCTGAAGAACGAAGCCCCCAACCTGCCGCGCCTGGACACCTGGCCGGCCGTGGGTGCACCGGCCCTGGCCGGTTCCGGCCAACGTGGCCGCTGACGGCGCCACCCCGGCGCAGCTGGCCAAGGGCGCGCTGCGCCGGCTGGCGCTGGCGCACCAGGAGCCCACGCCCGAGAACTACGCGCGGGCCTATGCCGAAGAAGCCGGCCTGCCGCCCCCGCCCGATGCGCGCCATGCGGGGGCCCAGTGGGCCGCCTTGATCGAACGTGTCATGCGTGGCCTGGAGCGCGGGGCCCGTCAATGGACGCCGGCGCGCAAGAAAGAGAGCCTGCAGCGGGTGCTGGACAGCAGCGCCAGCGATGCCCAGCGGCTGCAGCAGCGCCTGCAATCGCTGTTGCAGGCCTGGGAGGCCGATCTGCCGGTGGAGGGCGAGTCGGCGATGGCCGCCGCCGCGCCCGCCGCCACGGTGCCGCATGCCGCCGACAGCGGGGCCTGGCCCGCGGTCACCACCTCGTTGCAGAGCGTGGTGCAGGCCGCATTGCCGGCCACCGAGCCGCGCGCCGGCCTGCTGGCCGACGAGCTGGCGCGCCTGGCCGACCAGCTGGCCCGGACCGGGCCGGAACCTGCCACCGTGCAGGCGCTGGCCGACGCCTGCGAGCGCGCCCGCCGCCTGCTGGGCCACCGGCACCGGCTGTTTGACGACGTGGGACGCCTGTGCACCGAACTCAGCCAGGGCCTGACGGAGCTGTCGGAAGACGCCAGCTGGGCCCGCGGCCAGTGCGAGACCCTGCAGGCCAGCCTCGCCGATGGGGTCAACAGCCGCAGCGTGCGTGCCGCGACCGAACTGCTGCACGAGACCCGCTTGCGCCAGCAGCGTGTGCAGGCCGAACGCAACGCCGCCGGCCAGGCGCTGAAAGACCTGATCCAGCGCCTGCTGGGTGAGTTGAGCGAACTCGGCGAGCACACCGGCCGCTTCGGCGAGCGTGTTGGCCGCCATGCCGAGGCCATTGCCCGTGCCGACACGCTGGAAAGCCTGGCCGGCGTCGTGCGCGCCCTGGTGGACGAAAGCCACGCGGTGCAGAACCTCGTGCGCGGCACGCAGGACCGTTTGCAGCAGGACCACGCCCGCGCGGGCGCGCTGGAGGGCCGTGTGCGCGAGCTGGAGGCCGAGCTGCGCCGCCTGTCGGACGAGGTGTCGACCGACATGCTGACCCAGGTCGCCAACCGGCGCGGGCTGCAGCAGGCCTTCGAGGCCGAGGTGGCGCGCGTCGGGCGTGCCGAAGGCGATGCGGCGCACCTGGCCGTCGGCCTGATCGACATCGACAATTTCAAGAAGCTCAACGATTCGCTGGGCCATGCCGCCGGTGACCAGGCGCTGAAGGCGCTCGCCGCTGCCGTGCGCGAGCGGCTGCGGCCGGTGGACACCGTGGCCCGCTTCGGCGGCGAGGAGTTCGTGGTGCTGCTGCCCGCCACGCCGGCCGACGAGGCACAGGTGGCGCTGACGCGGCTGCAGCGGGCGCTGAGCGCCAGCCTGTTCATGCACGACGGGCGCGAGGTGCTGGTCACGTTCTCGGCCGGCGTCACCGCCTGGCGGCCGGGCGAGGCCCTGGAGACGGCGCTGGAGCGCGCCGACGAGGCCTTGTACGAGGCCAAGCGCACCGGCAAGAACCGCACCTGCCTGGCCTGAGCCGGTGGGCGGCCGGCCCTGACATCTGCTTGCAGGCGCCGCCTTCAGTCAGGGCACGCAGCGGCCGATAGACAAGGCAGTGTGATCCGACCGCTCTGACGCCACCGGCCCATGGACATCGTCCGCAAGACCCTGCGCCCCATCGGGCGCGCCGCCCACCTGTTCTTCCGTTGCCACCTGCGCCTGAAGCTGCGCGGCGGGGTGCGTGTGGAACTGGCCGAGCGCGAGGCGCCCAGGCGCCCGCAGACCCGCGAGGAACTGCTGGCCACACGGGCGCAGGCGGAGCTGGACGAGATGCGCGCGCAGCTGGCCGAGGTGCTGGGCGCCGATGCGAGCATCCGCCAGGAGCTGCGCTACCTGGCCTACATCGAACACGCGTTGCAGCAGCATGGCCTGCGGGCGGCGCTGTACAAGGTGCCGCTGGACGTGCTCAAGCGTGCACACGAGCAGTTCGAGGGCCTGGTGACGAACTGGGAACCGCGTGGCCTGGCCACCCTGCGCTCGAAGATGGCCGTGGCGGTGATCGACCGCGACGCCCAGGACCACGAAGGCGAAGCCGAGGCACGGCCCACGGCCGCGGTGCTGGATGTGGCGCCCCCTGCGCCGCCGTCGCCGGCCCCGGTCAGCCTGCGGCGGCTCTGAGCAAACGCCGGGCGCTGGCGTAGGCCAGCGCACCCGTGGCGACGCCGATGGCATCGGCCAGCAGGTCCAGCCACTCGGCGCTGCGCGGCGGCAGCAGGCCTTGCAAGGCCTCCAGCAACCCGCCCCAGAGCAGCAGCCCCAGCGCGATGCTGAGCGCGCTGCGCCAGCCGCGGCCGGCACGGGCCGCGAGCCCGGCAAAACAAGGCCCGGCAAAGGCCAGCACGTGGTTCAGCTTGTCCCAGCCGGTGTCAGCGGCAGCCGGCGGTTGTGGCACCAGCATCAGCAGCGTGACGGCGCCGACCTGCAGCCAGAACAGGGTCCACCAGGCGGATCGGGGCAACAGCATGCGTGGATTCTGACGCCGGCAGCGCCCAGCCGTCGGTGGCGAAGCCCTTGTCCAGCGGCCGCCAGCCGCTGCCCAGCAGGCGGCCGCGGCGCGCGCGCAGCAGCAGCCGCTCGGCTTCGGCGTCCGACAGGCGCAGCGCCAGCCGTTCCCAGCGACGTTGCAGCAGCGCATCACCCCACAGGTCTTCCAGCGCCTGGCGGGCGGCGGGTGTCGGCAGCGTGTCCAGGTCGGCCGGGCAGCGCGCCAGCAGGGTCAGCACAAACACCCGCAGGGCCTGCCGGGTGTCCTCTGCAGCGGCCAGCGCGGCCAGCTGCAGCAGCCGCACGGCACGGTCGGCGCCACGCAGCGCCAAGGTGGCGGCCACCTGCAGGCCTTGCACCGGGCTCAGCACCCGCAGGCGGTTGGGTGGCAGCACGTGCAGGGGCAGGCGCGCCACCTCCACCGGCTGCAGCGGCTGCACGAAGCTGCGCAGCACCGCCAGGCGCCGCCAGGCGGCGGTGTCCAGCGGGCTGGTGGCGTCGGCCGTTTCGGCGGCGGCCCAGGCGTCCTGCCAGCGGCCGGGGGTGGCGGCGGCCGCGGCCGGGCCCAGCGTGGCCAGGTGGCCCGCGGCCACGGCGGCATCGTCGCGCAAGGCCACCACCACCGCCGTGCGCGGGCCCAGCGGCGTGCGCTGCACCGGGCAGACGGGGCTGTCGATGCGGGCCAGGAACCGGGGTGTCACCAGCAGCGGCTCCAGGCCCCGGCCGCGGCGTCGGGCATCACCTTGCAAGCGCCACCAGCGCTGGGCCGGCAGTGCGGCCGGGGATGGGGGCAGCAGGGCGGGTTCGAACAGGGCTTGTTGCATGGTGGCAATCACTCGGTGGGCACCGGGAGGACCCCGGCGTTGCCAGTGTGTGAGCCCGGTAGCTCATGGGATGAGCTACCCCTCTAAAATCGGGAAATGGATCGAACAGAACGTTTCTACCGCATCGAGGTGTTGATCCGCAGCCATGGCTCGGTCAGCTTCGAGCGGCTGCTGGAAGAGCTTGAGGTGTCGCCCGCCACGCTCAAGCGCGACCTGCAGTACCTGCGTGACCGCATGGATGCGCCCATTGCCTACGACCGGGACAGCAACGGTTACCGGCTCGCTGGTGCCGATGTCCGGCAACCCCAGCACCAGCTGCCCGGCGTCTGGTTCAGCGAACCCGAGATCCACGCGCTGTTGACCATGCACCAGCTGGTGCGCGGGCTGGACGAAGGTGGGGTGCTGGCGCGCCACCTGCAGCCCTTGCTGGACAAGCTGCACGGCATGCTGGGGGCCAACGAGGCGCAGGCGGCTGAACTGATGCAGCGGGTGCGCATCGCCGGCACCGCGCGCCGCCCGGTGCCGCCGCAGGCTTTCGAGCGGGTGGGTGATGCGCTGCTGGCGCGGCGCAGGCTGCATCTGCGCTACCTGACACGCCGGCGCATGGCGCGCAGCGAGCGCGAGGTTTCGCCGCAGCGCCTGGTGCACTACCGCCACACCTGGTACCTGGATGCCTGGTGCCACCGCAGCGGCGGCCTGCGCCGCTTTGCGCTGGACGCCATCGAGCAGACCACGGTGCTGGACGCCCCGGCGCACGAGGTGCCGGTGGCCGAGGTCGAAGCGGCGCTGGACCGCGGTTACGGCATCTTCGCCGGGCGTGACGTGCAGTGGGCCGAGCTTCACTTCGACGCCGAGGCCGCGGCCTGGGTGGCGCATGAGGAGTGGCACCCGGAGCAGGCCGGGCGCTGGCGTGACGACGGCGGCTACGAACTGCGCCTGCCCTTTGTGGACGTGACCGAACTGGCCATGGACGTGCTGCGCCACGGCGAACATGTGCAGGTGCTGGGCCCGCCGGCCCTGCGTGCGGCGGTGCGCGATCGGCTGCAGGCCGCGTTGGCGGTCTACGCCGGCTGAGCCTCGCTGCGTGTGGCGTACTGCGCCAGCGCCACGCCGGCCAGCGTGAGCACGGCGCCGCCGATCTTCAGCGCACCAAAGCGCTCACCCGTGGCCCACCAGGCCACCGCGCCGGCCACCAGCGGCATCAGGTACTGCAGCGGCGCCGTGCGCGCCACGCCGCGCTGTGCATTCACCCAGCCCCAGACCAGCCAGCCCAGGAAGGCCGAGACCAGCGAGGCCCACAGCAGCAGGCCCCATTGCAGCGCGCTCATCTGCGCCCAGGGCGCGTGCCAGGCGGTGGGCAGGGCGGCCAGCACGATCAGCGGGCTGCCGGCCAGCGTGGCGTAGGCCATCACGGCCACGCCGCCATGGCGCTGGATCAGCGGCTTGCTCATCACCGTGTAGTACGAAAAGAGCGAGGCGGCAAACAACATCAGCAGGTCGCCGCCCGTGGCCGTCCACTGCGCGCCCAGCAGCTTGTCGGACAGGAAGACCAGCACGCCGGCGCAGGCCAGTGCGACACCGGCCACCTGGCCCCGCGCCAGCCGCTCGATGCCGGCGGCGTGCAGGATCAGCAGCGTGAACACCGGCCCGCAGGCCATGATCAAGGCGCTGGAAAACGCGGTGGACCAGTGGATGCCGAAGGTCACCAGGCTGACGTGCACGGTGTGCGCCAGCACGCCCAGACCCACCAGGCGCAGCGCATCGGCGCGTGGCAGGTGCAGCCAGCGGCCACCGTTGGCGTGCAACAGCAAGGCCGCCGCGCACAGCGGCAGCATCAGGTAGCGCGCAAACAGGAAGGCGGCGGGTGGCAGCAGGTCGAACAAGGCCTTCTGCACCGCGAAGTTGGCGCCCCACACCGCGACCACGGTCAGGCCGGCGGCCAGGGCCAGGCGTTGATGGGATGGGGTGTTCAAAACCGACCAATGAAAAGGGCCTGACGTCTCGTCAGGCCCTCTGCGTGTGGGCATCAAGTTGTCTGGTGCCGGTGAAAGGAGTCGAACCCTCGACCTTCGCATTACGAATGCGCTGCTCTACCAACTGAGCTACACCGGCGTGAAG
>CAYTWU010000208.1:0-6497 GCA_964442175.1 uncultured Rubrivivax sp.
GGCGCTTCTACGACGAAGGCGAAGACTTCTGGCCCAAGCGCTACGCGATCTGGGGCCGCCTGGTGGCGCAGCAGCCGGGGCAGATCGCGTACTCCATCATCGATGCCAAGGCCCAGGGGCGCTTCATGCCGCCGGTCTTCCCGGGGGTCAGCGCGCCCACGCTGCCGGCGCTGGCCGCGGCGCTGGGGCTGGACGTGGCCACTTTCATGCAGACCCTGGACGCCTACAACGCCGCCTGCCGACCGGGCCAGTTCGACCACACCCGGCTGGACAACTGCCGCACCGAGGGCCTGGCCCCGGCCAAGACCCACTGGGCCTTGCCGCTGGACCGGCCGCCCTTCACCGCCTACGCGGTGCGGCCGGGTGTCACCTTCACCTACCTCGGCCTGAAGACCGATGCCACGGCCGCGGTGCGCTTCGGCGGGCGGCCGAGTGAGAACCTGTTCGTGGCCGGCGAGATGATGGCCGGCAACGTGCTGGGCCAGGGCTACACGGCCGGCGTGGGCATGAGCATCGGCACGGCCTTTGGCCGCATCGCCGGCAGCTCGGCGGCGCAGGCGGTGCTGAAGGAGTTGGCCCATGCAGGCGCTTGACGAGTTGGTGCGCGAAGCGCAGGCCCTGGCCGACCCAACGGCCGAGGTGGCCCGCGTGATGACCATCTGCAACGCCTGCCGCTACTGCGAAGGTTTTTGCGCGGTGTTCCCGGCGATGACGCGGCGCATCCAGTTCCCGGCCGCCGACGTGCACTTCCTGGCCAACCTCTGCCACAACTGCGGCGCCTGCCTGCACGCCTGCCAGTACGCGCCGCCGCACGACTTCCAGCTCAACGTGCCGCAGGCCATGGCCCGGGTGCGTGCCACCACCTATGCCGATTACGCCTGGCCGCCCGCTTTCGGCCGGCTGTACCAGCGCAACGGCCTGACGCTGAGCGTGGCGTTGGCGGCGGGGCTGGCGCTGTTCCTGGTGCTGGCCGTGGTGCTGAACGGCAGCCTTTGGCGCGCCGTGCCGGGTGCCGACTTCTACGCCATCTTCCCGCACAACCTGATGGTGGCGCTGTTCGCGCCGGTGTTCGGCTTCTCCCTGCTGGCGCTCGGCATCGGTGTCACCCGTTTCTGGCGCCTGGCGCCGCCCGGCGCCGCCAGCGGCGCGGCGGTGGCCGAGGCCACGCACAACGCCTTGACGCTGAAGTTCCTGGACGGCGGCCACGGCGACGGCTGCAACAACGAAGACGATGCCTTCACGCACCGCCGCCGCCACGCCCACCACGCCACCTTCTACGGTTTCCTGCTGTGTTTCGCGGCCACCTCGGTGGGCACGCTGTACCACTATGGCCTGGGTTGGGTGGCGCCGTACAGCTACGCCAGCCTGCCCAAGCTGCTGGGCACCGTGGGTGGTGTGTTGATGGTGGTGGGCACCGTGAGCCTGTGGCGTCTGAACCGGCGCCGCCACCCGCTGCAGGGCGACGCGGCGCAGAAGACCATGGACCTGGGCTTCATCGCACTGCTGTTCGGCACCGCCGTCACCGGCCTGGTGCTGACGGCACTGCGCGCCACGCCTGCGCTGCCGCTGCTGCTGGCCGTGCACCTGGGTGTGGTGCTGGCGCTGTTTGCCACGCTGCCTTATGGCAAGTTTGCGCACGGTGTGTACCGCGGCGCGGCGCTGCTGAAGTGGGCCATCGAAAAGCGCCGGCCGTTGACGCTGAACCTCGGTTCGGAATGAAGAGGAGAGCACCGTGAACACCACCGGACGCCTGGCCATCGCATCGATGCGCGACCGCTGCACACCCGAGGAATGGAACGCCCGTATCGACCTGGCAGCCTGCTACCGCCTGGTCGATCTCTACGGCATGAGCGACATGATGGCCAACCACATCTCGTCGCATGTGCCGGGTGAGCCGGGGGCTTTCCTGATCAACCCCTACGGGATGATGTACGAGGAGATCACGGCCTCCAGCCTGATCAAGGTGGATGTGGCCGGCAACATCCTGGCCCAACCCGACTTCGGCCCGCTGGACTACGGCATCAACCGCGCCGGCTATGTGATCCACAGCGCCATCCATGCCGCACGGCCCGAGGTCGCTTGTGTGATCCACACCCATGCCTGGGCCTCGATGGCGGTGAGTTCACTCGATTGCGGCCTGCTGCCTATCACGCAGACGGCCATGCGCTTCCTGAAAGTGGCCTACCACGAGTACCAGGGCGTGGTGCTGGACGACGCCGAAAAGGCGTCCTTGATCCACGACCTGGGCCAGGCCGAAGCGCTGATCCTGCGCAACCATGGCGCGCTGACGGTGGGCCGCACCATTGGCGAAGCGTTCAACTGGATGCACAGGCTCGAACTCGCCTGCCACACACAGCTGGCGGCCATGGCCACCGGTGCCGCCTTCCGGCCGGTGCCGCCCCCGGTGCTGGAGGCCACCTGGAGCAACTACCAGCGTGGCACGCGCCGCCCCTACGGTTTGATGGAATGGCCCGCACTGCTGCGCAAGCTCGACCGTCTGGACCCGAGCTACCGCGACTAGACCCACCACCGGAGACAAACATGATGAAACTCAAGCACCTCGGCCTGCTCGTCGTCGGCCTGTTTGCAGCCGGCGCATACGCGCAGACCTGGCCCACCAAGCCGGTGAAAGTGGTCGTGGCCTTCACGGCCGGCGGCACCACCGACATCCTGGCCCGTGGCGTCGGCCAGCAATTGAGCGACAAGCTCAAGCAGGCGTTTGTCATCGAGAACAAACCCGGTGCGGGCGGCAACACCGGCACCGAGATGGTGGTGCGTGCGCCGGCCGACGGCTACACGCTGATCGTCAATTCGGTGGGGCCCATCGCCGTGAACCCCACGCTCTACCCCAAGCTGGCCTACAACCCGCAGACCGACCTGGTGCCCATCGTGCAGATCGCCGACGTGCCCAACGTGCTGGTGGTGCACCCTTCGGTGCCTGCGAAGACCTTCGACGAATTCGTCGCGTACGCCAAGGCCAACCCGGGCAAGCTGAACTACGCGTCCACCGGCATCGGGACCTCGTCGCACCTGTCGGGCTTCATCCTCGGCAAACGGGCGGCGGTCGAAGCCACCCACGTGCCGTACAAGGGCGCCGATGGCTTGCGCGACCTGCTGGCCGGGCGGGTGCAATTCATGTTCGCCACGATCCCGTCGGTCAAACAGCACATCAACAGTGGTGCCTTGCGGGCACTGGCCGTGACCAGCCTCAAGCGCTCGCGCTCGATGCCCGAGGTGCCCACCGTGGCCGAGCGGGGCTTCCCGGGTTTCGAGGCCGGCTCCTGGTTCGGCTTCTTCGGGCCCAAGGGCACACCGCCCGAGGTGGTGGCCACGCTGAACAAGGCGGTCAACGACATCATCGCCGTGCCGGCCATGGAAGCGCAACTGATCCGCGAAGGCGCCGATCCGGTGGGCGGAACGCCCGAGCAATTTGCCCAGTTTGTGCAGCGCGAGTTCGAGAAGTGGCGCGTGACGGTGCGCGAGTCCGGGGCCACGGTCGAATGACCGAGCCTGCCGCGCGGGTGCGTCGGCCCCGGGTGCTGGTCTCGGCACACACCCGGGGGCTGTTGCGCGAACACATGGCCGCCGACGGCCTTGAATGGGTGACGCTGGAAGAGACCGCCGCCGATCCGGCGGTAGCCGTGCACATCGCGTTCATCTCGCGCGACATCACCGGGCTGTCCAGCAAAACCGTGCACACGCCCACGCTGGACGCCTGCCTGGGCGTGATCCGCCGTTCACCCGGCCTGGCCTGGGTGCACACCCATTCCGCCGGTGCCGACCGGCCGATCTACCCCGAACTGCGCGCGCGCGGCGTGCTGGTCAGCACCTCGTCAGGCGCCAATGCGGCGGTGGTGGCGCAGACCGCGTTGGGGGCCTTGCTGGCCCTGGCGCGACGGTTCCCGGCGCTGATGGCGGCACAGGCGCAGCGCCGCTGGTCACCCCTGGTCAGCGGGCCGCTGCCGCGCGACCTGGCCGGCCAGACGGTCGTGCTGCTGGGATGGGGACCCATCGCACAAACCCTTCAGCCCCTGCTGGCCGCGCTGGGCCTGCACACGGTGGTGGTGCGGCGCAGCGCCGCGCCTGCCGCCCCAGGGGTGGAGACCGTGGGCTTCGAGCACCTGCCGCGCGTGCTGCCGCGGGCCGACTGGCTGGTGCTGGCCTGCCCGCTGACGCCGCAGACCCGCGGGCTGATCGACGCGGCCGCGCTGCGTCTGCTGCCGCCAGGCGCCCATCTGATCAACGTGGCCCGGGGCGAAGTCGTGGTCGAGGCCGAGCTGATTGCCGCGCTGCAGGCTGGCACGCTGGCAGGCGCGTTTCTTGACGTCTTTGCCACCGAGCCGCTGCCGCCCACATCACCGCTGTGGGCGCTGCCCGGTGTGATGCTCACACCGCACGCGGCCGGTCATTCCGATGGCAACGAAGCCCGCGTCGCACAGATTTTCCTGGCCAACCTGAAGCGTTGGCAGCGGGGCCTGCCGCTGCAGAATGCCGTGCCCTGAGCGCCACACCATCACCACCCGGAGACACCACATGCTCAAACGCCAATTCATCGCCACCGCCGCGGCCCTGCTGCTCCCGCTGTGTGCTGCTGCACAGGAGCTGCCGAAGAAGATCACCATCGTCGTCGGCTTTGCGGCGGGCGGCGCGGCCGACCATGCGGCGCGGGTCGTGGCCAAGCGCTTGGGCGAGAACCTGGGCGCCACCGTCGTCATCGACAACAAGGCCGGTGCCGGCGGCAACATCGCGCACCAGCAGGTGGCCACGGCCGAACCCGATGGCTCGGTGATCCTGCTGGGTTCCGTCGGCCCGCTGGCCATCGCGCCGCACATGATGAAGCTGGGTTACGACGTCAAGAAGGACCTCGCGCCGCTCACCATGGGCATGAACTTTCCCAACGTGCTGGTGGTGCCGCCCAACCTGGGCGTCAAGAGCCTGGCCGAGCTGATCGCGCTGGCCAGGAAACAGCCGGGCGTGCTGAACTACGGCTCCACGGGCGCGGGCTCGGCCTCGCACCTGGCGGGCGAACTGTTCAACGACCGCGCCGGCATCGACGTGGTGCACATCCCCTACAAGGGCGGCGCACCGGCTGTGAACGAGCTGCTGGCCGGGCGTTTGTCGATGTACTTCGCCACCATGTCCACCGCCGGGCCGCACATCACGGCCGGCAAGCTGGTGCCGCTGGCCACCACCGGCCTCGTGCGCGCGCCCTTTGCGCCCGACCTGCCCACCGTGGCCGAGGTTCTGCCCGGCTTCACCGCCACCAACTGGTACGCCTTCATCGCCCCGGGCAAGACCCCGGCGCCCATCCTGGACAAGCTGAACGCCGAGCTGGTGAAGGCGCTGAAGTCGCCCGACGTGGCCGACGAGCTCAACCGCAGCGGCCTGCTGCCTGCACCGGGCACGCGGGAGGAGCTGGCGCGTTACATCGACAGCGAGTCCAGGACCTGGGCCAAGGTCATCGTCGATCGCAAGATCACAGCCAATTGAGCCCGGCTTGAGCCCCGCTTCGGCCCCCCGGTCCCCGGCGGACCTGTTCTGGTCCTGCAGCTGGATTGCGCTGCAGGGTTTCGGCGGCGTGCTGGCCGTGGTGCAGCGCGAGCTGGTCGACAAACGTGGCTGGCTCACGCGCGAGCAGTTCGTCGAGGACTGGGCCGTGGCCCAGGTGCTGCCCGGGCCCAACGTGGTGAACCTGTCGCTGATGCTGGGCGACCGCTACTTCGGCTGGCGCGGTGCGCTGGCGGCCATGGCCGGCATGCTGCTGCTGCCGCTGTGTTTGCTGATCGCCCTGGTGCTGGGCTTCGCCACCGTGGCCGACCAGCCCATGGCCCAGGGTGCGCTGCGTGGCATGGGCGCGGTGGCCGCCGGCCTGGTGGCCGGCACGGCGCTGAAGCTGGCAGCGGCGCTGGGCCGCAACGTGCTGGGACGCCTCGGCTGCGTGCTGGCGGTGGTGGGCATCTTTGCCGCGGTGGCGCTGTGGCGGCTGCCGCTGGCCAGCGCGCTGCTGCTGGTGGGCGCACCGGCCGCCGTGCTGGCCTGGTGGCGATTGGGGCCACCGGCATGACGGCGGCGGACTGGGCCGGCTTCACGCTGCACCTGGTGGGGCTGTCGCTGCTCGCGGTGGGCGGGGCCATCGCCGTGGCGCCCGACCTGCACCGCTACCTGGTGGTGCAGCAGGGCTGGCTGGCCGACCCGGCGTTTGCCTCGTCCATCGCGCTGGCCCAGGCCGCGCCGGGGCCCAACGTGCTCTTCGTCGCGCTGCTGGGCTGGAACGTGGGCCTGAACGCAGGCGGCCATGCGCTGGCGGCGCTGGGCCTGGTGCTGGCCTTGCTGGGCATGCTGTTGCCCAGCTCGCTGCTCACGCTGGCCATCACCCGCTGGGCGCACCGGCACCGCGAAGACCGGGCTGTGCGCGCCTTCAAGCAGGGCATGGCACCGGTGGTCATCGGCCTGCTGCTGGCCACGGCCTGGATCCTGGTGGCGGCGCAGCCCGGGCC
>CAYTWU010000209.1:0-6491 GCA_964442175.1 uncultured Rubrivivax sp.
CAAGGTGTCGCGCTGGCCGGTGGCGCCATAGACGCGCCAGCGATCGACCTTGTCGGTCGCGGTGCCCGACGCTTCGGGCGCTGGCATGGACTCGGCGCTCCACTGCGTGGCCCACTGGCCGTCCTGCTGACGCAGCACGCTGGCCTGTCCGACATGGCCCTGGCCCAGCGGTTGCGACCAGCTCAGGGACAGGGCGCCGATGGACCGGCGATCCAGGGACAGGCGCGACCATCCGACGCCAAACTGGCTCCGGGCGCCCACCTGCAGGCGCAGGTTGAGTGATGCCAGTGAGGTGTGCCTGTTGCTGGCGTCGCGCTGCCTGTCCAGGCCCGCCGAACCCGACCAACGGGGCCCCAAGGCGCCACCCAGCGACAAGGCGGTGCGGTGACATGGGCGTGCCAGTCGTTCGCTCACCGGATCGGCGCTGTCGGCATCGAGGCATCGGCCGCCAACGCGCTCGGTGCGCAGACCCGCAAACCACTGGCGTGTCATGAGCTCGTGTCCCACGCCCAGCCACAGGCGGCCTTGTGGCCTGGCTGGTGTGCGCTGCCAGACGGCGCTCAGCGCGCTCAGGCCCAGGCGGGCGTGCACGTGGTCGGCCGACAACCCCACGCGCAGCGTTTGCGGTGCCGCCAGCATCTGGGCCTGCGCCGTGACCGTGGCGCTCAGACCCTGGCGCCAGGCCGCGCTGGCCACGACCGGGGTGGCATCGGACAGGCCAAGCACCGCCGGTGCCAGCCGCCCGAGGTCGACCGACCAGGCGGTGGTCCCCGGCTGCAGCATCTGAGGCGCCTGGTAGTAGGGCAGGCTGACACGCGATTGCACGCCGCGCACGTCGGTGCTGACGAGGTCGATCTCGCCACGGCCCGAATACTGCGGTTGCACCTCGATGCTGAAAGGCCCGTACGGCACCTGGGCCGTCTGGCGGTACTGACCGTCGACAAATACGTCGGCACGCAGTGAACGTGTCGCCAGGCCTTCGATCTGGGGGCGCAGGGTGTCGTTCTGCAGCGGCTGCAATTGTGTGTTGGTGCCCAGGCGCACGCCGTGCACCGGCAGCCCGGCCGCCAAGGCGGTGTCGGGGATCGCGATGCTGCCAAACTGCCAGGACCGGCGCAGCGCCGGCTGGTCGACCTGCCACATGGCCTGGGCCAGGGTGCGCCGGCCACGGCCCGCGCTGGCCACGCCGGCCAGGCGAAGCGCCCCGTGTCCCCAGTCGGAGTAGGCCCGACCCTCGACCAGGGCGGCCAGCCCAGGGCGGCCCATGTGCCAGGCCGACACGTCGTAGTTCAGGTAGGCCCCGACGCCTGAGGGGCTGGCGGCCGCCACCTGCGGCGCCGCGCCTGCCGACACCCGCAGCGGCAACAGGTCCTCGGCCATCAGGTCCAGCGTCAGCAAGGCGCCTGCTTCGTCGTAGAGACACTGGTCGCGCGGCCCGCAGAACGCAGCGTGCAGGGTGCCTTCAATCACCCGCTGCGCACGACCCTGGGTGTTCATGCGCCAGCCGCGGGCCAGGCTTTCGGGCAACCAGATCCGCGGGCTGCCGGTGCCGGTCTCGCGGTGCACCAGTTGTGCATCGGCCACATTGGTGGCGTTGAGCACCAGCGTCAACACCAGCGGATCCAGACTCCCGACCTCAGGTGCCTGCGGCAGGGGCTGTGCCAGCGCGGTGGCCGCCATGGCCAGGCCGGCCAGCAGCACGGCCCAGTGCCATCGCCAGTCAAGGGCTGGCCACGGCGCTCTCACGCTCATCGTCCCCATCCATCCACCGCACGCGGGCGCCGGCGGGCCACTGTGCCCCCACCGGAAGTTTCAGGCCGGCGCCTGCGAGCACGTAGGGGCTCGGGGCCGACAGGCCTTGTGGGCGACCGTCGATCACCAGCGCCGGGCTGGTGACCCGGGCGTGCACGTTGCCGACGTTGCGTGCTTCCAGCTCCCAGCCCTGCGGGCCCATGCTGGCTGACCATTGCAGCGCCTGTGGCTGGGCCTTGAGCGGCGCCACGAACACGGGGATGCCGACGCGCAGCCGGACCCCGATGCCCGCCCCTTGCAGCGGTGACAGCGCCGGCAGCTCGGTGAAATAAAGGCGGTACGCACGCTCGACCTCGCCACCACCTGCACGCAGAAGGCCCACGCGCACGCGCATGCGCTGGTTGGGCGGCAGCGTGATCACGGCTGGGTTGACGACAACGTCACTGGCTTGCTGGCCGGCAGCCCCTTCAGGCCAGACCAGCACTTGTGTCTCCACCGTCACGGTCTGGGCGCTGGTGTTGGTGAGCAACACCGACTGCACGCCGCGGTCCTGGGCCATGTCGAGGCGGGTCGGCAGCACCGACAGACCACCCGCCGTGGCCACGCCCGCAGCCAGCAGACCCGGCAAGCAGGCCCCGATTGCCAAAATAACCCGGGCGGGCAGCGAAAACAGGGCGGGATTCATGGCCTGTGCTCAGTAGTCGATCGTCACGGTGATCTGGTCCGTGTAACTGCCGGGGGCAACGGCCTGGTTCTTGGGCACCTTGCCGTAAATGATCTGCGGCACCGCGAAACCCGTGCCGATGCCTGCCACGCCCAAGGATTGCGCGATGCTTCCAAAGATGTTGGTCATGGTCACATCGCGGTAGATCTCATAGCTGAGCCGCGAGGCCCCGCTGCCCATCTGGCGCGTGCTGCCGGAGGCAAAACTGCCGTTGTCGAGGCTGATCGTGTACGGCGTCAGCAACGAGCAGGTGACGTTGATCGTGGACGTCGCCGTGGTGTCGGTGGCCGAGGCCGCGTCGTAAGAGCCGAACGCCAGGTCTGCCGCGGTGGCCGAGCAGGAGGTGGCGACCGTGGCGGTGACGTTGAAGGTGGTCGTGGCCGTGGCCGCGGCGGCCGGCCGCAGCGGCCCGACCAGCACCAGCAGCCCCGACAGACCGATCACGCAGGTCCGCCGGCGACATGTTGCAAACAAATGACGAATGGCAGCGTGCATGGTGGCTCCGGGTCAGATATCGCTTGATCTCGACGCCGCGGAGCCTGGGTTGAGGCTCAGTCCGAGAGATTCGTCACAGGTTCAGCATCTCGCTGCCGGGGGCTTGAAACCATGTCTTCAGCACCTCGGGCAGCGGCAGACCCAGCGGCTGGCTCAGGCCGGGGATGGCCCGGATGAACCACTTGTCGTAAAGACGAGCCATCTCGCCGGAGCGCATCATGCCGGCGAGGACCTCATTGGCCAGCGCGTGCAACTCTTCGTCCTGCAGGCGGAACATCAGGCCCAGGGGTTCCGACAGCAAGCTGCCTTCGATCAGCACAAAGCGGCCCGGGTCGGCGGCTGCGACACGCTGTGCCAGCAGGTTGTGCACGGGCATGGCGACGGCATCGACACGGCCGCCGCTCAACAATGCAAAGGTGTCTTCAGCGGCACGACCAAACACTTCGTTGATGCGCGAACCAGCCTTGCGCCCGACGAGGCGCAGTGCAGACGCCGCCGAACTCCCGCCGATCACACCGACGGTGCGCCCACCCAATGTCGCGAGGCTGAGTTGTGCCTCGGCACGGGTGCTCATGACGCGGGTCTCGGCCAGCATGGTGGCGTGCGAGAGCAAGGCCTGCGACAAGGTCGCATTGCGCACCGGGTTGTAGGCGCACTCGATGTCGATGCTGCCGTTGTTCAGCAGCGCCAGCCGCGTGGCCACCGTTGTCGGCACGGTGATGACCTTGATCACCGGCAACTCCAGTTTCAGCCGGACCGCCTCGACGATGCGCAGACACACGTCCATGTGGTAGCCGATGTGGCGCCCTGCGCCGTCCAGGTAGCTCAGCGGCACGCTGCCGTCATGCGCACCCAGTGCAATGCGACCCGTCTGCTGCATGCGCACCAAGGTGTCTTGGCCGCTCTGGGCCCACACCACCGGTGCCCAGAGCGCGACCAACCATGGCAAGGCTGCGCGGCGCACAGCCCTCAGCCCCTGTTTCAACATCACCCAAAGGTTTGTCTGCATTCGCGCTTCTTGGTGAGACGCCAACTCCCTGACCCGCATTTACGGCTGCCCCCGCTGCGACTTGAGCGGGTCTCTACAGAAGTCACAGCACCTCGCCGATAAACGTCTTGTACGTTCAATGTGAGGGGTCGGGATGATCGATCGTTTCAAATCATGCCTGCGCGCCTGCCTGATGCGTCCGCTGCAGGCGGTGGGGCTGCTCCTGATGACCTTTGCTTGCCTGGCCAGCCCGATGCCGCCCGGCGGCGAGATCCGCGTCGGCATGGTGAATGCCCAGACCGGGCCAGCGTCCGCCCTGGGCCAAGGCATGGCGGCTGGTGCACACGCGGTGTTTGCGAGCGTCAACGCCGCCGGCGGTGTGCATGGCCGGCGCCTGGTGTTGCACGTGGCCGACGACGGCTACGAACCGGAGCAGACCGTCAGCGAGACGCTGCGTCTCGTGCAGGAGCATGATGTCTTGACGCTGTTGGGCTACGTGGGCACGCCCACCGTCAACGCCATACTGCCGCTGTTGGCCGAGCTGGATGTGCCACTGGTCGGCGTTTTTTCCGGCGCACAAAGCCTGCGCCAGCCTGTGCTGCCGCAGGTCTTCAACGTGCGGGCGTCGTACGACGAAGAAACCGAAGCCCTGGTTCAGCGACTGCTGGCCGACGGCGCCCGCAGCGTGGCCGTCGTCTACCAGAACGACGGCTTCGGCATCGCCGTGCTGTCCGGCACCCAGCGCGCGCTCAAGCGGCGCGGTGTGGCCCTGCACGCCAGTGCGAGCTTCCAGCGCAACACGGTGGCGCTGCGCATGGCCTTGAGCACGATGGTCGAACGCCAGCCCGATGCCATCGTGCTGGTCGGGCCGTATGAGCCCGTGGCCACGTTCGCCCGAGAGGCCCAGGCCCTGGGGCTGAAGTCGCGCCTGGCCACGGTGTCGTTCGTGGGTACGGACAGCCTGCTGGAGCGTCTGCACGGCGCTGGCGAGGACATGCTGATTTCGCAGGTGGTGCCGTTCCCGGGCGATCAGCGGCTGGGCCTGGTGCGCCGCTGCAGCGAGGCCCTGATGGAACACAGCGGCCAGCGCCTGGGTTACGTCAGCCTGGAGGGCTGCATCTCGGCTTGGGTGCTGGTGCGCGGGCTGGAACTGGCCGGCCCGCAGCCGAACCGCAAGGCCTTGATGCGCAGCATGGAGTCCCTGCGCGGCCTGGACCTGGGCGGCCTCGGGGTCAACCTGAGCGCAGCGGACCACCAGGCCCTGCACCGCGTCTTCCTGACGCGGGTGCAACGCGGGCAATTGGCCGAAGTCCCGTAGTGGCCATGGACTGAGCGGCGTCCGGACAGCGTCGGCCGGTGAAGGGCTGCCTGAACCTGGATCCGGCGGTGACCCCGTCGCCGGTAGCACCTGAGGCGGCTCACGGCGCGGGAGGACTGGGGTGATGCGGTTGCTGATGCAACGATGCAGGCAGCCCCATCGGCCCGGTTCCTTGAACTGCGGGCCTGTGCGCCACCGAGTCCGGCCTGCTCACGGCCACGCCGGTGCTCACCGGCAGCCTGATGATGTGCTGCTCGTACGACTGCACAAAACCCGGTACATCTGCGTCGGCCAACGTTGACGCAGCGTCTTGAGTGACGGGCGATAGCCGTTCCCGCAGGGCGGCCCAGCGCTGTTCCAGCTGGCGTTGATCGAGGCAGAGCGAGGCGGTCAGCTCGCGCAGGCAGGCCGCGTCCGAGCCGGCCATCGAGTCCAGCAGGGCAGGGAACAGGTCCTGCTCCTCGTCGTCGTGAGGGTGGCGCGCGGCCGTGTCGAAGTAGCGCATGACAGCGGGCGCTGTGGCCAGGCAGGGTGAAGGCCATGGGGGATGTGCTCCTGTGTTCGTTCAGCTGCGGCCTGGGCGTCCGCTTGTCATGTCCGCCAGCGTGGCGCGGTCCAGCACCTTGAAGTTGCCTGTCAACGCCTCGCCGAAGAGGTACCTCAGACGGCAACCGGGCGTCAACGTGCAGGCGTTGGTGCTGGCGTCGAAACACCCCACCAGCCGGAGGTCGGTTTCGGTGGCGCGCACCACCTCGCCCATGCGGATGGGCCCGGGGCTCGGCCAGCAGCCGCTCCGGCGCCGGACCGCCTGGCCCGTTTCAATGGCGATGGGCGTGGTGCGAATCGGGCACGTGAGCATGCGCATGCCGAATGGGCTCGTGCCGGTGCCGGTGGCTGTGTTCGCCGGCCGGCGGCACGTCGTGGACATGGTCGTGGTGGCCGTCGTCATGGCGGTGCGCATGCTCATGTTCCAGCGCCTCGTGCTCATGCTCGTGGCCGTGCGACTCCGCCAGGTGCAGCACCACGCCGGCCAGCATCAATGCGCTGCCCAGCAGCATCAGGCCGCTGGCCGAGCGCTCACCCAGCGCCACGGCGAATGCCGCACCGATGAAGGGCGCGAAGGCGAACACGGAGCCCGTGCGCGCGGCGCCGAAGGCCCGCTGCGCCAGCAGGTAGAAGCGCAGGCTCAGGCCGTAGCCGGTGGCACCGATGGC
>CAYTWU010000210.1:0-6479 GCA_964442175.1 uncultured Rubrivivax sp.
GCTGGAGAACCTGCAGGCCAGCTACACGATGATCGAGGAGCCGGACGACGAGGTCGGCATCACGCGCCGCCGCGACACCGCTGGCAAGAACAAGCAGGAGCCGGTGATCAAGGGCGTGCTGCCCGACCAGCCGGCCCCGCCCGCACCGGCCCCGGTGCCAGTGGCCGCGCCGGTGGCACCGCCCGTGGTGGCGGCACCCGCCCCGGTGGTGGCCGCGCCCGTGCCGGCCTCGGCCGAGGCCGGCAGCGGTTTCTTCGGCTGGTTCAAGAGCCTGTTCAGCGCCCCGGCGGCGCCGGCCCCGGCGCCTGTGCCCGTGGCAGCGCCCGCCGTGGCCCCGGCCCCGGTGGCAACGCCGGAACGCAAGGAAGGCCGCGGTGAGCGTGGTGAGCGCGACGGCCGCCGCGGTGGCCGTGGTGGGCGTGGCGATGGTCGCGGTGAAGGCCGCGGTGAAGGCCGCAGCAGCCGCCCCGAGGGCCGCGAAGCCCGCGGCGACCGGCCGGCCGAAGCCCGCAACGGTGAACGCAACGAGCGCCCGCCGCGCGGCGACCGTCCCGAGCGTGGGGAACGTGGGGAACGTGGTGAGCGCGCACAGCGCCCGGAACGCAGCGAACGTGTGACGGCCCTGGCCACCGACGAGGCCGTGCCGCCGCAGGCCCTGGTCCACGGGCCGGAAGGTGCCGACGGCGCCGAGCGCCCCGAAGGCCAGGAAGGTGAAGGCCGTCGCCGCCGCCGCCGCGGTGGCCGTGGCCGCGGTGAAGGCCGGCCGGAAGGTACAAGCCCGATCGACGGCGCCGACACCGAAGCCCCGCCGCTGGAAGCCGGTGACACGCAACCCGGTGAAGACGCTGGCGCCACCGTGGCGCCCGAGGCCGCCGGCGACGACGCCCCGCGCGAAGGGGGCCGTGGCCGCCGGCGTGGCCGTGGCCGCCGCGAGCCGCGTGAAGACGGTGCCGAGGGTCTGGTCGAGGCCGGCGACACGCAGCCGATGCTGATCGACGCAGCCGCCGAGACGGCACCGGTCGCCGAGGCCGCGCCGGCGCCGGTGGCGGCCGAAGCCACCGCGCCTGCGGTGGTGTCCGACGCTGTTGCGGCACCTGCGGCCGCACCGGCCGCCCCCGTCGCAGCAGCCCTGCCCCAGGTGCCGGACTTTGTGCTGCCGCTGGCCGATCTGCAGGCCCTGGCCACGGCCGCCGGCCTGGAGTGGGTGGGCTCGGACGCCCACAAGGTGGCCGCCGCCCAGGCCGCCATCGCCGCGACCCCGAAGCCGGTGCACGTGCCGCGTGAGCCGCGTCCGCCGGTGGTGCTGGACGAAGGCCCGCTGGTGCTGGTGGAAACGAAGAAGGACCTGTCGCAGCTGAAGCTGCCCTTCGAGCAGCAGCAGGCCCCGCAGGCCTGACGGCGCCCGGCGGGCGTGGCGAAAGTCAGCCCGCCGCGCCGTCCACCACCCGGTGGCGGCGTGCCGCCAGGTCCACCTCCAGCGTGAGCTGGTGGGCACCGGCCGTCCAGCGCAGCGCCAGCTGCCCGGCCGGCCGGTTCAGCACCTCGAATTGGCCGCCAAAGGCCGGGTGCGTGTTGCGCAGCCGGATCAGGGCACACAGGCGCTGCACCACCGGGCGTTGCAGTTCGGTCTCGATCTCGTCACGGGTGTAGCGGTGGCGGTTGATGTCGCGGCCCACGCCGCTGGCCTTCAGCAGCGCCAGGTCGTTGCGGCCGGCGAGCAGCCCCACGTAGTACACCTGCGGCACACCGGGCAGGAAAAACTGGATCGCCCGCGCGGTCAGGTAAGCCTCGTCGTCGCCACCCAGCGCGTCGTAGAAGGTGCCGTTGACCTGGTACAGGTCGAGGTTGGAGGCCGCTGCGCCCGTGGCCTGGCGGCTGGCGCCGCCGCTGGCGTCGTGCATGCGCTCCACCAGCGCGTCCAGGGCAGCCGGCGGCACTAGGCCGGGTGAGCCGGCACGGTCGGCCGGGTCGGCACCGATGTCGATGATGCCGATGCCGTCGTGTGTGTCCAGCACCGTCAGCGCGTTGCTCGGCCGCACCGCGATCCAGCGCAGCAGCGGCGCGGCATCGCCGAAGTGCAGCGCGTGCAGCACCAGCGGTGGCAGCGCGAAGTCGTACACCCAGTCCACCAGACGCGCGATCTCGATCTGCCGCTGGTAGTAGGCGTGCACCTCCACCAGCACCTCGATGCCCAGCGCGCGTGCGCGGCCGGCGAACTCGGCGATGAAATCGAAGGTCTCCGGCATCATGAAGCTGCTGTGGCCCGCCTTCTTGATGGCGTAGCCCACCGCGTCCAGCCGCACCATGCGGATGCCGTTGTCGGCAAAGGTCTGCAGGATGCCGTCCAGGTAGGCACGGCCCTGCGGGTGCTGCACGGCGATGTCGATCTGCTGCGGCGTGAAGGTCGTCCACAGCAGGCGCTTGTGCCCGTCGGCCAGCGTCACGGGCATGAAGGGCAGGCCCGGGCGCGGGCGGTACAGCGCCATCAGCTCGGCCTCGGAGGCGCCCTGCGGGAACACCGCATCAAAGGTGAGGAACAGGCCGTCGTACGGCGAGGCCGCGCCACGCGCGCGCCAATCGCGGAACTGCGGCGAATCGGCCGACATGTGGTTGACGATCACGTCGCCCATCACATCCACGCTCTGCGTGAGCCGGCGGATGGCCTGCCAGTCGCCCAGGCGCGGATCCACCAGGGTGTGGTCGATGGGGTCGAAGCCGGCGTCGGCGCCGTCGATGGGGTGGAAAAACGGCAGCAGGTGCACACCGCCGAACAGGCCCTGCAGCGGGCCGTTCAACAGCGTGTGCAACGCGTCGATGTCGCCGCCGCCCAGGCGGTCGACGTAGGTGATGAGCTGGACCTGGTTCTTCATGCGCGCACCCGCAGCACCGCCACCGCGGCGCAGGCCAGCAGCACGCCGGCGAGTTGGATCACATGCTCCGGCCGGCCGCCGAGCAGCGGCTCGTAGACCAGCGGCAGCGTGAGCATCTGGATGATCATGGGGATGACGATGAACATGTTGAAGATGCCCATGTAGACACCGGCACGTTCAGGCGGGATGCTGCCGGCCAGCAGCACGTAGGGGTTGCCCATGATGCTGGCCCAGGCCAGGCCGACACCGACCATGGGCACGAAGAGCATCCAGCCGCCGCCGATGCCGGGCAGGCACCACAGGCCCACCGCGGCCAGCGCCAGGCAGCTGGCGTGCATGGCCCGCGCGCCGAAGCGGCGCGTGAAAGGCACCATCGCAAACGCGGCCAGGAAGGCGATGAAGTTGTAGAAGCCGCCGATCTGCCCGTTCAGCAGGCCGGCATCGCGGAAGCCTTGGGAGAGCGGGTCGTTCGTTCCGTACACCGTGGCGGCCAGCGCGGGCACGATGTAGATCCAGTAACACATCATCCCGTACCACTGGAACAGCGCCATCCACCACAGGCGGCGCATCGTGGGCGGCATGGTCTTCACCGCGTCCCAGATCTCGGCCAGCAGGGCCGAGGCACTGCGGCTCTGCGCATTCAGCGCGGCACGTTCCGCCTCGGACAGCGGCAGCTCCGGCACGCGCTTGACCGACCAGTAGACGGTGGTGAACGACAGCAGCGCGCCGATCATGAAGGCCGCGATCGTGATGTGCGGGATGTTGCTGCTGTTGACGGCGTCCTTGTTCATGCCCAGCCAGACCAGGATGCTGGGCGCCAGGTACGCCAGCGTCTGCGCCAGGCCCGTGAAGGCGCTCTGTGTGAGGAAACCCTGCGCGTGCTGGTCGGGGTTCAGGCGGTCGCTCACGTAGGCGCGGTAGGGCTCCATCGTGATGTTGTTGGCCGCGTCCAGGATCCACAGCAGCCCGGCGGCAAACCACAGCGCCGGGCTGAAGGGCATCACCAGCAGCCCCAGGCTGCACAGGATGGCGCCGAACAGAAAGTACGGTGTGCGCCGGCCGCGTGGGCTGCCGGTGCGGTCGCTCAGCGCCCCCACCAGCGGCTGCACCAGCAGGCCCGTGACCGGGCCCGCCAGCCACAGCAGCGGCAGGTTCTTGCCCTCGGCGCCCAGGTAGGCGTAGATCGGGCTCATGTTGGCCTGCTGCAGCCCGAAGCTGAACTGGATGCCGAAGAAGCCGACATTCATGTTCAGGATCTGCCAGAACGACAGCTGCGGTTTCATCGTTGTTCTCCGCAGGGCAGCAGCAGGCGGCGGCGCATCAGAAGCTGTACTTCAGCGTGGCCTTGGCGGTGCGGCCGTTGATGGAGCGTGCCGCGCCCCGGCCGTCGTTGCTCTCGGTGTAGCCGATGGTGTCGAACAGGTTGTTCACCGCCAGCGAGAGGCTCATGTTGTCGCTGAGCGCGTAGCTGGCCACGGCATTGACCGAGGTGAACGCGGGCAGCTCCACCGTCAGCGGGCCGGCCGGGCTGTCGTCCTTGGACGACGAGGTGCCGACGATGCTGGCGCCGAGCATCAGCGCTGGCGTGGCCTGCCAGGTGGGTGCGATCTGCCAGACCGCACGCGCCTGGCGCTTGGGCGTCTTGCCCACCAGCGCCGCGTTGCTCGACTTCGTGACCTCCGCGTCGGTCAGGGTCAGGCCGCCGATCACCGACACCGCGCCCATGCGCCAGCCCAGTTCGAGTTCCACACCCTTGGAGTTGTATTCGTTCTGCGTCACGGCGATCGGCGTCGTCGTCGGGTCGACGTTGATTTCGTTCGTCTTGGCGTTGAACAGCGTCACGAAGGCCGACAGCCCGCCGGAGCGCCACTTGGCGCCCACCTCGAACTGGCGCACCTCATTGGTCGGGATGGTGCCACTGGTGCCGTTGACGAGGTCGGGGTTGTTGAAGAAGGTGATGCGGTCGGCCAGGTAGGCCGCGCCTTCGCTGATGCGGCCGAAGACGGCCAGGTCCTTGTTCAGCTGGTAGTTGCCGCCGAAGGAGTACGAGGTGTTGCTGAAGGCGTAGTCGATGATCTGCGGCTGCAGCACATCGTAGGCCGCACCCGGCGTGCCGCCCGGCCCGATGGTCTGGATGTAGCTGCCGATGGCGCTGTTGCGGTCGCGCCGGATGCTGCCGTCCAGCGTCAGCGGGCCGGCGTCGTAGCTCAGGCCGGCGAACAGCGCGCGGGTGCTGTAGCTGGAGTCCTGGAAGTTCATGCAGCAGCCGCCGAAGCCCGGCACGCCGTTGGCGGCGCCCGGCACGTCCAGCAGCCTGGCCCCGTCGCCGTCGGCCGAGAGCGCGTACTGGTTGAAGTTCCAGGTCACCTTCAGCGTCTGGCGCGAGGTGAACAGGCCGCCCGTGGCCGTGAGCTTGCCGCCGGCCACGTTGAAGTCCTTGGACAGCTTCAGGTCGTTGGCCAGCAGCGAGAAGTCGTCCATGCTGGTGTTGAACACCACGGCCTGGAACCAGTCGCCGGTGTAGGCGTTGCCGGCGCCGGCGCCCGCCGCGACGGTGGTGCCCGCCGGTGCGGCGGCCACGTCGTTGCCCGGGAAGATGCCGATGAAGCGCCCGCTGTTGCGCGACCAGCGGAAGTTGTTCGTGAGCTTGATGCCGCCGCCGGCGTCCAGGTTCAGCAGCGCGCCGAAGGCATCGCTCTTGGCCGTCTGGCCGTTGCGGATGTTGGACGTCGTGTAGCTGTTGTTGGCCAGCAGCGTGCGGTCCAGCGGCCAGGGCGCGTTGTAGAAGGCCGTGGTGCGTGGGTCGAGGCCGTCGATCTCTTCGATCTTGCCGTTCACGAAGCGCACCGGCGTGGGCATGAAGGTCGGCGTCTGGTCGTCCAGGTGCTTGAAGCTCAGGCGGATCTGGCCCTGGCCGAAATCGTGCGTGATGTTGCCGCGGATCTGGCCGCCGCTTTCCACGCCCTCGGCGCCCGGGCGGCCACCGTCACCGGTGCGCTGGAAGCCGCCGATCCAGAAGCGGGTCTTGTTGCCGAGCGGGCCGCCGTAGTCCAGTTCCACGCGGGCGTGGTCGTAGCCCAGGCCGTAGCTCAGCGCCAGGTTGCCGCCGGCGACTTCGCCGGTCTTGCTGATGTAGTTGATGATGCCGCCCGGCGCGCCAGTGGCCAGCGTGGAGGCCGAGCCACCGCGCACCACCTCCAGCCGCTCCAGGCCGATGTCGGCGCGGATCCAGGTGTCGGGCGTGCCGAAGGCCACGTCGCCGAACATGGCCACCGGCAGGCCGTCTTCCTGGAACTGCACGTAGCGTGCGCCGCCGGCCGAGATGGGGATGCCGCGCACGCCGACGTTGGCGTTGCTCTCGCCGCCGCTGGACTCCGAGCGCAGGCCCGGCACCGAGCGCAGGATCTCGGCCGCACTGCCGGCGGTGCTGGTGACCACGCTGTCGGATTCGATGGTGCTGATGGACACCGAACTGCGCATCTTGCTGCGCGCCTGCGAGCTGCCGGTGATGACCACCCGCTCGAGTTGCAGGCCGTCGCTGTTGGCCGACGCGGCGGCCGAGGCGGCGCCAGCGGGCGCGGCCGGTGCGGCGCCCTGGGCGTGGGCGGC
>CAYTWU010000211.1:0-6478 GCA_964442175.1 uncultured Rubrivivax sp.
CACTGCACCTCGGGTCGGTGGGCGGCCAACCAATCCTGCAGCCGCCTGGCCTTGAAGGACTGCGGAGAAGACCGGAAACCGTGCAGGTACAGCAGGTGGCTGGGCGCGGCGGGGGGACCGGCGGCAATCGGCGACATGGCCACAAGTCTATCGGCGGCCCGGATGGGCGGGCGCGGGCGGCAGGCGCAGAATCCGGGGCTTCGTTTGTTGAGCCCCATGCCCATGCACCACCTTTCTCGCCTCCCGCGCCTGCTGCCCGTGGCCGCGGCCGTCCTGCTGCTGGCCGGCTGTGCCACCCTCAGCCCCGAGGCCGGCGCCCCCAAGGCCGCCGCAGCGCCCGCACCCGCAGCCGCTCCTGCAGACGCCCCCAAGGCCGGTGCGACGCCGCCGGCCGGTGGCGCAGCCACTGGCGCGGCCGCAGCCGCCCGGCCGGACCCGACGGCGCCGAAGCCGTTTGCCGAGGTCATCAAGGACGCCAAGGCCGACAGCGGCTTCATCCCGGTCTGGCGCAAGGACGAGAAGACCTGGCTGGAGATCCCGGCCGAGCTGCTGGGCAAACCGATGATCATGACGCTCAGCGTGGCCAACGCCATCGGCGAGCGTGGCATCTACGCCAACCAGATGGACCGCGACATGGTGGTCGAGTTCAGGATGGTCGGCCGCAGCGTGCAGCTGATCGCCAGGAACATGGCCTTCCGCGCCACCGGGGATGCGGCACTGGCGCGCACCGTGCGCCAGTCGTTCTCGGACAGCCTGGTGGCGGCCACGCCGGTGGCCAGCGCCCCGCACCCGGAGCGCAAGTCCGTCCTGGTCGACGCCAGCTTCCTGCTGAGCGACCTGCCCGGCATCAGCACCGACCTGGAGAGTGCCTTCCGCCTGCCCTACGGCCTGGACCGCGGCAACTCGTCGATCGAGACCACGCGCGCCACCGAGCGCAGCACCATGCTGCTGACGCAGCTGCACTTCGCCACGCCGCGCATCCCGGCGCCGCCGATGATGCCGCCGCCCCCGGGCGCGCCGCAGATGCCGCCGCCGCCGCAGACCCTGCCGGACGCGCGCAGCTTCTTCATCGGCGTGGTGGTCAACTTCGCTGCCCTTCCGGACAAGCCCATGGCCACGCGCCCGGCCGACCCGCGCATCGGCCACTTCACCGAGGCCTATGTCGAGCTGGGCAGCGACCTGAAGGCCAACCCGCGTGTGCACCACGTGCAGCGCTGGCGGCTGGAGAAGAAGGACCCGGCCGCAGCGCTGTCCGAGCCGGTGACCCCCATCACCTTCTGGATGGACCGCAACATCCCCGCACGCTACCGCCCGGCGGTCGAAGCCGGCATCCTGGAGTGGAACAAGGCCTTCGAGAAGATCGGCTTCAAGAACGCCGTGGTGGCCAAGCAGCAGCCGGACGACGCCGACTTCGACACCTTGGACGCGGAGCACGCGTCCATCAAGTGGTTCACCGGCGCCGATGTGGGCTTTGCCCGCGGCCCCAGCGTCAGCGACCCGCGCAGCGGCGAGATCCTGGACGCCGACATCGCGATGAGCGATGTCTTCAGCCGCGGCGCCCGCCGCTTCATCACCGAGGACGTGGGTTTCTCCAGCTTTGCACAGCGGCAGGACCTGGGCCGGCTGTGGCAGGGCGTGAACGCCGGCGCCAACCCGGACAACTTCTGCAACTACGCGGTCGAAGGCGCGCAGGAGATGAACTTCGCGATGGACCTGCTGGAAGCCCGGGGTGAACTGGACCCCAGCAGCCCCGAGGCCGAGGCGTTTGTGCAGGCGCAGATCAAGGACACGATCATGCACGAGGTGGGCCACACGCTGGGCCTAAAGCACAACTTCCGCTCGTCCACCGTGATCACGCGCGAGCAGCTCAAGGACAAGGCCTTCACCGACAACAACGCCATCACCGGCTCGGTGATGGACTACAACGCCTACAACATCCCGCTGGCCAACGAGCCCAAGGCCAACCTCAACGTCACCACGCTCGGCCCCTACGACTACTGGGCCATCGAATACGCCTACCGGCCGCTGGACCCGGCCACCGAGGCGGCCGAGCTGGCCAAGATCGCCGCGCGCAGCACCGAGCCGCTGCTGGCCTTCGCCGACGACGCCGATGCCGGCGGCTTTGGCGGCATGGTCGGCATCGACCCGCGCGACAACCGCTTCGACCTCAGCGACGACCCGCTGGCCTGGGCCGGCCGGCGCATGGCCTTGTCCAAGGAACTGTGGGAGCGCCTGCAGGCCCGCGGCGCCAAGCCGGGCGACGACCCGCTGCGCCTGCGCCGCAGCCTGATCGCCGGCTTCCGGCAACTGGGCCCGCTGCCGGCCCTGGCCGCCAAGTACGTGGGCGGCATGTACACCGAGCGCGACCTGCCCGGCGGCACGCGCCCGACCTACCGCCCGGTGGAACCCGCGCGCCAGCGCGAGGCGCTGAAGTTCCTGACGACCGGCCTGTTCAGCGTCGACAGCTTCCAGTTCAAGCCGGAGTTCCTGGCCAGCCTGGGCACGGACTACAACGAGTGGATGCGCCCGCAACCCTTGTCGGTGCCGGCGGCCGTGCTGGGCCTGCAGACCCAGGCGCTGGACCGGTTGATGGCTGGCGGCACCGCACAACGCCTGCTGGAGCTGCCGTATTACCTGCCGGCGGCCGAGCGCAAGAGCGCGATCTCGCTGAACGAGCTGTACGGCGCGCTGCAGGGCGCGGTGTGGAGCGAGCTCAAGGCCGGCGGCGAGATCGACCCGATGCGCCGCAACCTGCAGCGCGAGCACCTGCGCCGGCTGCCCGGCCTGCCGGCAGATGCGCTGAGCCTGGCCCGGCTGCGCGCCGACGAGCTGTAGACGGCGCTGCAGAAGGCGGCCGACAAACCCGGCCTGACGGTCGAGACCCGGGCCCACCTGAAGGACAGCCTGGGCACGCTGACCGAGGCCTTGCGCGCGACGATGCAGCGCGCGGTGTGAGCCTCAGGGTGGGGTGGTGAGCGCGGCCAGCAACTGGCCGTGCACCCCGCCAAACCCGCCGTTGCTCATGCACAGCACATGGTCGCCCGGGCGGGCGGCCTTCACGATGGCCCGCACCAGCGCGGCCAGGTCGGTGTGCACCGACACCCGCTCGCCCATCGGCGACAGGGCCGACTGCGGGTCCCAGCCCAGGTTGGCGGCGTGGCAGAAGGCCAGGTCGGCTTCCTCCAGCGCCCAGGGCAAGAGCGCGGCCATGTCGCCGCGCTTCATCGTGTTCGAGCGCGGTTCGAACACCGCCAGGATGCGCGCCGGCCCCACCTTGCGGCGCAGCCCGTCCACGGTGGTGTGCATGGCCGTGGGGTGGTGCGCGAAGTCGTCGTAGACCGCCACACCACCGGCCGTGCCGCGCAGCTCCAGCCGGCGGCGCACGTTCTGGAAGCGTGACAGCGCCGAAGCCGCGGCCTCGGGCACCACGCCCACATGTTCGGCCGCAGCGATGGCCGCCAGCGCGTTGAGCTGGTTGTGTTCGCCCAGCAGCGCCCAGTCCACGTGCGTCAGCTTCAGGCTGCCGCGCAGCACGTCAAAGTCGTGCGGCTCGCCACGGGCGCGCAGCATGCCGGGCGCTTCCTTGCGGCCGCCAAAATGCTGCACATCGCTCCAGCAGCCGCGCGCCAGCACCCGCGCCAGCGATTCTTCGCGTGCGTTCACCACCAGCCGACCGCTGGCCGGCACGGTGCGCACCAGGTGGTGGAACTGGGTCTCGATGGCGGCCAGGTCGGCAAAGATGTCGGCGTGGTCGAACTCCAGGTTGTTCAGGATCGCGGTGCGCGGCCGGTAGTGCACGAACTTGCTGCGCTTGTCGAAAAACGCGGTGTCGTATTCGTCGGCTTCGATGACAAAGGTCTCACCACTGCCCAGACGCGCCGACACACCGAAGTTCTGCGGCACGCCGCCCACCAGGAAGCCGGGTTGCAGGCCGGCCTGGTCCAGGATCCAGGCCAGCATCGAGGTGGTGGTGGTCTTGCCGTGCGTGCCGGCCACGGCCAGCACATGGCGGCCCGGCAGCACGTGTTCAGCCAGCCATTGCGGGCCGCTGGTGTAGGGCAGGCCCGCATCGAGGATGGCCTCCATCAACGCGTTGCCGCGGGTGACCACGTTGCCGACCACGAAGACATCGGGCTTCAGCGCCAGCTGGTCGGCCGACCAGCCTTCGATCAGCTCGATGCCCAGCGCGCGCAGCTGGTCGCTCATCGGCGGGTAGACGTTGGCGTCGCAGCCGGTCACGCGGTGGCCGGCCTCGCGCGCGAGTGCGGCCAGGCCGCCCATGAAGGTGCCGCAGATGCCGAGGATGTGGAGGTGCATGGTTGGATTGTGAGTCGACAGGCGTCAGGCGCCGCTGTCTTTCCATTCCCAGGCCTTGCGCGCACCGAACACCAGGTTGGGGTACTCGGCCTTGCCGCGGCTGCCGTTGTAGCGGCCCAGGGCCATGAAGAGGTCGCCGCGCTCGCGATCCAGGTAGTGGCGCAGGATCACGCAACCGAAGCGCAGGTTGCTCTGCAGGTGGAACAGGCGCGCCGGCTCGCCGTCCCCGATCAGCCGGCTCCAGAACGGCATCACCTGCATGTAGCCGCGCGCACCGGCGACGCTGATGGCGTACTTGCGGAAACCGCTCTCGACCTGGATCAAGCCCAGCACGAGCGCCGTTTCCAGCCCGGCGCGTTTGCTTTCGTACCAGACCGACTGCAGGAACTCGACACGCGTGTGGTGCTCGGCCTTGCGGCGCTTCAGGCGCTCGCTCATCGCGCCCAGCCAGCGCAAGTAGGCGAGGCGGTCTTCGATGCGGCTGAACACCGGCTGCGGGGGCGCAGCCTGCGCGATGGCCGCCGTGAGCGCCGAACGCACCGAATCGGCCAGCGGTTCTTCGATCTGGGACCCGGCGTGCGAACCGCCGGCCCAGGGCAGCAGCGGCAGCGCGACCAGCGCGCGCCGTTGCATCATGCCGGCGTCAGGCGCGCCTTGATGAAAGCGCCGACCTCGCCGGTGGCCACCGCGGTGGCCGCGGCCTCGCGCCGACCCTGCACCTCCAGCGTGCCAGCCTTCAGGCCGCGGTCGGAGATGACGATGCGCCAGGGCACGCCGATCAGCTCCCAATCGGCGAACATCGCGCCCGGGCGCTCGCCGCGGTCGTCCAGCAGCACGTCCACACCCGCAGCCTGCAGTTCGGCGTAGAGCGCCTCGGCAGCCGCCTTGACGTCTTCGCTGCGGTCCATGCCGATCGGGCAGACCACCGCCTCGAAGGGCGCGATGGCGGCGGGCCAGACGATGCCGCGCTCGTCGTGGTTCTGCTCGATGGCCGCGCCCAGGATGCGCGTGACACCGATGCCGTAGCAGCCCATCTCCATCGGCTGGGGTTTGCCGTTTTCGTCCAGGAAGTGGGCATTCATCGCCGCGCTGTACTTGGTGCCCAGGTAGAACACATGGCCGACCTCGATGCCACGCTGGATGGCCAGGCTGCCCTTGCCATCGGGCGAGGGATCGCCCGCCAGCACGTTTCGGATGTCGGCCACCAGCGTGGGCTCGGGCAGGTCCCGGCCCCAGTTGGCGCCGGTGAAGTGGAAACCGGCGTCATTGGCGCCGCAGATGAAGTCGCTCATCGCCGCCACGGTGCGGTCGGCCACCACCTGCACCGGCTTCACGGTGCCGATGGGTCCCAGGTAACCGGGTTTGGTGCCGAAGTGGTCTTCGATCTCGGCCACCGTGGCGAAGCGGTACCCGGCCTTGAAGCCCGGCAGCTTGCCGGCCTTGACCTCGTTGAGGCTGTGGTCGCCACGCACCAGCAGCAGCCAGACGGTGGTCTTGACGATGTCGCCGGCAGCATTCAGCTCGTCGGTCGCCATCACCAGCGACTTGACGGTCTGCTGCAGCGGCACGCCGAGCAGCGCGGCCACGTCTTCGCAGGTGGCCTTGCCGGGGGTGGGCGTCTTCACCAGCGCGGCCATGGGCGCGGCGCGCGGCGCCGCCGGGGCCAGCGCTTCCGCCAGCTCGATGTTGGCGGCGTAGTCGCTGTCGGGGCAGTAGACGATGGCGTCTTCGCCGGTGTCGGCGATCACCTGGAACTCGTGCGACAGGTCGCCGCCGATCGCGCCGGTGTCGGCGCGCACGGCGCGAAAGGTGAGGCCGAGCCGCTCGAAGATCTTCACGTAGGCGGCGTACATCGCCTGGTAGCTCTTCTCGGCGGCGGCCTCGTCGCGGTCGAAGGAGTAGGCGTCCTTCATGGTGAA
The DNA here is from genome assembly GCA_964442175.1 of uncultured Rubrivivax sp. Classification (GTDB taxonomy): domain Bacteria; phylum Pseudomonadota; class Gammaproteobacteria; order Burkholderiales; family Burkholderiaceae_C; genus Rubrivivax. Next base: position 6,237 of record CAYTWU010000211.1, read on the forward strand.
TTCGCGGCCGCGCATCACGCCGAAGCGCGGGCGGCGCTCGTCGCGGAACTTGGTCTGGATATGGTAGAAATTCTTCGGCAGCTGGCGGTAGCTGTGGATTTCGCCGCGCGCGATGTCGGTTACGACTTCCTCGGAGGTCGGCTGGATGATGAAGTCGCGGTCGTGGCGGTCCTTGACCCGCAGCATTTCCGGGCCCATCTTGTCCCAGCGGCCGGTCTCCTGCCACAGCTCGGCTGGCTGCA
>CAYTWU010000212.1:0-2235 GCA_964442175.1 uncultured Rubrivivax sp.
CATCTCGGTGGCCGGCAGCGCCGCCCACTCGGTGATCGCGTTCATCTTGATCGTCAGCGCCTGCTCTTCGGTGAGCTGCGCGGCGTCGAAGCGCGCCCAGGGGATGTCAGAGTCCATGCTCCAGCGCACGGCCTCGAGTTGTTTGAAGAGTTCGGGATACAACATGGCGGTCCTCTGCGGTCCTGCGTCATCATACGCAGAGGGGAAGGGCCTGGATCAGGGATGGCGTGTGCGCCAAAGGGCCACTGCGCCGGGCAGCGCGGCCAGGTCGTCCAGCGGCTGCACACCTTCGATGCGCCGACGCTGCAGCACCGGCGCGTTGCCGCCGACCCAGACCTCGGTCGCGGCTGGCAGCTTGCCGCGCAACTCCAGCAGCGCTTCGACCGTCTGGTTGGGGTTGGTGCTGCCGCTGAAACCCAGGGCCACCACGTCACAGCGGTAGGCCTCGGCCGCCAGCACCAGGTCCCACACCGGGGTCTGCACCCCCAGCGAGACACAGCTGGCCCCGGCGCAGGCCAGGTGCGCCTCCACCATCAACAGGCCCAGGCCATGGGGCTCGCCGGGCAGCGTGGACAACAACACACGGGGCCGAGCCTCGCGCCCATGTGCCGGCAACTGCACCGGCAACTGGGCCAGCGCCTGGCGCAGCACGGTCTGCATCAGTTCGGTCAAGGCATGTTCTTCGAAGACCTGCAGATGGCCGCGCAACCAGGCCTCGCCGACCGCGCGGTTGAGCGGCACCACCAGGCCGTCCAGGAACCGCGGCAGGCCGAAGCGGGCCAGGTCCAGCATCAACTGCTGACGCAAGGTGGCCAGATCGTGGCCGCGCAGAAGGCCCAGATAGTCCTGGACAGCGGCATCGTCCCACGCGGGGAGCGCCGGGTTTTGCGCGGCTGCATCGCCGGTGGAATCGGCGAGTTGCTGCAAGGCGTCCAGATCCAGTGTCACCACCCGCCCGGGCCGGTGCCCGGCGTCCAGCAGGCGTTTGATCAAGCGCAGCCGCTCGACCTGGTCCAGCGGGTAGGCCCGTTCGCTGCCCCCCCCATCGCGCTCGGGGTTGGGGAACCCATAGCGGCGTTCCCAGACCCGCAAGGTGTCCTTGCTCAGGCCGGTGTCACGCTCGACCGCTGCGATGGAGAGGGTCAACCGCAACGGCTGTCTGGGGTCGTTCATCGTGAAATGTCCTGGACAAAGCCTTGCGTTGCGGGAGTGCGGCGCATACTATACCGATCAGTACAACCCGTAAACACACTGGTCTATGTCTGTCCTGCGACGCTGGGTTTTGATGTGGTGCGGCCTGGTGCTGGCCGGTCCTGCGGCAGCCGCCTGTCCGGGCCTGCTGCAGCAGCAACTGCCCCGCCTGCAGGACGAAAAACTGGTGGACCTGTGCCAGTTCGCGGGCAAGGTGCTGCTGGTCGTGAACACCGCCAGCCAATGTGGCTACACCCCGCAGTACAAGGGCCTGGAGGCGCTGCAGCGCCGTTATGGGGCCGACCGGCTGGTGGTGCTGGGGTTCCCGTCCAACGACTTCGGCGGCCAGGAGCCTGGTGGCAACCGCGAGGTGGCGGCCTTCTGCGAAAACCAGTTCGATGTGCGCTTCCCGATGTTCGCCAAGTCGGTCGTCAAGCCGGGGCCGCAGCGCAACCCGTTGTACCAACAACTGGCCGAACGCAGCGGGCAGGCGCCGGGCTGGAACTTCCACAAGTACCTGGTCGCTCGCGACGGCCAGCAGGTGCTGAGTTTTGCCTCGGCCGTGGACCCGCAAGACCCGACCCTGGTCCAGGCCATCGACCGTTTGCTGCAGACAAAATAAACCGCTTGGTCATTTTGTGACTATACGGTTTATACTTGGGCGAACACGCCACGCATCCGGCACGGAACTCCTGGCGTAAAGGACACTCAGAACTGGAGCGGCGTCGCCGTCTCCTCATCCGATGGAGCGGTCGACACCATGACGGTTTTCCTGTTGCGCAGCCGGTCCGATTCGTCGGCGGCAATCCCGGGGTCTCTCTCCTCCTCCTCCCTCCCTCCCTCGTTGACCCCGGGGCGCTGCGCAGCAGCTTCTCTTGCAGCCGGCCGCGCCAGCGCGGCCGGAGCTCGCTGATGCGCCGCGTCGCCGTCGTCGGCTCCGGCATCTCCGGGTTGGCGGTGGCACATCGCCTGATCGGTGCGGCAAAGGTCACGCTGTTCGAGTCCGGCCCCTACTTCGGCGGCCACACGCACACGGTGGATGTC
>CAYTWU010000212.1:2245-6457 GCA_964442175.1 uncultured Rubrivivax sp.
CTTCAACCACCGCACCTACCCGAACCTGGTGCGCTTGTTCGAGACGCTGGGGGTGTCCACCGCGCCCTCGGAGATGTCGTTTTCCGTCCAGGCCCGCGCCGCCGGCCTGGAGTGGAGCGGCACCGACCTCAACGGCGTGTTCGCCCAGCGCAGCAACCTGCTGCGGCCACGTTTCCTGGGCATGTTGCGCGAGATCCTGCGCTTCAACCGGCTGACGACGCAGATCGCGCAACGCGGGGCCGAACAGGCGCTGGCCGAGCCGATTGCCGGGTTTCTGGCGCGCCACCGCTTCAGCGAAGCCTTCCGCGACTGGTACTTCCTGCCGATGATCGGCTGCATCTGGTCCTGCCCGACCGACCAGATGCTGCAGTTCCCGATCGCCACGCTGATCCGCTTCTGCCACAACCATGGCCTGATCCAGGTCACGGACCGGCCGCAATGGCACACCGTGCGCGGGGGTGCCCGACACTACGTCGAGAAGATCCTGGCGCACATCGACGACACGCGGCTGAACACGCCCGTGCGCGCCATCAAGCGCCTGCCGGCGGGCGATGGCCAGGCCGGTGTGCTGGTGCGCACCGATGCCGGCACGGAGCGTTTCGACGAGGTCGTGCTGGCCTGCCACAGCGACCAGGCCCTGGCGCTGCTGGACGATGCCACGGCCGGTGAACGCGCGGTGCTGGGCGCCATCCGCTACCACCCCAACCGCGCGGTGCTGCACACCGACACCTCGGTGATGCCCAGGCACCGGCGCGCCTGGGCCGCCTGGAACTACGAGCGTGCACCGGCCCTGGCCACCGAGCAGGCGGCCGTGTGCCTGCACTACTGGATCAACCGCCTGCAGCCGCTGCCCTGGCAGACGCCGGTGATCGTCTCGCTGAACCCCACCCGCCCGCTGGACCCGGCGCGCGTGTTCGGTGAATACGCCTACAGCCACCCGGTCTTCGACCTCGCGGCCACCGAGGCGCAGCGCCAGCTGCCGCAGATCCAGGGCCGCTCGCACCTGTGGTTCTGTGGTGCGTGGGCACGTTACGGCTTCCACGAAGACGGCCTGTCGTCCGGCCTGGAAGTGGCCGCGGCGCTGCACGCGCGCTGGGCCACGCAGCCGGAGCAACCGGCGCGCGCCGCATGATGGCCCCCACCGGCGCCCTGCTCGCCACCGGCGTGGTGCGCCACCGGCGGCTGCGCCCGGCGCTGCATGCCTTTGCCTACCGCACCTGGTTCCTGCTGCTGCCGATGCGTGCCCTGCGCACCGCGCCCGACCCGCACCTGGCGCGCAACCGCCGCGGCCTGGCCAGTTTCCACGACGCCGACCACGGCGACGGCGGCCCCGACGCCCTGGCCTGGGCCGAGGCCCTGCTGGCGCGCGAGGGCATCACCGGCGCAGACGGCGAGATCTGGCTGCAGACCTACCCGCGTGTGCTGGGCTACGCGTTCAAGCCGGTGAGCTTCTGGTACTGCCACGCGGCCGATGGCGCACTGCGTGCCGTGCTGGCCGAGGTGAACAACACCTTCGGCGAGCGCCATGTCTACCTGCTGGACGGCCCGGGCCTGGGTTTTGGCCGCGAGCTGACGGCACGCAAGGTGTTCCACGTCTCGCCGTTCTGTGCGGTGGCGGGGCAGTACCGCTTCCGCTTCATGCGCACGGCCGAGCGCATCGTCGCGCGTGTCGACCATGACGATGCCGACGGTGCGCTGCTGCAGACCAGTGTCAGCGGCACCGTCGCCCCCTGCACACCCGCCAGCCTGCGTGCCGTGCTGCTGCGCATGCCGATGATGACGCTGGCGGTGATCGCCCGCATCCACTGGCAGGCGCTGCGCCTGGCGATCAAGCAGGTGCCCTTCTTCTCCAAGCCCGAGCCCCCGGGCGCCTTCATCTCGCGTTGACCCGATGAACTCCACCTTCGCCCCGCACACGCTGCCGGCCGGCGCTCCGGCTGCCGCCCGCACCCTCTTCCGCCTGCTGCAGCAGCTGCAGGTGGGCGCACTCGACCTGCAGCTGCCCGACGGCAGCCTGGCCCGCTTCGGCACCCTGAGGCCCGGTGAACCGCAGGCGGCGATCCGGCTGATGGACTGGCAGGTCTGCAGCGCGGCGCTGAAGAGCGGGGACATCGGCTTCGCCGAAGCCTTCATCGCCGGCCACTGGACCAGCCCCGACCTGGTGGCACTGCTGCAGCTCTTCCTGGCCAACCGCGACGCGCTGGACCAGGTGATCTTCGGCAGCTGGTGGGGCCGCCTGCTGTACCGCGCCAAACACCTGCTGAACCGCAACTCGCGCCGGGGCAGCCGCAAGAACATCCACGCGCACTACGACATCGGCAACCCGTTCTACCGGCTGTGGCTGGACGAGACGATGAACTACTCCAGCGCGCTGTTTGAAGGCGACCTCACGCGCCCGATGGCGGATGCGCAGCGCGCCAAGGTTCGGCGCGCGCTGCACGAGGTGCAGCTGCAGCCCGGCCAGCGCCTGCTGGAGATCGGCTGCGGCTGGGGCGCGCTGGCCGAAGCCGCCGCCGTCGAATTCCGGGCCGAGGTCGTGGGCGTCACGCTGTCCGACGAGCAGCTGGCCTTTGCGCGTGAGCGCATGGCCCGCCACGGCGTGGCCGGCCAGGTGGACCTGCGCCTGCAGGACTACCGCGACATCACCGACGGCCCCTTCGACGCCATCGCGTCCATCGAGATGTTCGAGGCCGTGGGCCACGCCTACTGGGGCGACTACTTCCGCACGCTGCAGCAGCAGCTCAAGCCGGGCGGGCGGGCCTGCGTCCAGTCCATCACCATCCGCGACGACCTGTTCGAGCGTTACCTGCGCTCCACCGATTTCATCCAGCAGTACATCTTTCCGGGCGGCCTGCTGCCCAGCATCAGCGCCTTCAAGGCCGAGGCTCAGCGCGCCGGCCTGGAGGTGGTGAACGAGCTGGCTTTCGGCGGCGATTACGCCGAAACCCTGAGCCGCTGGCGGCAGGATTTCCTGGCGCGTGACGGCCAGGTGCGGCAGCTGGGCTTCGACACCCGCTTCATGCGCATCTGGGAGTTCTACCTGGCGTACTGCGAAGCGGCCTTCGCCACCGGCAACACCAACGTCGTGCAGTTCACGCTGCGGCGGCCGGGATGACAACGCCCACGCGTCGCCAGGCCCTGCTGCTGGCCGCAGGGGCTTGCACCGCCGGCTGGACACGCGCCAGCACGGCCCCGTCCGAGCTGCAGCAGGCCCTGCCAGGGGCGCGCTTGCAAGGCCAGGGAAGGCTGCGGTTCTTCGGCCTGCACGTGTACGACATCCGGCTCTGGACACCGGCCGGGTTTGCGCCGGAACGCTGGGCAGACAGCGCCCTGGCGCTGGAGATCGAGTACGCCCGCACGCTCTACGGCCAGCAGATCGCCGAACGGTCGCTGGACGAGATGAAACGCCAGGGTGAGATCGCGCCCGACACCGGCAGCCGCTGGCTGGCCGAGATGGCACGCCTGTTCCCCGACGTGAAACAGGGCGACCGCATCACCGGCCTGCACCAGCCCGGCGCCGGTGCCACCTTCTTCATCAACGGCCAGCGCCGCGGGGAACAACGCGAGGCGGATTTTGCGCGCCGGTTCTTCGGCATCTGGCTGGCACCGCAAACCTCGGAGCCGGCCCTGCGCGAACGTCTGTTCGGCCGCCAGCCGTGAGCAGCGGCTGGTCGGGCGGCGTGGGGGACGGCCTGCGCTACGGTGCGCTCGGCCTGCCCCTGGCCTTCGTGGCGCTGCCCTTGTACGTGGTGCTGCCCAACCACTACGCCGATGCCTTCGGCGTGCCGCTGGCCACCCTGGGCGCCCTGCTGCTGGGCGCACGGCTGCTGGATGCCGTGGCCGACCCGCTGATCGGCAGCGCGGTGGACCGCTGGTTCCAGCGCGGCACCCGCCGCGTCCTGGTGGCGGCGGTGCTGGCCGCCGCGGTGCTGGCCCTGGGGTTCCGCGGCCTGTTTTTCCCGCCCACCGGGACGCGGCAAGGCCCGGCCCTGCTGTGGTGGTGCGCGGGGCTGCTGGCCGTCACCTACCTGAGCTACAGCGTGCTCAGCGTGCTGCACCAGGCCTGGGGCGCCCGCCTGGGCGGCGGCGAGGCGCAGCGGGCACGCATCGTCTCCTGGCGCGAGGGCCTGGCGCTGCTGGGCGTGCTGGTCGCCAGCGTGCTGCCGTCGCTGGCCGGGCTGGCGGTGGCCAGCGTCGTGTTCGGCCTGCTGC
>CAYTWU010000213.1:0-6425 GCA_964442175.1 uncultured Rubrivivax sp.
GACCACCGCATCAACCTCACGCTCTACAAGCTGGGCGCGGTGATGGACGGTGACCTGGACGAGCTGGTCGAGGCCCTGCAGGCCGCACGTGCCGAAGAACAGCTCGCCCAGCTCGAAACCGGCGCGCCGTGAGCACCACCCTCGCCGATGCGCTGCGGTCGGCCCGGGCGCTGGGCCTGGACCGGCTGGATGCCCAACTGCTGCTCGCGCATGTGCTGCAGCGGCCTCGGGCCTGGCTGATCGCACATGACGACGATCCCTTGGACCCGGCACTGGCCGCGCGTTTCCATGCCCTGTGCCTCCGGCGGGCCGATGCCGAGCCGCTGGCCTACTTGACCGGCGAGCGCGAGTTCCACGGCCTGCCCTTGGCTGTCGGTCCCGGCGTGCTCGTGCCCCGGCCGGAGACCGAGCACCTGGTGGAGTGGGCGCTGGAGCGCCTGGCCGGGCTGCCCTGTCCCACGGTGGCCGATCTGGGCACCGGCAGCGGTGCCATCGCCCTGGCCTTGGCCCGGGCCTGCCCGCAGGCCCAGGTGACCGCCGTCGAGCGCAGCCCGCAGGCGCTGGCCATCGCACAGGCCAACGGCCAGCGGCTGGGGCTGGCGGTGCAGTGGCGGGCCGGGGACTGGTGGCAGCCCCTGGCCGGGCAGCGCTTCGACCTCGTGGTGTCCAACCCGCCGTACATCGCCGCGGCCGACCCCCACCTGCCGGCGCTGCGCCACGAGCCGCTGGCGGCGCTGGCGGCCGGTGCAGACGGCCTGGACGACCTGCGCAGCATCGTGTCGGGTGCCGCTGCCCACCTGCAGCCCGGGGGTTGGCTGCTGGTGGAACATGGCCACGACCAGGGCGGCGCCGTGCGGGCATTGCTGGCGCAACAAGGCCTGGCCCACCCCCAGACCCGGCGTGACCTGGCCGGCCTGGAGCGCTGCAGCGGCGCGTGCCGGATGCCCTGAACTGGCCACGAAAGCGCCGGTAACTGTGCCCCCGCCAGCCGGTGCACAGGGCTACGATGGCTTCGTCGCGGGAAGATCCCGCCGGGAGCGGAAGATGTTTTGCACCGCATGGCGTTGGTCAACGCTCGCCTGCCTGGGCCTGGCCCTGGGTGGCGCCAGTGCCGCCGAAGGGCTGCAGGCGCCGGAAGCCGGCAGCCTCTGGCCGCAATGGCAGGCGCGTGTGAACCTGGTGCTCACCGAACCCGGCCCGGGTGGCCCTGCCCGCACGCTGCGCCAGGCGTCGGTGCTGGGGGACTACTACCTGCACAGCCACGGCCAGGCGGCTGACGCCCGCTGGCGTGGCGGTTTCCGCGCGACCAGCGGCGTGGTGTTCGGCCCGGCCGGCGTGGTGGGTTCGCAGGCCGACGGGCTGACCGCCGCGCGCGACACCGATCTCTGGCCCTACATCGGCCTGGGTTACACCGGCCTCGCGCCGCGCGCCGGCTGGGGATTTTCAGCCGACCTGGGCCTGGGCCTGCGCGGCTGGGAGGGTGCGCTGCGCCAGGTGGATCTCACGCCCATGCTGCAGCTGGGCGTGCGCTACAGCTTCTGACGCAGCAGGGGCATCGGCACCCCGCCGCGCGGCCACCGGGGCTCCCGAGGTACAGTGCCGGCCTTTAGGCAACGTTCCGGCAGCAGCCACCATGAGCGACACCCAACAACGCATCGACGGCCTGGTCAAGGGTCACCGGGTCATGCTCTTCATGAAGGGCACGGCCCAGTTCCCGATGTGCGGCTTTTCCGGCCGTGCGATCCAGATCCTGAAGGCCAGCGGTGCGACCGACCTGACCACCTTCAACGTGCTGGAAGACGAGGCCGTGCGCCAGGGCATCAAGGAATATGCCAACTGGCCCACGATCCCGCAGCTCTACATCAACGGCGAGTTCGTCGGCGGCTCGGACATCATGATGGAGATGTACGAGTCGGGCGAGCTGCAGCAGCTGCTCTCGGCCTCGAACTGAGGTGGCCGTGCGCCGGCTGGTTGTCGGCATCACCGGCGCCACCGGCGCGGTCTACGGCCTGCAACTGCTGCGTCGTGCGCGCACACTCGGGTTGCAGACCCACCTGATCCTCACGCCAGCCGGCGTGTTGAACGCCCACCACGAGCTGGGCCTGGACCGCAAGTCGCTCGAAGCGGAAGCCGACCAAGCCCACGCACCCGGCGACGTGGGGGCCTGCGTGGCCAGCGGCAGCTTCGACACCGCCGCCATGGTGGTGGCGCCCTGCTCGATGAAGACCCTGGCCGCGGTGGCGCATGGCCTGTCCGACAACCTGCTCACCCGTGCGGCCGATGTCACGCTGAAAGAGCGGCGCCGCCTGGTGCTGCTGGTGCGCGAGACCCCGCTGAACCTGGCCCACCTGCGAAACATGACAGCGGTCACCGAGATGGGCGGCGTGATCTTCCCGCCGCTGCCGGCTTTCTACCACCACCCCAAGAGCATCGACGAGATGGTGGCCGACACCGTGGAGCGGGTGCTGGCCCTGGTGGGCACCGAAGGCGCCGCGCCACAGGCCTGGACCGGGCTGTAGACCTTTGCAGGGCATCCCGGCGATCGCCGAGCACCCCTGGGCCTACCCGGCGCTGGAGGTGCTGCACATCGTCGGCATCGCACTGCTGCTGGGCAACCTGGTGCTGCTGGAGTTGCGCGTCTGGGGCGTGGCTGCCAGCCTGAACCTGCGTGCCCTGGCCCGGCCCACACTGGTCCTGTCGATGGCCGGCTTTGCGCTGGTGGCGCTGAGCGGCCTGACGATGTTTGCCGCCAACCCGGCCGAGTTGCTGGCCAACCGCCTCTTCGTGGTCAAGCTGGGCCTGATCGGCCTGGCGGGCTGCAACGCCGCCTGGTTCCACGGCCGCGGCGGGCTGGACCGGCACGATGCGCTGGCGCGGGGGCAGACCGTGTTGTCACTGGGGCTATGGCTGGGCGCCATCATCTGCGGCCGTTTCATCGCCTACGTCTGAAGGAGAACCGCATGCAACGTCGACACCTGCTGGCCGCCCCGCTGCTGCTGGCGCTGCGCCCGGCGCTGGCCCACCACGGCTGGAGCAGTTTTGACCAGGCCCGGCCGATCTGGCTGGAAGGCCAGGCCGTCAGCGTGGCCTGGCGCAACCCGCATGCCGAGCTGGTGCTGGAATTGCCGGCGGACCTGAAGCTGCCGGTGGATCTGGCGAGCCGCCCGGTGCCCACGCAGACCGCGCCGGTGGACGGCCCGGCGCTGCTCAAGGCCGCCGTGCTGCCCACGCGCAAGGACCGCCGCTGGCAGATCGAACTCGCGCCGCTGGCGCGCATGAATGCCTGGCAGGTGGCCGAGATCAAGGCCGGCGACAGGGTGTCCCTGCTCGGCTTCACATTCACCGGCGAGAAGGGCGACGCGATCCTGCGCTGTGAGTACCTCTGGTCCGGCGGCAAGGTGGCCGGGCTGCGGTCCTCGCCCGTCTGATCAGAGCCGGAACGCCTCGCGCGCGGCCTGCAGCGTGTCGTCGATGTCGGTCTGCGTGTGGGCCGCGCTCACGAAGCCGGCTTCGTACAGCGCCGGCGCCAGGTACACACCGCGTTCCAGCATGCCGTGGAAGAAGCGGTTGAAGCGCTCCTTGTCGGTGGTCATCACCGTGGCGTAGTTCTGCGGCAGCTGGTCGAAGAAGAAGAAGCCGAACATGCCACCTTCGCTGTCGCGCGAAAAAGGCACGCCGGCCTCGGCCGCCACACCCGCCAGGCCATCAACCAGGGACCGGGTGCGCGCCGACAAGGCCTCGAAGAACCCGGGTTTGCTGATCTCCTTCAGCGTGGCCAGCCCGCAGGCCGTGGCCACCGGGTTGCCGCTCAGCGTGCCGGCCTGGTAGACCGGGCCCAGCGGCGCCAGCTGCGCCATCACGTCCTTGGGGCCGCCGAAAGCCGCCAGCGGCATGCCGCCGCCGATGACCTTGCCGAACACGCTCATGTCGGGCCGGAAGCCGGGAATGAGCTTGGCGTACACGCTCTGCGCACTGCCCAGCGCGACGCGGAAGCCGCTCATCACCTCGTCGAACACCAGCAGCGCGCCGTGCTGCGTGCACAGCTCGCGCAGCCGGGTCATGAAAGGCACGCTGGCGCGCACGAAGTTCATGTTGCCGGCGATGGGCTCCAGCATCACGCAAGCGATCTGATGGCCCTGGGTGGCAAAGGTCTCTTCGATCTGCGCCAGGTTGTTGTACTCCAGCACCAGCGTGTGTTTGACCACGTCTTCCGGCACGCCGGCGCTCGTGGGGAAGCCGAAGGTGGCCAGGCCGGAGCCGGCCTTGACCAGCAGCGCATCGGCGTGGCCGTGGTAACAGCCTTCGAACTTGATGAACTTGTGGCGGCCGGTGGCACCGCGTGCCAGGCGCAGCGCGCTCATGCCGGCTTCGGTGCCGCTGGACACCAGGCGCACCTGCTCGACGCTGGGCACCTGCGCGATGATGGCCTCGGCCAGCTCGGCCTCGGCCTCGGTGGGCGCACCAAAACTCAGGCCGTCCATGGCCGCCTTGGTCACGGCTTCCAGCACGGCCGGGTGGCCGTGGCCCAGGATCATCGGGCCCCAGGAACCGATGTAGTCGATGTAACGCCGGCCTTCCACATCCCACAGGTAAGCGCCTTGGGCGCGGCGGATGAAGCGCGGCGTGCCACCCACGGCGCGAAACGCCCGCACCGGCGAGTTGACGCCGCCGGGGATGACGGACTGCGCGCGCGCAAAGGCGGCGGCGTTGCTGGTGGGTGTGCGTACGTCAGTGGACACGGCGCGGGCTTCCCTTGGTCTGCGGATCGTCGGTGGGCAGATCGTCATCGCCCATCGGATGCTCGCCTTCTTCGCCTTCTTCGGCCGGCGGCAGGGCCCAGAAGAAGCGGTCGGGCACGATGTGGCCCATGCCGGGCCGGAAACCGGCGTCCAGGCTCTGGTCCAGGAAGGCCAGGGCTTCGCCCACCGCCGCCTGCAACTCGCTGCCGGCGGCCAGCAGCGAGGCCATCGCCGCGGCCAGCGTGTCACCGGCGCCGACGAAGCTGGCGTCGAAGCGCTCGAACTTCTCACCCGTCAGCGCGCCTTGCGGCGAGGCGAGCACGTTGTCGATGTACTGCTCCGCGCCCTTGCTGGCCAGCATCACGCCGGTGACCAGCACGTAGCGCGTGCCATGTTCGCCGGCCGCCACCGCCAGCTCGCGCGGCGAGGCCGGGCGTTCGCTGTCCCAGTCGGGCAGCAGGAAGTCCATCAGCGTCTTGTGGCTGCCCACCAGCACCTCGGTGGCCGGCAGGATCAGCTCGCGGAAGGCCTCCAGGTAAGGCTGCTGCTGGTCTTCGTCCAGCCAGGACAGTGCCGGGATGTAGGCCACCAGCGGGATGTCGGCGTAGTCGGACAGCACCTCGGCCACCGCGCTGACGGTTTCGGCACTGCCCAGGAAACCGACCTTGAAACCGGCGACGGTGACGTCCTCCAGGATGGTGCGGGCCTGTTCGGCCACGATGTCCGGGTCCAGCACATGCTGGTCGAAGACCTCGGCCGTGTCGCGCATCACGATGGTGGTCACCACCGGCAACGTGTGCGCGCCCATCGCGGCGACGGTGGCGATGTCACCCGCCAGGCCACCGGCGCCGCTGGGGTCGCTGGCGTTGAAACACATCACGCAGGCCGGGGCGGGCGCGTCAACGTTGGGGTCGTGGGGTTCGGTGGCCGTTTGGGGGTCGGGGATCATGGGCAGTCCTGAAGCGGGCCGGACCGGCTGACGGCGGAGGGGGCGGAGATGGTGGAAAAGGCAGCGTGCGGACTTCTAGCGAAACTCTAGAAGTGTTGCGTAGGTGCTCACAAATCCATGGGTTTTGCCGGAAGGCCGTCGCTACAATCGTGGCCCATTGTAGTGATCAGACCGTGCCACCGTGACCTCAACAAGCGAAGCTCGTACCTGGATGTGCCTCATCTGCGGCTGGATCTATGACGAGGCTGCGGGCGACCCCGAGCATGACATCGCACCCGGCACCGCCTGGGCCGACGTGCCCATGAACTGGACATGCCCCGAGTGTGGCGCGCGCAAGGAAGACTTCGAGATGGTCCAGATCTGATGCCGATGGCGCCTTCGTCGAGGCCGCAGCAGGAGGAGCGACTGCGTGGAGACCACTGCCGTGAGTGAAACCGGGCCCGCTGCGCCGCCGGCAGGCGCCCGCGTCCTCGTCGTGGACGACAGCAACACGATCCGGCGCAGCGCCGAGATCTTCCTGCGCCAGGGCGGGCACCAGGTGGTGCTGGCCGAAGACGGCTTCGATGCGCTGGCCAAGGTCAACGACCACGACCCCGAGCTGATCTTCTGCGACATCCTGATGCCGCGGCTGGACGGTTACCAGACTTGCGCCATCATCAAGCGCAACCCGCGTTTTGCCCATGTGCCGGTGATCATGCTGTCGTCCAAGGACGGCCTGTTCGACAAGGCGCGGGGCC
>CAYTWU010000214.1:0-6400 GCA_964442175.1 uncultured Rubrivivax sp.
CGCGCCGCTTCCACGGCGGCGTTGAGCGCCAGGATGTTGGTCTGGAAGGCGATGCCGTCGATGGTCGCGATGATGTCCGCGACCTTTCGGCTCGCCTGGTGGATCTGGCCCATGGTGGCCACCAAGGCCTGCACGTTGTCACCGGCCCGGCCGGCCACGCTGCGCGAGTCCTCGGCCAGCCGGCTGGCCTCGCCGGCATGGGCGGCGGTGTTCTGCACCGTGCTGTTGATCTCTTCCATGGCCGCCGCGGTCTGCTCCAGGCTGCTCGCCTGGGATTCGGTGCGCACCGACAGATCGCTGTTCCCGGCAGCGATCTGCTGGGCGCCGGTGGCGATGTTGTCGCTGCTGCGGCGAACCTGGCTCACCAGGCCGGTCAGGCCCTCGCGCATCCGTTCCAGCGCGCGCAGCAGCTGGCCACATTCGTCCTGCCGTGCTGTCAGCACCTGCCGCGACAGATCGCCGTCGGCGGCGGCGCTGGCCAGGTCCACGGCCTCGCGCAGCGGTTGCACGATGCTGCGCGTCAGGCTCAGACCCATCCCCGCGCAGGCCAGCGTCAAGCCGACGCCCACGGCCAGCAGCCACCACAAGGACGATGCAAACCCGGCCTTGGAGCGCTCCACGCGCTCATGCACCTGGGTGGCCAGCGCCTGTTGCAGCGCAGCGCCCTGTGCCGTCACCTGCACCAGGATGGGCATGCACTCCTGCGTGATCTTGTGGCTGGCGGCGGCACGGTCGCCGGCCATGGCCAGGCGCACCACCTCCGTCGCGATCACGCTGTAGCGCTGCTCCAGATCCTGCAAGCCGGCAAAGACCTGCCGGCTTGCCGAGCTGGCCAGCGGGTCGGCCTGCAACAGCTGCTGCAGCCGCTTGAAGGCGTCGGCCAGATGGGCGCTGGCGGCCTGCACCTGTTTGAGCTCGGCCGCCTGCGCGTCGGCGTTTTGCAGCAGCACCAGGTTGCGTGCCGACACCGCACGCAGCTGGGTCGACTCCACGATGGCACTGGCCAGGGCCACCTGAGCCTGGTCGGTGTCGGCCAGGCGCTCCAGGTTGTCCTCGACCGCGCGCAGCTGCCAGGCGGCAAAGGCCGCCATCAGCAGCATGCCGGCGCTGACGAACGCAAAGCCGACGCCCAGCCGGGCACCGATGCGAAGGTTGTTCAACAGGTTCATGCGCACTCCGCCCGGCCTGGGGGCCGTAGATGATGGACAACCTGTTGTCGGCAGAACTCAGGCGCACCTGAGTCAGATATGTCACTTATGCGGGCTGCGGTGCAGGCGGCGGTGGGGACGTGATCAGGGCCTGGCCTCGGTCGCAGCCTTGGCCAGCTCGGCGTTGAAAGCACGCACGCCGTTCATCACCCCTGCGGTGTAGGCCGTGCGCTCCACCACCAGCGCGTACTGGCCGCTGCTGGCGCTGATGCTGCCGGTGCCGGTCAAGGCACCCAGCAGGCCGCTGACCATGTTGGCCGCCTGCGGGGTGGTGTCGGCCAGCTTGTTCACGGTGCCGGCCTTCTCGGTGGTGTTGATCAGCGGCTGCCGGGTGGCCACACCCGGGATGCCGCGCATCATGCGGCTCTTGGGCTGTCCCATCCAGTGCGCACTGGCCTGGTGCAGGTTCATGCCTTCGGCGACGTTGGCCTCGGCCGAGATGCGCTTGTAGCCGGCGTCGGTGCCTGTCCACGCCTGCGGGGCCTGGAAGGTGTAGACCGGGACGATGTGCGTGGCATCGGTGAACAGGCTCTTGCCGCCGGACTGGAATTCGGCGAACACACCGCCGGCCAGCCCGCTGCGGAAGTGCTGCTCGTCGCTCGGCGCGGCCACCACGTAGTTGTTGCCCGTCTCGGAGAACACCGGCAGGCCCAGCGGACCGGCCTCGGTGTCGCGGCGTGCGGCCTTGACCACTTCACGGTCCTTGACGTCGGCATACGTCAGCACCGTGTAGCCCGCCGCCCGCAGGCGCGCCACGGCGTCGTCGTAGGCGGCCTGGGCCAGCTGCTGCACGAAGGCCTTGTCCAGGCCCTGCACCTGGTAGCTGGCCGATGCACGCGCCGTGTTGCTGCCGCCGCTGAACAGGCCGGACTGCTTGACAGCCGAGACCTTGCCATCGGTGAGCAGCCGCAGGTAGACCGTGGGCAGCACCACGGTCTTGCCGCTGTCCAGCAGGTCTTCCGGGTTGACCACGTTCACGGCCAGTGCGGCGGCGCCGTCGGCCGGCGCGGTCTGTGCCCAGGCGGTGGGGGTGGCGCTGGTGCAGGCCAGCAGCAGGCCCAGGGCGGCACGTCGGGTGGTGAATTTCTGCATCGCGGGCTCCAGGTGGATGGTGGGGGCCCTCATCAACGCAGCGAACCGCGTCGCCATGGCTCAACGCGGCACTACAGTCGGTATGCACCTTGCTCCGGACCGCCCGCCATGAACTTCAACGCCATCTCCCCCGCCGAGCTGCCCACGCTGCTGCGCAGCATGCCCAAGGCCGAGCTGCACCTGCACATCGAAGGTTCGCTGGAGCCTGAGCTGATCTTCCGGCTCGCGCAGCGCAACGGCGTGGCGCTGGCCTACCCGAGCGTGGAGGCGCTGCGCGCGGCCTACGCCTTCACCGACCTGCAGAGCTTCCTGGACATCTACTACGCCGGCGCCAGCGTGCTGATCGAAGAGGCCGACTTCTTCGACATGGCTTGGGCCTACTTTCAGCGTGCCGCGGCCGACAACGTGGTGCACGCCGAGCTGTTCTTCGACCCGCAGACCCACACCGCACGCGGCGTGCCGATGGCGCACGTGGTGCACGGGCTGCACCACGCGTGCCAGCGCGCGCATGCCGAGTTCGGCATCAGCAGCCGGCTGATCCTGTGTTTCCTGCGCCACCTGTCGGAAGAAGACGCCTTTGCCACGCTGGAGGCGGCCTTGCCCTACCGCCAGCACTTCGTCGGCGTGGGCCTGGACAGCAGCGAGCGCGGCCACCCGCCGGAGAAGTTTGCGCGGGTGTTTGCGCGGGCGCGTGAGCTGGGCTTGGAATGTGTGGCGCACGCCGGCGAAGAAGGCCCGGCTGCCTACATTCAGACGGCGCTCGACGTGCTGCAGGTGCGCCGCATCGACCACGGCGTGCGTTGCACCGAGTCGCCCGCGCTGGTGGAACGCCTGGCCCGCGAGCGGGTGCCGCTCACGGTCTGCCCGCTGTCGAACGTCAAGCTCTGTGTGTTCGACGATCTGTCGCAGCACAACCTGCCGGCGCTGCTGGCCGCCGGCCTGTGCGTGACGGTGAATTCCGACGACCCGGCCTACTTCGGCGGTTACGTGAACCAGAACTTCGTTGAGCTGTTTGCGGCCCTGCCGCAGCTGGGCGCGCGCGAAGCCTGGCAGCTGGCGGCCAACAGCTTCGAGGCCAGCTTCGTGGACGATGCACAGCGCGCGCGCTGGCGGCTGGCGCTGGATGAGGTGTTCCGCGGCGCCGGGGCCTGAAGCCGCCCCGGGCTCTCAGGCGGCCGCAGCGCGCGACTTGTCGCGCGGCTTGTCCCGCAACAGCACCACGATCAGCGACAGCACCGCCCCGGTGCCGGTGAGCAGCAGCACCCCGCCGCCCCAGACCACCCACACCACGATGGGCGCCGCCGCGCCCAGCCAGCCCAGGGCCCACTGCACGGCGTCGATGGACAGCTCCAGCAGCGCCTGCCAGCCGGGCAGCCAACGCTCCAGCAGCGCGGCAAACGGCACTTCGTCCAGCAGCGGCTTCATGTCGCCCAGCCATTGGTGGTCCAGCGAGAGCAGGGCGTAGAGCCCCCAGCCCGTCAAGGACCAGAGCAAGACGCCCAGCAACACGAAGATCCAGATCGCGGTCAGCATGGGCGGCATTGTGCCGCCCGGGCTCATGCCGTGGCGAGCTCGGGGATTTGCAGCGCGGCGGCCTGGGGGCCAAACGCGTACAGGTCCATCGCCAGCACGCCATAGGTCAGGCTGGCGTGCAGGCGCTGCGGCTGGGCCTCGCTGCCGCCGGCGCCCGCAGCCACGTAAAACGGCAGCCAGTGTTCATCGGTCGGGTGCATCAGCGCTGCGTGCGGCGCCTGGCGGCGGTAGTCGCGCAGCGCGGCCCAGTCGCGTGCCTGGCTCCTGGCCAACACCCATTGGCGGAAGGCGGCGGTCTCGGGTGTTTCCGGCGCGTCCACGTCGGGCCGCCCGCCGGGGCCGTAGATCATGCGCAGGTTGTGCGTCAGGCTGCCACTGCCGAGGATCAGCACCCCTTCATCGGCCAGGGGTGCCAGCGCCGCGCCCAGCGCCATCAGGTGGGCCGGGGTGTCGGTGGGGGCGAACGACAGCGGCAGCACCGGCACATCGGCCTCGGGGAACAGGTAGCGCAGCGGGGTCCAGATGCCGTGGTCCAGGCCGCTGTGGTCCAGCGTCTCCACGGGCAGGCCTGCGGCGCCCATCAACTCGGCCACACGCGGGGCCAGGCCGGGCGCACCGGGGGCGTCGTAGCGCAGCCGGTACAGCGCGTCGGGGAAACCGCCGAAGTCGTAGACCGCCTCGTGGCGGGCGCCCGCCAGCAGCACGTGGCGGCGTGCCATCGTGTGCGCCGACACCGCCAGCACGGCCCGCGGCCGGCCGAAGCGTGCCGTGATCGCCGGGCCCAGGGCCTGCATGAAGGCGCCGGCCTCGCGCGGCTCCAACGCCGTCATCGGGGAGCCGTGGGAGATGTAGAGCGCGGGCAGCGGGGTGTTCATGCCGGCATTGGACACCCGTGCAGCACGCTCGGCGTTCAGTGGCCTTGCACGCGCCGTTGCACGGGATCGGCTACCGTGTGGGGATGACAACCCCCAGCTCACTTCGTTCGCGGCCCCCCGAGGGGGCGCGTCAGCGCTTTCGGGCGGCCGAGCAGCGCTGACATGACTGCACCTTCGACCGTCGCGCTCGCCTGGCGCCAGACCCTGCGCGATTTCCGGGCCGGCGAGTTGCGCCTGCTGGCCGTGGCCGTGTTGCTGGCCGTGGCCGCGCTCACCGCGGTGGGCTTTTTTGCCGACCGGCTGAACAACGGCCTGACGCGCGACGCACGCCAGCTCATCGGCGGGGATGCGGTGCTGGGCAGCGACCAGCCGCTGCCGCCCGACTACGCCGCGCGGGCTGCTGCGCTGGGCCTGCTGACCAGCAGCAACGTGCAGTTCCCCAGCATGGCGCGCGCGCCCGACGACAAGGGCGGCAACGCACGCCTGGTGTCCGTCAAGGCCGTGGGCCCCGGCTACCCGCTGCGCGGCCGCCTGCAGCTGAAGGACGCGCCGCAGGCGCCGGTGCTCACCCTGGCTGCCGCGCCCGAGCCCGGCACCGTGTGGGTGGACGCCGCCGTGCTGGACGCGCTGCAGCTGCAGGTGGGCGACCCGCTGCTGCTCGGCGACGCCACACTGCGCATCGCCCGCATCGTCGTGATCGAGCCCGACCGTGGCGCCGGCTTCGTGAACTTCGCGCCGCGTGTGATGCTGGCCCAGGCCGACCTGGCGGCCACTGGCCTGGTGCAGCCGGCCAGCCGGGTGCGGTACCGCTTTGCCGTCGCGGCGCCCGACAACCGCGATGCGCAGGTCAAGGCCTTCGTGACCTGGGCCGAAGCGCAGATCCAGGCCACCGACCTGCGTGGTGTGCGGGTGGAAGCACTGGAAGCCGGCCGCCCCGAGATGAGCCAGACGCTGGACCGGGGCCAGAAATTCCTGAACCTGGTGGCGCTGCTCTCGGCCTTGCTGGCCGCGGTGGCGGTGGGCATCGCCGCGCGCGATTTTGCGCAGCGCCACCTGGACGATTGCGCGATGCTGCGTGTGCTGGGCCTGAGCCAGCGCCGCATCGCGGGCGCCTACGCGCTGGAGTTCGGCCTGGTGGGTGTGCTGGCCAGCGCGGCCGGAGCGCTGCTGGGTTTTCTGGTGCACTACGTGTTTGTCTGGCTGCTCGCCGGCCTGCTCGACGCCGCGTTGCCGCCGGCCAGCCCGCTGCCGGCGCTGTTCGGTCTGGGCGTCGGCCTCACGCTGCTGGCGGCCTTTGGCCTGCCACCGGTGCTGCAGCTGGCCAGCGTGCCGCCGCTGCGGGTGATCCGGCGTGACGTGGGTTCGCTCAAGGCCGGCTCGGCCGGCGTGCTGCTGGGCGGCACGGCCGGTTTTGTCGCCCTGCTGATGGCCGTGGCCAGCGACCTGACGCTGGGCGCCATCGCCGTGGGCGGCTTTGCCGCGGCGATCGCGCTGTTTGCGCTGCTGTCCTGGCTCGCGGTGCTGGCGCTCAAGCGCCTGGTGCCGGAAAGCCGGGCACCACGCTGGCTGGCGCTGGCCACACGCCAGATCGCCGCGCGGCCGGCCTTTGCGGTGCTGCAGGTGTCGGCGCTGGCGGCGGGGCTGCTGGCGCTGGCCTTGCTGGTGCTGCTGCGCACCGACCTGATCGACAGC
>CAYTWU010000215.1:0-6387 GCA_964442175.1 uncultured Rubrivivax sp.
CGAATAGCCGAGCCGGTAGAAGTGCAGCAGCACCAGCATGCGCAGCGCGCCGTCGCTGAGGGTGAAGCCCCAGTAGGCGGCGGTGACGATGGCGTAGTTGCGGGTGCCCTGGTTCATGGCCGCCTCAGATGCCTTGGCGCTGCATGTGGCAGGCGAGGTCGACCATCCGGCAGGCATAGCCCATCTCGTTGTCGTACCAGGCGTAGACCTTCAGCAGGGTGCCGTCGGTCACCATAGTCGAGGGCCCGTCGACGATCGAGCTGCGCGTGTCGCGCGCGTAGTCCGCGCTGACCAAAGGGCGTTCCTCGTAGCCGAGTATGCCGGCCAGCGGCCCCTGGGCGGCCTGCGCGAACAGCGCGTTCACCTCGGCCGGCGTGGTTTCGCGCTTGAGTTCGAACACGCAGTCGGTCAGCGAGGCGTTGAGAACCGGCGCGCGCACGGCGTGGCCGTTGAGCTTGCCCTTGAGCTCGGGGTAGATCAGTGCGATGGCGGTGGCACTGCCCGTCGTCGTCGGTGCCAGGCTGAGCATCGCGCTGCGCGCGCGGCGCAGGTCCTTGTGCGGCGCATCGACCATGAGGTTGGTGTTGGTCGGGTCGTGGATGGTGGTGATCTGGCCGTGGCGGATGCCGATGGCCTCGTGCACGACCTTGACCACCGGCGCCAGGCAGTTGGTGGTGCAGGAGGCGGCGGTCACGATGCGGTGCCGGTCTGGTTCGTAGAGATGCTCGTTGACGCCGACGACGATGTTCAGCACGTCGCCGACCTTGACGGGCGCGGCGACGATCACGCGCTTGGCGCCGCGGTCGAGGTGGCCCTGGATGGTCTCCGGCGTCAGGAACTTGCCGGTG
Organism: uncultured Rubrivivax sp.; assembly: GCA_964442175.1. Taxonomy (GTDB): domain Bacteria; phylum Pseudomonadota; class Gammaproteobacteria; order Burkholderiales; family Burkholderiaceae_C; genus Rubrivivax. The sequence continues at coordinate 849 of CAYTWU010000215.1, forward strand.
CACTCCAGGACCACGTCCACGCCGGAGTCGCCCCAGGGGATCTCCGCGGCGGTGGCATGCGACGTGAAGCCCAGCTGTCGATCGCCGATCCGGATGGCCGACTCGCCTTCCGCCGCAATGCGGTTGCGCCAGCGTCCCTGCACGCTGTCGAACTCGAGCAGGTGCGCGGTGGCGGCGGCGCCGCCCGTCAATTCGTTCAGGTGTACCACCTCCAGGCGGTTGCCTGCGCGGGGATCGTCCGCGGGGCGTTCCGCCGCGCCCATCGCTGCGCGCAGGGCGAGCCGTCCGATGCGTCCCATGCCATTGATGCCGACTCTCACGATCGCTTCTCCCTCGGGAAACAAAACGGTACTTCTATCATTGTAGAAATGATGGATGACAGTTCGGTGACACGCACCGATGCCGCCGGCGCCTGACCGGCGGGCCTGCGAGCGTTCAGCAGCAAGACGACTGCGACTTCACCGGGATACCGATGGGCTTGCCCCGGGGGGCCGGCGCGCAGCAGGCGGCGGACTCGGCCGCGACTGGGGCCGGGGCAGCCGTTTCGGTCGCGGCCGGCGCGGGCATGCAGCAGGCCGCAGCCGTGCCTTGTGCTGACGCAGCTTCGTTGAAGACCGGAATGTTGCCCAGCGTGTGGAAGTGCTCCCAGGCGATGCCTTGCGGATCGGTGACCCAGTGCTTCTCGCTGCGCGCGTAGCAGCAGGTGGTCCGGCCTTCGTCGAGCAGCGCCATGTCGGCGGCCTCGGCCCGAGCCTTCAGGGCCGCGAGTTCTTCGGGGTCGTCGGTCTGGAAGCCCAGGTGGTCGATTCCGGCCTTGCTGCCTCGCGTGGAGATCGCGAAGTTGATGCGCGGGTCCTCCAGCATCCACTTGGCGTAGTCGCCCTCGATGCGCGTGGGCTCGGCCGCGAACAGCTTGGAATAGAAGCCGATGCTCTTGGCGAGGTCGTCGACATGGACGTGGACATGGAATCGCTTCATGGAGTTCTCCGGATCAGCAGGTGGTTCGGCGCTTGGCGCCGGTGGGTGCGCAGGCCTGGCCCTGGCAGCAGTGCGCCGTGAGGTAGGCCAGCAGGTCGTTCATTCGGTTCAGCGCCGGTCGGTAGTGCAAGTTGCGCCCGTCGCGCTCGGCGCTCACGAGGTCGGCGTGCACCAGCTCCTTCAGGTGGAAGGACAGCGTGGAGGCTGGGATGTCGAGCATTGCCGACAGTGCGGTGGGCGTCATGCCCTCGGGACCTGCGCCTACGAGGGCGCGGAACACGCGAAGGCGGGCTTCCTGGGCCAGGGCGGCGAGCGCGGCTACAGCGGCTTTTTCATCCATGATTCCAGTGTTATGGAATAATAGATTGAAGTCAAGAGCCCTTCGCCAGCGGCGCAATGGGGCCAGATTGACCCACGCGAGTTGACATAAACCTTAAAGTCGCTCATTCGGCCTGTTGGCCTGCTTGCGACTACTTGGGCAGCAACTGGGCGCCACTGACCTTGGCGGCGCCCTTGTCGAAGGTCCACAGCGGCTGCTCACCGGCCTGCGTGGCCAAAGCGACGTGCAGGCAGTCCGCGAAGTCGGCCGAGCCCTTGCGGAACAACTGCAACGCGACCTCCAGCGCGCGCTCGGACTCGAAAGTCAGCTCGGCGGCTGAGAAGAGGCTGGACAGGGTCATCAGCACATCGTCCTTGCCGAACTCGAAGCTGGACCGCAGCACCCACTCGAGCTCCAGCACCACGGTCACGGGCACGAACAGCGTCGCACCTTCAGCGACGCAGCGGCTGATGAGGCGCTTGGCCGCAGCCAGCTGCGCCGCGTCGTCCTGGACGATGTAGCGCACCAGGACGTTGGTGTCGAGCGCCGGCATCTACCCGCCGAACTCAGCGCCAGGGGTTCATGTCGTCGATGCCGACGTGCTTGCCCTTGGGGGCCTTGAGCATGCCGGCCATGTCGAGGATGGACTTGGTCTTGGCCCGGACGATGATGGTGCCGTCGGGCATCGCCGACCAGACCAGACGCGTGCCTGGCTTGGCGTCCACGAGCGCCCGGATGTCTGCGGGCACGGTGGTCTGGCCCTTCGCGGTAATGGTTGACTCAGGCATGGCATCTGTCCTTACGTTTTGCACTATTGTAATGCGTCGTGCCACGCTTGGTTTGTGCCTCGGCCGGCTGCCGGCGGTTGCACCTGCCGGGGCAATTGCGCATGATGCTTCCACCGTCGATTCCAACGGAACCGCTACACAGACTTGACCGCAACTTGAAGCACATGACGAACAGCCAAGCCAGTCAGATTGAACCTGTGGGAATCGACCATCGGACAGCGGCACACCTGCGATGGATCGCGGCCGAGATCCAGGATGCGCTGGATGATCCGCGTCCAAGCCTCCCGCACGAAGAGGCCATGGCGACCATGGACGCCGTGATCGAAGCGGTCGAGCGCGAGGCCGTTGCTGCCTATCAACAGAGCAGCGCATGAGGACGGCGCCAAGACAATCTGATCCGGTGGCCGAGAGCAGCAAGACGCCATCGTTGGCACGAGGCGGCTTGGCCGCTGCTGAGGTCCGCGGCGCGACAGCGCGTGCCCGATGGATCGAGGAAGGACTCGTGGTGCCCGGTTCGCAACTGGCACAGGCGTGGGGGATCCCCCAGGAGACCCTGGCGACCGCCACCGAAAGTGGCGAGGCGGTCAGCATCGCCATCGACGGCAGCGAGTACGTCCCCAAGGCGTTGCTGAGTCTGGATCGTTTGACCGCGGGCCAGATCTGCCGTGCGCTGCGGCAGCTCCAAGACGCCGAGAAGCTGATGTTCTGGCTGCGCGACCACGGAGCCCTTGGTGGCAGAAGCGTGGCGGCGGCAATGGAGGCCGGAACACCGGCCGCCAGGGTGACCGCGCTGGCGGAGGCCTGGGCGCGCGAGCGGACAGACGCCGGGGTCCAGAACGGTGACGCGGTCGGATGTCCTGATCGCCGTCCGTGACCGGGACGGGAAGGCCCATTTCGGAGCCCAATGGTCGCTGGAGGTAGACCGGCGGACCACTTCGTCGAACGGCGCGAGTGCTGTCGCGTCGCATGTCCCGCGGTCAGCTGCGGGTTCAATCGGGCTTGTGAGGGGTCACGAAAAGCTGAGGGCCGACAAGGGCTTACGTGGGACCTGGCATCGCATGACGCCGAATGAGGACGTCCAATGTCGAACGCCAACATCCAGCCGTGGCAGTCTCATAACCGTCGCAGGTTCAAATCCTGCCCCCGCAACCAAAATTCTCGAACAATAAGAACAACCAATGAATTGGGAAACGCCGACCAACTGGTCGGCGTTTTGCTTTGTGCGCGACAGCAGGTCAGTCAGCTTCCACCGGCAGCGCATCCACCTGCAGCGTCAGCGCGGCGCCTTCGCCCGCCGTCTGCCACGCGCCGTTGGCCGTTGTGGTGGTGACACCGGTGCCATCCGAAGCGGTGGTCCACACCGGATTGAACAGCGCCGGCGCCGCCGATTCGGCCACCACCCAGTAGTGGCGGCCGGCCTTCAACGTGGGCAGCTTGCTGCGCAGGGCGGTGAAAAACTGCTCGACTGGGTTCCAGCCCACGGTGTCGACCGGCGCAACCCAGCTCGCGAGTTTGCGGCCGCTGGGCAGGGTTTCGCTGCCACCTTCGTCCAGGGCATCGGTCTGCAGCGAGAGCCTGATCCTGCGCTGCTGGCTGTCGGCATTGTTCATGAACCAGATGCCCACGCGCACCAAGCGGTGGTCGGCGCCGGCAGGCACCGTGAAGCGGGCACCGACGCTCTGTTCGGCGAAGACATCAAAGCCCCAGTAACCGAAAAATCCACCGGGCGGGGCGGTGTCGATCAGCGACACCAAACGTGCGCGCGGGGCGGCAGTGGCGGCCCAGTCGGCCGCCTGCACGGCGCTGGTGCCCAGCGCGGCACAAAGCGTCAGTGCGGCAAGATGGGAAAAACGAAATGGGGTCATGCGGTCCTCGTGTCCTGTCGTGTTGAGGGGATGGGCCAACGGCCTGGCGGCCAGGTCTCCATGCTAGGCGTCACGCTTGTGGCAAGCTTGACCGAATCCTGACCACGGCGCCCCGCCCACATGTTCCCCGAGACCCTGGCACTCGATGACTACGGGTACCCGCTGCTGGGCGGTCGGCCTCTGCGCTTGCCGCCCAAGGCGCGTACCGCCCTTGCGCTGCTGATGCAGCGCCGCCCGGCCGTGGTGCCCAAGGACGCATTTGCGCAGGTGGCTTGGCGTGATGGGCCGATGTCCGACGAAAGCCTGGCACGCTGCATCAGCCAGCTGCGCCGCGTGCTGCAGTCGGCAGGATGGGGCATCGAGTCGGTCTATGGCACCGGCTACCGGCTCAGCCCAGTGGCGGACGCCGTGGCCATCCCCACGCCGCGTGTCACCGGACACCCGCGCCTAACGGGCGCGGCGCAGGCCACCGCCGGCACCGTGGACGCTTACCTGCATGCGCGCCAGCTGGCGCAGCAACGCACGCCCGAGGCCCTGGGCCGCGCGATCAACCTGCTGCGTGAGCTGCGCCTCCGGGAGCCGGGCTACACACCCGCCGCCGTGGCGCTGGCTGAAGCCCTGGCCGCTGCCGTTGGCTGGGGCCAGCGCAACACCGATGCAGCCGTGTCCGAAGGCCTGGCCGTGCTGGACGAAGCGCACACCATCGATCCGCACACGCCGGGCCTGGCCGCGGCGCGGGGCAGCCTGCTCGACATGGCCTGGCGCTTTGACGAAGCCGCGCAGGCCCACGCCGAAGCCCTGGCCCAGGGCCACAACGACCCCGATACCCTGGTGCTGCACGCGCGCCACCTGTTGTTCACCGACCAGGCCCAAGCTGCCATTGCGCCGCTGCGCCACGCCTGCGCTTTGGCACCGCATTCGCCGATGTTGCGCATGACCTTGTCGCGCGCGCTGGTGCAGGCCGGTCTCGGCGAAGCCGCGATGGCCGAAGCCGACGCTGCGCGTGACGACCACCCTGGCCAGCTCCTGCTGGTGGCGTTTGCATTGGCGGTGCGTGCCATGGCAGCACCCGAGCCGGAGCTGGAAGCCCAGGCGCTGCGCTTGACTGAAGGCCGTGACACACCGCCTTTTGTCTGGACCGTGCTGGCCTTCGTGCTGGCCCGGCTGGGCCGTCGCGCGGCGGCCCTGGACATCATCGATGCCGTCCTGCTGTGCAGTGCCACCACGACGGGCGAAGCCTGTCTCTACGCCGCGCCATTGGCGGCATTGGGCGACACCGCACGCGCAGCCGACCTGCTGCAGCGGGCGGCCGACGAACGTTGCGGCATGCTCGCCCTGGTGTTGCGGGATCCTGCGCACGCTGGCTGGCTTCCGCACGCCCCTGCAGGACGAGCGCTCCTGACGCAGGTCTTTGGTGCGAAGCGGTAGCCCCGTGGGGCTGATCGCCGAGGCTCCTCGTGCCCGCAGTGCCGGCTGCGCGTCACGGTGGACAGGGCCCGGAAACGCCGAAGCCCCAGCATGCTGGGGCTTCGAAGTCCTTGATGTACAAGGTGATTCCGGGTCGGGGTGAGAGGATTAGAACCTCCCGC
>CAYTWU010000216.1:0-6379 GCA_964442175.1 uncultured Rubrivivax sp.
GGCAGGGGAGGAAGGACTCGAACCCTCGCATGTCGGAATCAAAATCCGATGCCTTGACCAACTTGGCGACTCCCCTACACCGGAGCCGGCTGACGCCGACACCTTGCAACCTGTCTAGCCGGCCCAGCCCACCAAGGGATGCTGCGCCAGGCTCCGGCACATCCGAGCTTCCCATCCCGGCGCCAACTTCTGCGCCGGCATCATCGCCGTGGGAACATCGCCCGTGCCAGCCCTCGCGAACACCGCGCTGCCCGAGCCTGTCATGCGGCTGTTGCCGAACAGGTCTTCGAGCCACCGGGCAGCTTGCGCCACCTCGGGGTACCTGTCTTCGGCGGGTGGTTGCAGGTCGTTCCGACCCCATCCACTGCCCCAGGCCAGCATGCGCTGTGCGTCGTCGAGAGAGCCTTCTACTATAACAGCTTCTGTGTCGCGTGTCAGCCCGGGGTGCGAGAAGATCTCCGCGGTGGGCAGCGAGGCCGCTGGCTTCAGCACCGCATACCACTGGCGGGGCAGCGTGATCGGCCGCAGCACGTCGCCGATGCCTTCGACGAAGGCGTTGTGCCCGCCGATGAAAAACGGCACGTCGGCGCCCAGCCGTGCGCCCAGGGCCAGCAGGCGCGCACGCGGCCAGTGCAGGCCCCAGAGCTGGTTCAGGCCCAGCAGCGTGGTGGCGGCGTCGGAGCTGCCACCGCCCATGCCGGCGCCCCAGGGCACCTGCTTGAGGATGTGGATGTCCACGCCCCAGGCGGTGCCGCTTTCGGCCTGCAGCACACGCGCGGCGCGCAGGCACAGGTCATCGGCCGGCAGGGCCGGGCCCAGGTCGTGGCGCTGCAACTGCCCGTCGCTGCGCCGCTCCAGGTGCAGCGTGTCGCACCAGTCGATCAGCACGAAGGGCGATTGCAGCAGGTGGTAGCCGTCGGCCCGGCGGCCGACGATGTGCAGGAAGAGGTTCAGCTTGGCCGGGGCCGGCAGGTCGTGCAGCGCGAGCAGCGCCATCAGGGGATCTCCAGTCGGATGCGCAGGCTCACGGCGGGGGCCTGGGCGCGGGTCGCGATGATGAAGCCTTCGGCGCGTCGGCTCAGGTCCAGCGCCCAACCCAGCTGCTCAAAGCCGGTGCCAGCGGGCTGGGAGGCCGCGCCGGGCCACGGGCGGCCCTGCAGCCAGTCCGGCAGCGCCTGCAGCGGCAAGGCTTCGCCCAGGGCTTGCTGCGCCAGCGCGTCCAGGCTGGCAAAGCGCTGTTCGCCCTGGCCCGTCTCCAGGACCACTTCGCCGGGCGACCAGCGGGCCGCCGCCATCTGCGGGCCCAGCGGCGTGGACAGGCGAAGTTGGCCTCGTTCGGCGGTGCCCTGCAGATCGAAGCTGGCGTTGAAACCACGCGCCGGCTGGCCCTCATGGGCCGCCACCTGCAGCGACAGCCGGCCGGAAGCCGACGGTTCCGTGTGGGGTACCGTCGCACAGCCCGCCACCGCCGCCATCAGCATCGCGGCGCCGGCGCGGCGCCAGGCGCAGATCACAAACCGACCTGCAGCCGGGCCAGGGTCTCGCGCAGGACCTCGTTGCCGTCGTCGCGCGCACGCGCCTGGCGCCAGATGCGCCGCGCTTCGTCGTGCTGGCCCTTGGCCCACAGCACCTCGCCCAGGTGGGCGCCGATTTCGGTGTCCGGGCGGGACGTCCACGCGCGGCGCAGCAGGCGCTCGGCTTCGTCGAGGTTGCCCAGCCGGTACTCCACCCAGCCCAGGCTGTCGGTGATGAAGGGGTCGCCCGGCATCAGCTCCAGCGCGCGCTGGATCAACAGCCTCGCCTCCGGCAGGCGCTGCGACCGATCGGCCAGCGAGTACCCCAGCGCGTTGTGCGCGTGGCCGTGGTCGGGCTTGAGTTCGATCACCCGGCGCAGCAGCCGCTCCATGTCGTCCAGGCGGTTGATCTTCTCGGCCACCATGGCCTGCTCATAGAGCAGGTCCAGGTCGTCGGGGAAACGTTGGTTCGCGGCCTCGAAGACCTCGTAGGCGCCTTGCCAGCGCTTGATGTCGCGCAGCAGCTGCGCCTCGGCCACGAGCTTGGCGCGGGCGTCGCCCGGGCTGCGCTCGGGCACCCGCCGCAGGGAGGCGACCGCGCCCTCCACCTGGCCCTGGCGCGCCATCAGCGTCGCGCGGCGGGCTTGAACTTCCAGTGCACGCTGCGGGTCGTCGATGCGGTTGAGCCAGGTTTCGGCGCCGGCAAAGTCACCCCGCTGTTCGGCCGATTGCGCGAGCATCAGCCAGGCCTGCACCAGGCCCTGGTCGGGGCGGGGGCTGTCGCCGGCCTCGTCTTCGGCGTCACTTTGCAGTGGCAGGGCTTCAGCGGCGGGCTGGGCCTGCGCCAGTGCCACGTAGCGCTGCAAGGCGGTGTCGGCTTCGGCAAAGTGGCGCAGCTCCAGGTGCAGCGCGCCCAGCATCAGCCAGGGCGGAGCCTGGTCGGGTTGGGCGCGGGTGCTGAGCTCCAGTTGTTCGATGGCCTCGGGGTAACGTTGGGCCGCCGTGAGCACCCGCGACCAGGCCAGTCGCAGTGCCGGCTCGGCCTTGACACTGGCAAGGTACTGCGTGATCAGCTGTTCGGCCTCGGGTTTGGCGGTGCGCAACTCCATCGCCAGCAGCACCGGGCCCGGTGCTTCGGCATCGGCCGCAGCGGCCTGCCGCGCCAGCGCCAGCGCGCGGTCCGGCTCGCCGGCCGCCAGCCAGCTGCGGCCGCTGGCCACGACCGCCGCCGTGCGCGTGTCGGCCGGTGTCAGGTAAGGCTTGAGCGCGGTGTCGAGCAAGGTCGCGGTCTGGCGTTTGTCGGTGGCGCGCTCGAAAAAACGCGGCAGGGCGGCGATCACGCCGCTGCGCTCGGCGGCCGCAGTCTGCTGGAGCAGGGCCGTCAGCGGGGGGCCGGCCTCCTGCAGCCGGTTCAGCGCGGTCAGGACCTGCAGCTCCAGGCGCAACGCGTCGTTGTCTCCGGGCCGGGCCTCGCGCCAGGCGCGGGTGGTGGCCAGGGCTTCGTTGCCGGCCCGGGCCTGCAAGGCGATGTCCATCGCGCGGCGGAAGAGCACGGGGTCGGCCGTGCGGCGTGCGGCCTCCATGTAGACCTGGTAGGCGGTGCCCGCGTCGCCGTTGCGCAGCTCCATCTCGCCGATGAGCAACTGGTAGAACAGCGGTGCATCCAGGCCTGAGCGGGCGGGGGTCTCGTTGGCTGCCGCTGTGCCGAGGCCGGCCACCAGGGCCAGGGCCACCGCCGACCGGCGCCAGCGCTTGAACTCAGGCATCGCTCACCCCTCCGAATCGAAATTCATTCTCACATAATGGCTGCATGCCGGAACTCCCTGAAGTTGAGGTCGCCCGGCGCAGCCTGGAAGGCCCCTTGCACGGTGCCGAGGTGCTGGCGCTGCAGATGGGCAAACCACTGCGCTGGCCGCTGGGCCAGGCGCTGACGCATTTTCCGGGCCTGCGCGTGGGGTCCATCAGCCGCCGCGGCAAGTACCTGTGGCTGCCCCTGGAGGGCCGCGCCGACGCCGGCGGGCTGCTGCTGCACCTGGGCATGTCGGGTTCGCTGGCTTTGCACGCGGGCGAGGTGCCCGAAGCCGGGCCGCACGACCATTTCGAGCTGGCCACCTCGCGCGGCACGCTGCGCTTGACCGATCCGCGGCGCTTTGGCGCGGTGGTGTGGTCGGCGGGGCAGGGGGTGGATCCGGCGCACAAGCTGTTGGCGTCCTTGGGGCGGGAACCCTTCGACGACGGCCTGACGCCGGAGTTCCTGCACACGCAGCTGAAGCGCCGCCGGGCGCCGATCAAGATGGCGCTGCTGGCGGGCGACATCGTGGTCGGTGCCGGCAACATCTACGCCTGCGAGGCGCTCTTTGCGGCCGGCATCCACCCGGCCCTGCGCGCCGACCGCATCAGCCGGCCCCGCGCCGCGCGGCTGCTGGCCGCGGTGCGCGCCACGCTGGCGCGTGCGCTGGCACTCGGCGGCACGACGCTGCGCGACTTCAAGGACGCCCACGGCATGGACGGCGCCTTCCAGAACGAAGCCGCCGTGTACGGCCGCGCCGGCCAGCCTTGCACGGTGTGCGGCACGCCGATCCGGCGCATGGTGCAGGGCCAGCGCGCCACCTACTGGTGTGCAGCCTGCCAGAAGCGCTGAGGCCACCGGCGCTTCGCCGTCCGTGACGGTCTGCGCGCGCTGGTGCCGCACCGTGTCAGCAAGTGTTTCGTCGGTGTGACGGCGCGGTCGGCTGCGCTAGCATGGCCAAAACGCCGATGCAAAGCTCTCTCGCCTCCCGCCTGGACAGCCAGGCCGCCTGGCGCGGTTCGCTCGACCGCAGCGTCAGCGCCTTCGCCCGCTTCCTGGCCGACCACGACCTGGTCGAGCCGGCGGATCGTTCGCGCCTGCAGGCCTTGCACCAGCGTCTGCTGGCCGACCGGCTGACGGTGGCCTTTGTCGCCGAGTTCTCGCGGGGCAAGTCCGAGCTGATCAACGCCATCTTCTTCGCCGACACCGGCCGGCGCGTGCTGCCGGCCACGCCGGGCCGCACCACGATGTGCCCGGTGGAGCTGTTCTTCGACGCCGAGCAGGCGCCCGGCCTGTCGCTGTTGCCCATCGAAACCCGGCTGCATGGCCTGTCGCTGGGTGAGCTGCGCGGGCGCGACGAGCCCTGGCACCGCGTGCCGCTGGACCCGACGCAACCCGACGCGCTTGCCAAGGCCTTGTCGGCCGTGACGCTGACGCAGCGGGTGTCGGTGGAAGACGCCGAGCGCCTGGGCTTCTGGCACGCCGACCACCCCGAGGACAACCCGCGCATCGAGGCCGATGGCACGGTGGAGGTGCCGGCCTGGCGCCATGCGCTGATCAACTACCCGCACCCCTTGCTGCAGAAAGGCCTGGTGGTCATCGACACGCCTGGCCTCAACGCCATCGGCGCCGAGCCCGAGCTGACGCTGTCGCTGCTGCCCTCGGCCCACGCCACGGTGTTCATCCTGGCGGCCGATGCCGGTGTCACGCGCTCGGACCTGTCCATCTGGCGCGAACACCTGGGGGGCAACGCCCTCGAGCGTTTTGTGGTGCTGAACAAGATCGACGCGCTGGTCGATCCGCTGCTGCCGCCGGCCGAGGTGCGCGCACAGATCGAACACCAGCGCACGCAGACCGCCGAGACCCTGCAGATGCCGCCGCAGCGGGTGTTCCCGCTGTCGGCTCGCGAGGCCCTGGCGGCGCGTGTGTCGCACGATGCGGACGCTTTGCAGCGCAGCCGCCTGCCCGAGCTGGAGGCCGCACTCGCCAGCGAACTGCTGCCGCGCCAGAGCGAGCTGCTGGCCCAGGCCACCGTGGAAACCCTGCGCCTGCTGCGCGACGCCGGTGCACGCCGCCTGGGCGACCGCCGCCGCCAGAACGCCGAGCAGATGCTGGAGCTGCGCGGCCTGCGCGGCAAGAGCGGCGGCAAGGTGCGGCTGATGCTGGCACGTGTCGAGGCCGAGGCCGGCGATTTCGAGCGTTGCACCGCGCGCCTGGCGGCGCTGCGCGCGGTGCAGTCACGGCAGCAGCGCGAAGCGCTGGGCCAGCTGGCCAGCGAGGTGCTGCGCACCGAGGTGGCGGCGATGCAGGCGGCGGCCGGGCAATCGGTGCTGGGTTCGCGCAAACCCTTCGACCTGCTGTTCGAGCGCCTGCGCGCCAACGTGGCGGCCGCAGAAGCCCAGGCCGCCGAGATGCAGCGCATGCTGGACGCCAGCTTCCGCCAGCTGAACGCCGAGTTCGGTTTTTCCTTCACGCTGGGCATCGCGCCCGACCTCGCGCGCTACCGCGCCGAACTGGACCTGATCGCGCAGAACTACAGCCGCTACGTGGGCTTCTCGCAGGCCTGGCGCCTGGCTGTGCCCGGGTTTGTCGAGCAGTTCCGGCGCATGCTGCTGTCCAAGCTGCGCGTGGTGTTCGAAAACGCCGCCGGCGACATCGAGCTCTGGAGCAAGGGCGCCACCGCGCAGGTGGACCTGCAGTTGCGCGAGCGGCGCAAGGCCTTCCAGCGCCGGCGCGAGGCGCTGGAGCGCATCCAGTCTGCCGCCGGTGAGCTGGAGCAGCGCATCGGCGAGGTGGAAGCGCAGGACCAGCACCTGCGCGACCTGCAGCAGCGGCTGGAGCGCAGCGCAGCCGACACCGTGGCGATGGCGCTGGGCCTGCTCGCCCCGCCCGCCGACCAGCAGGCCACCGCGGCTTGAGCGGCAGCCCTGAGCTTGCCGCGCGGGTCATCGCGTGGCAGCAGCAGCACGGCCGCCACGGCCTGCCCTGGCAGGGCAGCCGCGACCCCTACCGCGTCTGGCTGTCCGAGGTGATGCTGCAGCAGACGCAGGTCAGCACCGTGCTGGACTACTACGCG
>CAYTWU010000217.1:0-6373 GCA_964442175.1 uncultured Rubrivivax sp.
GCTCACTTCGTTCGCTGCCCCCCGAGGGGGCGCGTCAGTCCCTTCGGGCGGCCGTGCGGCACTGACATGCCCACCCTGCTGATCCACCACGCCCAGCTGCTGGTCACGATGGACGCCAAGCGGCGCGAGATCGCCGACGGTGCCGTCTTTGTGCGCGACAACGTCATCGAAGCCGTGGGCCGCAGCGATGAATTGCCGGCTGCGGCCGACACGGTGATCGATGCGCGGGGCCAGATCGTCATGCCCGGCCTGGTCAACACCCACCACCACTTCTACCAGACGCTCACGCGGGTGCTGCCCGCCGCGCAGGACGCCGAACTCTTCGATTGGCTGCAGGCGCTGTACCCGGTGTGGGCGCGGCTGACGCCGGAGATGGCCTTTGTCTCCACGCAGACCGCCGCGGCCGAACTGCTGTTGTCCGGCTGCACCACCAGCAGCGACCACCTCTACCTGTTCCCCAACGGCACGCGCCTGGACGACACGCTGGACGCGGCGGCGCAGATCGGCCTGCGCTTCCACGCCGCACGCGGCGCGATGAGCGTGGGCCAGAGCCGGGGCGGGCTGCCGCCGGACAGCGTGGTCGAAGGCGAAGAAGCCATCCTGCGCGACAGCGAACGCCTGATCCAGCGCTGGCACGACCCGGCGCGGTTGGCGATGCAGCGCATCGTGGTGGCGCCTTGCAGCCCGTTTTCCGTCAGCCCCGGGCTGATGCGCGATGCGGCGCTGCTGGCGCGCCGCCACGGCGTGTCGCTGCACACCCACCTGGCCGAAAACCACAAGGACATCGCCTACACCCGCGAGAAGTTCGGCTGCACACCGGCCGAATACGCCGAGCAGCTGGGCTGGCTGGGCCCGGACGTGTGGCACGCACACTGCGTGCAGCTCGACCCCGCGGGCATCGCGCTGTTTGCCCGCACAGGCACCGGCGTCGCGCATTGCCCCGGCTCCAACATGCGGCTGGCCTCGGGCATCGCACCCATCCGTGCCATGCGCGACGCCGGTGTGCCCGTGGGCCTGGCGGTGGACGGCTCGGCCAGCAACGACAGCGGCCACCTGCTGGGCGAGGCCCGGCTGGCGCTGCTGCTGCAGCGCGTGGGCCACGGGCCGGCAGCCTTGACGGCGCGCGAGGTGCTGGAGATCGCCACGCTGGGCGGCGCCCGTGTGCTGGGGCGGGATGACATCGGCGCACTGGCCCCCGGCATGGCGGCCGACATCGTGAGCGTGCCGCTGGATCACATCGGCCTGGCCGGCGCGCTGCACGACCCGCTGGCCGCGCTGTTTTTCTGCCAGGTGCCGCGGGTGCAGCACAGCATCGTCAACGGCCGGGTGGTGGTGCGCGACGGTGAACTGCAGACGCTGGAGCTTCCGCGCCATGTAGCGCGCCACAACGCGCTGGCGGCAGCGCTGGTGGCCGGCTGATCACTCGCGCAGCAGCGCCAGCAAGGCCTCTGCGTCCAGCGGCGCCGCGCTGTCCTGGCCGTCCAGCAGGCTGTCGGCCAGGGCCCGTTTGTCGTGGTGCAGCGCGACGATGCGCTCTTCCACCGAGCCGGTGGTCACCAGCCGGTAGACCGTGACCGGCCGCTGCTGGCCCATGCGGTGCGCGCGGCCGCTGGCCTGGTCCTCGGCGGCCGGGTTCCACCAGGGGTCGGCGATCACCACGTAGTCGGCCGCGGTCAGGTTCAGGCCGAAGCCGCCGGCCTTCAGGCTGATCAGGAAGACCGTGCCTTCGCCGCGCTGGAAGGCGGCCACGCGCTGGGCGCGGGTGGCGGCCGGGGTGCTGCCGTCCAGGCGCTGGTGCGGGATGCCCTGGCTGTCCAGCTGCGCGCCCAGCAGGTCCAGGAAATCGGTGAACTGGCTGAACACCAGCGCGCGGTGGCCGGCCGCGGCCAGGTCGGCCGCCAGCTGGCCGAAGGCCTGCACCTTGGCGCCGGGGCGGCCATGTTCAGGGGCCACCAGGCGCGGGTCGCAGGCGGCGCGGCGCAGCCGGGTCAGCTCGGCCAGCACCTGGAAGGCGCGTTGCGGGCCGGGCAGGCGCGCCACACGTTCGGTGGCGTCGCGGCGCAGCGCCTCCAGCAGCGCACGTTCTTCGGCGTCGGGCGCCACATGCCAGACGGTCTCGGTGCGCGGCGGCAGGTCGCTCAGCACCTGGGCCTTGGTGCGGCGCAGGATGAAGGGCGCGACCAGGCGCTTCAGGCGCTGGCGTGCGGGCGCGTCCTGCAGGCGCTCGATGGGGTTGCCAAAACGTTCGGCAAACCGCCGGTCGTTGCCCAGCAGGCCGGGGTTCAGCAAATTCATCAGCGACCACAGGTCGGCCAGCCGGTTCTCCACCGGCGTGCCGGTGAGCGCCAGCCGGAAGTCCGCCTGCAGCTCGCCCACGGCCTTGGCGCGTTGTGTGGCGGCGTTTTTCAGCGCCTGCGCTTCGTCCAGCACCAGCGTGCCCCAGGCGCGGCCGGCCAAGGCTTCGGCGTCGCGCAGCAACAGGCCGTAGCTGACCAGCAGCACATCGCCTGCGCCCAGCTCGGCCAGCGTGGCGCTTCGGCCGCGGTCGGCGTACGGCACGGCGCGCAGGCCGGGCGCAAAACGCTGCAGTTCTTCGGCCCAGTTGGCCACCACCGAGGTGGGCGCCACCACCAGGGCCGGGCCGTTGCCGGTGCGCTGCAGCAGCAGGGCGATGGTCTGCAGGGTCTTGCCCAGGCCCATGTCGTCGGCCAGCACGGCGCCAAAACCGGCGTGCGCCAGGCGCACCAGCCACTGGAAACCTTCGGCCTGGTAGGGCCGCAACGTGGCCTGCAGCGCCGCCGGCACGGCCGGCGCCAGCGTGGCGGCTTCTTCCAGCCGGGCCAGGCGTTTGCGCCAGGCGGCATCGCCCTGCGGCGCGTGGTCGTCACCGGCCTGGGCCAGCCAGGCGGCGGCGGCGGCGGGCAGTTGCAGACCATCGTCCTTCGCCTCGCCCAGGGCCTGCAGCTCGGCCAGCTGCTGACGCAGGCGTTCGGTCAGCGCCAGCCAGGCGCCGGGGGCCAGTGGCAGGTAGCGGCTGCCCTGGTTGTCGGCCCACAGCGCCAGCAGTTCGCGCAGCGTCAGCACCTGCTGCTCGTCCACCTGCAGCGCGCCGTCGACCGCAAACCAGTCGCGCCCGCTGCGCACCTTCAGCACCATGGGTTTCGGCGGGGCCAGCACCTTCAGCGGCTGGCCCTGCGGCCACTCCAGCGTGGCCACCGCCGGCAGCCGGCCCAGCGTCTCCACCGCGGCCAGGCCCAGCTCGGGTTCGTCGATCAGCCAGCGGCCACCGTCGTCGGCTTCGCCCAGGAAGGGCAGCGCTTCGGCCAGCGCCGCCAGGTGCGCACGTTCGACGGCCAGGTCGCGTTCGGCGGCGAGGGATTCACCGCCGTGCAGCGCCACCACCCGCGCGCGCCCGCTGCCGGGCAGCAGCAGCGGGCCGAAGCCGCCGAAGGGCCGCACGCCCACACGCAGCTGCAGTGCGGCACCACGGGGCGTCAGCTGCGCCACCAGGCGCGGCTCGGCCGGCACCTCGCGGCCACCGGCGGCGTCGCTGTGCAGCGTGAAGTGGTGCGCCAGCACACGCAGCGTGCCTTCCACGGCGGCTTCGGCCGCGGCCGGCACGGCCCAGGCCTTGTTGGCCAGTTCGGCCACGCGCCGCTGCGCCGCGTTGACGCGGATCAGCCGCGCGTGGCCGGCGCCGTCGCGCACCACGCGCACGCTGTTGCGGCGGCCTTGTTCGGCCTCGGGGTCGTTGCCTTGCCAGTGGTGCAGCAGCTTGGGCGGTGGGTCGTCCAGCAATGGTTCTTCCACGCGCAGGCGGAAACCGTCGCCGGACTTCTGCCACGCCACCGTGGGCTGGCCCTCGGCCAGTTGCACCGGCTGGTCCGGCGCATCGCCCAGGGCCAGGTCGGGGTGGCCGATCAGCGCCGTGGCGGCGCCGGCGAGGTCGAAGAACAGGACCCGCCCGTCCCAGGCCAGGGCCTTCAGGCAGCGCGCGACGGCGGCGTCGTGCACGTCCAGCCGCGCACGTTTTTTCAGCGCGGCGGGCGACACCGGCTTGAGCTTGCCGTTGCTGCGTGGCCCGCTGCTGCGCTCAAAGGCCTGCAGGTCGAAGGGCCGGGCCTGCGCGTCCAGCGTCAAGACCCAGTGCAGCGTGGCAGCCGGCTCGCGCGCCGCGGCCAGGCCACCGGCATCGAGCGCGGCGATGGCGGCCAGCGCGTCCTGCCAGGCTTCGCTGGGCGCGCCGAACCAGGCCACCGGCCAGGCCGGGGCGGCGTCGGCCGGGCGTGGCGGCACGGGCAAGTCCAGCCGCGCACAGGCCTGGGCCAGCAGGTCGGCTTTCCAGGGCAGGCCGATCTGGTGCAGGTGCTGGCTGAGCAGGGTCAGCGTCGGGCCTTTCCAGCCCGCTGGCTGGATGCCCAGCCAGGCCGTCAGGATCACGCGGTCGGCGTCGTCTTCGCGCAGCGCGGGGCCCCAACGCTCCTGCGGCGCGGCGAAGGCCGCGGGCTCCAGCGTGGCATCGCCCAGCCGCACCGCGGCGGCGTGGGCAAATCGGCCCCAGAGATCTTGTGCCGACGGGTTGCGGCTGCCCGATTCCGCCAGCGCCAGCTTGCGCGCGGCCAGCCAGGCCGCAGGCTCGGGCTGGGCCAGCAGCGCCCAGAGCTGCCACTGCATCAGGCTGAAGGGCAACAGGCCGCGGCGTTTGCCGAAGTCCTGCGTGAGTGTCTTCAGCGCGGCGGCGAAGGCCGTGCTGGCGGCCACCCACTGCCCACCGTGCGCGGCGGCGGCGGCGTCGAACACGGCGCGCATCACCTGGGTCTCTGCCGCGGCCAGGCGCTGCATGCCGGCAACGTCACCGCGGTGCAGTCGGCGCTCGGCCAGGCGGATGCGCAGCGGCGGCGGCAGGGCGCGCCCGGCCGTGTCGGCAGCGGTGTCCAGCCAGGCCACCAGCGCCGGGTGCTGCATCAGGCGTTCGCCGCTGAGGTTGTCCAGGCTGCCCAGCAGGCCCCACAACAGCGCGGGCGGCAGCTCGGTCAGGAAGCCGGGATCGAAGGGCTGCGACAAGGCGGCCAGCAGCGCCGAGGGCGTGGCGGCACGCCCCAGCACCTGCTGCGCCAGCCGGTTGAAGGCCTCCGGGCTGGGGTGGGCCATCAGCACCAGGCGGGCCAGGGCCACGGCATCGGCCTCGCTGCGCACGCTGGCCCAGCCGGGCTGCTCCGGGCGGCCGCTGCCGCCGTTCGTGGCCCAGACCCACAGGCGCCAGAAGTCGGCCACCTGCGGGTGCACACGCAGCGCCGGCCAGCGCGCCAACCAGGCGTCGGGCCGCACCTGCCAGCCAAAGCCGTCGTCGGCGTGGATGCGGCCCTGGGCCTTCAGCGCCTGCAGCGCGGTGGCCACTTCGTCGAGCGTGAGGTTGCGGTCGCCGCCGCTGGCACGCCAGCCCAGGCCCTTGGTGAAGTTGGCGACCCAGGTCTTGCCGCGGGCTGCACCGGCCAGGCACAGCGCGTCGAACACATGCTCGGTGTCCGATGGCCGGGCGGGGGTGTCGGCCGGCCCGGGTGGTGGCGTCAGCCCCCAGTCGCTCAGCACCTTCTGGCGCAGGGCTTCAAGATCGGCAGGCGGTGTCTTGCGGGTGGGCATGCCCACGATTGTGGGCCGGGCCTCAACGGGCGCGCCGCGCCTTCACCGCATCGGCCAGCGTCTGCAGCACCGCGGCGGAATCGTCCCAGCCGATGCAGGCGTCGGTGATGCTCTGGCCGTAGGCCAGCTCGGCCGGGTCGTGCTGGCCGGGGTTGAACTTCTGCGCGCCGGCGTGCAGGTGGCTCTCGACCATCACGCCGAAGATGCAGCGGCTGCCGCCGGCCATCTGGGCCGCGATGTCCTGCGCCACGTCGATCTGCCGCTGGTGCTGCTTGCTGCTGTTGGCGTGGCTGCAGTCCACCATCAGGCGGCAGGGCAGTTCGGCCGCTTCCAGCGCGGTGCAGGCGGCGGCCACGCTGGCGGCGTCGTAGTTGGGCGTCTTGCCGCCGCGCAGGATCACGTGGCAATCGGCGTTGCCGTTCGTCGACACGATCGCGACCTGGCCGTTTTTGTGCACCGACAGGAAGTGGTGCGGCTGGCTGGCGGCGTGGATGGCGTCGCAGGCGATCTTCAGGTTGCCGTCGGTGCCGTTCTTGAAGCCGATGGGCGCGCTCAGGCCGGAGGCCAACTCGCGGTGCACCTGGGATTCCGTCGTGCGCGCGCCGATCGCGCCCCAGGCGATCAGGTCGCCGATGTACTGCGGGCTGATGGTGTCCAGGAACTCGCTGCCCGCCGGCACGCCCAGGCGGTTGATGTCCACCAGCAGCTGGCGTGCGATGCGCAGGCCCTCGTG
>CAYTWU010000218.1:0-6371 GCA_964442175.1 uncultured Rubrivivax sp.
GTCCAGCGGCACCACGCGCGTGACACCGTCGCCGCCGGTGACCTTGATGTGGGTGAGGCGGCCATCGGCCTCGTCGAAGCCCGTGACCTGGCCGACGATGAACTGCATCTCGTAGGCGTCGCACAGCTCCTTCATCTTGGCCACGCTGGCGGGCGCAGCCTTGAAGCCGTCGCGCCGGTGCAGCAGGATCACGCTCTCGGCCTTGTTCGGGCCTTCCTGGACGAAGTTCAGCGTCCAGTCCAGTGCGGAGTCGCCGCCGCCCACGATCACCAGGTTCTTGCCGGCAAACTGCGCCGGGTTCTTGACGCGGTAGAACAGCTGCGACTCGTCGAACTTGTCCAGGCCGTCCACCTTCAGCGTGCGCGGCTGGAACGAACCCACGCCACCGGCGATGAAGATGGTCTTGGTCAGAAAGCTCGTGCCCTTGCTGGTCTGCACGAAGAAGCGGCCGTCGGCCTGCTTCTCGACCACCGTGACCTCCTGGCCCAGGTGGAACGTCGCGCCAAACGGCTCGATCTGCTTGAGCAAGTTGTCGGTGAGTTCCTTGCCGGTGCACACGGGCACGGCCGGGATGTCGTAGATCGGCTTGTCGGGGTACAGCTCGATGCACTGGCCGCCGGGGTAGGCCAGGCTGTCGATGATGTGGGCCTTGATCTCGAGCAGGCCGAGTTCGAAGACCTGGAACAGGCCCACAGGGCCGGCACCGACGATGACGGCGTCGGTTTCGATGGGGGCGGTGGAAACGTTGTCGGCTTGCATCGTGTTCAGCGGATCAGCTGATCCAGCTTGTCCTTCTTGTCCTTCCAGTCATCGGCGTCGGGCATCGGTGCCTTGCGTTTGGTGATGCTGGGCCATTTGCGCGACAGATCGGCGTTGAGCTTCACGAAGTGCAGCTGCTCGCTGGGCACGTCTTCTTCGGGCAGGATCGCGTTCACCGGGCACTCGGGGATGCAGACGGCGCAGTCGATGCACTCGTCCGGGTCGATGGTCAGGAAGTTCGGGCCTTCGCGGAAACAGTCCACGGGGCACACGTCCACACAATCGGTGTACTTGCAGCGGATGCAGGATTCGAGGACGACGTGGGTCATGTGCAACTCTGGGCTGAAGTGGAAAGGCCGCCTGCATCTCCGGATGGGCGGCCAGCAGGTAACCGACGATTTTAAGCGGCCCGGCTTTGCCTCGCGGCTTGATGGCGCTCAAGCACCACGGTCTTTGGCCCGTGCGCAACAGGCTTGGCCCCGGCGCCGACGGTGACCACGGTGGGCCGGCTGCTGTGCAGCAGCGCCGCTTCGGCCAGGCTCGCGGGCGTGTGGTCGCTGGCCAGCTGGTCGGGCCAGCCGGCGCGCGAGACCACACACACGGGTGTGTCGGCGGGCCAGCCGGCGGCCAGCAGGCGCCGGCCCAGCGCGGCCAGCTGGCGGCCGGCCATGTAGAAGACCTCGGTGTCCGCTGTGCGTTCGGCCCGCAACGTGCCTTCCTTCGTCATCGCTGTCGACAGGCTCACGCTGCGGCCCTGGCCGCGGCGTGTCAGCGGGCGCTGTGTGGCGGCAGCCGCGGCGATGGCGGCCGTGACGCCGGGCACCACCTCGCTGGCAATGCCGTGGGCCGCGAGCGCGGCGAGTTCTTCTTCCAGCCGGCCGAACACGCTGGGGTCACCGCCCTTCAAGCGCACGACCACCGCATGGTCCTGCGCCATGCGCACCAGCAGCGCGTCGATCGTGGCCTGGCCGGTGGAGCTGCAGAAACCGCGCTTGCCCACGTCGATCCAGCTCGCCTGCGGTGCGTACTGGCGCAGCGCGGGGTCGGTCAGCGCGTCGAAGAGCACCACGTCGGCCTGGGCCAGGCGCTGCGCGCCGCGCACGGTGATGAGGTCGGCGGCACCCGGACCGGCGCCGATGAAGATGACCCGCCCGCTCATGCCGAGGCCACCTCCGGCCGCAGGTGCAGCCCGCATTCCTTGGCTGCGCCCTGTTCCCACCACCAGCGGCCCGCGCGCGGGTCTTCGCCGGCGCTCACGGCGCGTGTGCAGGGCGCGCAGCCGATGCTGGGGAACCACTGGTCGTGCAGCGCGTTGTAGGGCACGTCATGGCGTTTGACGTACTCCCACACGTCGGCTTCGGTCCAGTCGGCCAGCGGGTAGAACTTCTCCCGGCCGTCGTCTTCGAGCGCAAAAAACGGCACGTGGCGACGGGTCTCCGACTGTTCGCGGCGCAGCCCGGTCACCCAGGCGCTGCGGCCTGCCAGCAGGCGCGTCATCGGCTCGACCTTGCGGACCTCGCAGCAGCTCTTGCGCAGCGCCAGGCTCTGGTACATGGCCTCGGGGCCGTTCTTGCGCACGAACTGCACCACGGCTTCTTCCCGCGGGCGGAAGACTTCCACCTCGATGCCGTAGTGCGCGCGGATGCGCGGGATCAGTGCCAGCGTCTCGGCGTGCAGTGCGCCGGTGTCCAGCGTGGCCACGGCGACCGGCAACTTCAGGCGGGCGACCATGTCGGTCAGCACCATGCCTTCGACCCCCAGGCTGTTGGCCTGCACGATGCGGCCGGCGTGGTCTTCCGCCGCCTCGCGCAGCAGGGCCTCGGCGTGCGCCACACGCGCCTCGAAGCCGCGTGTCTTGCGGGCCAGGCGCTGGATGATGCTGCCGTGGCTCATGCGCGGGCGCCCTGGCCAGCCGGGTCCGCTTGGTAGTGCCCAGGGAAAAAACCCAGCGAACGGTCGGCCGCGTCCAGGCTCTGGCCGGCCACCAGCTGCGCGGCATCAAAACCGCAGCGGCGCAGCAGCGGCAGCATGTCGATCATCACCTCGCCGGTGGCGATGATCTCGCCGGTGTACTTGAGTCGGCCGCGCAGCACCACGGCCTGCGAGTAGGCACGGCCATCGACCCACTTCGGGAACTGCAGCGCGACGGCCGGCACGCCCGCCAAGGCGGCGGCGAGTTGGGAGACGTCGTCGGTGTTGGCCACGGTCAGCGTGCCCGGGGGCAAGGTGGTGTCGGCGTTCAGGAATCGCATGGATGCTCCTTCAGGCCGTCTCTGCGACAGCCGTTCTTGCCGTGCTGCGGCGCACCGCATCGGCAGCGGCGCGGAAGGGCGCCGTGCCCAGGCGGCGCGCGGCATCGACGAAACGTTCGCCCGGCTGGCGCTCGCGGCGGTACAGATCGAGCACGGCTTCCAGCACATCGGGCACCTCGTCAGCCGCAAACGACGGGCCGATGACCTTGCCCGGCACGGCCGTGCCGCCGCGGGTGCTGCCGTCGCTGCCGCCCAGCGTCACCTGGTACCACTCGCTGCCGTCCTTGTCGACGCCGAGGATGCCGATGTGGCCGCTGTGGTGGTGGCCGCAGCTGTTGATGCAACCGCTGATGTTCAGCGTGATGTCGCCGATGTCGTGCTGTTCGTCCAGGTCTTCAAAGCGCTCGTGCAGCGCCGCGGCGATCGGGATCGAACGTGCATTGGCCAGCGCACACAGGTCGCCGCCGGGGCAGGCGATCATGTCGGTCAGCAGGCCGATGTTGGCGGTGGCAAAACCACCGGCGCGGGCGGCTTCCCACAGCGCCGGCAGTTCGTCCTGGCGCACCCAGGGCAGCACCAGGTTCTGCTCGTGGGTCACACGCAGCTCGCCCAGGCTGAAACGTTCGGCCAGCGCCGCTGCGCCGTCCATCTGCTCGGCCGTCACATCGCCAGGGGGCAGGCCGGCACGCTTGAGCGACAGCGTCACGGCACGGTAACCCGCCACGCGGTGCGCGTGCACGTTGCGCTCCAGCCAGCGCAGGTAGGCCACCGGCAGGTCTTCGCGCAGCGTGGCGCGCGCATCGGCATCCTTCAGCGGCGCCGGCAGCGTGAACGACGCCGCCACACGCTCCAGCTCGGCCTGCGGGATCACGGGTGCGCCCTCGGCCACGAGCTGCGCAAACTCGCGCTGCACGTCGTCGATGAAGCGCTGGCCCTCGGCCTTGACCAGGATCTTGATGCGCGCCTTGTAGGCGTTGTCGCGCCGGCCGTGCAGGTTGTAGACCCGCACGATGGCTTCGATGAAGACCAGGATCTGCGCCCAGGGCACAAACGCGCTGATCTCGGTGGCGATCACCGGCGTGCGGCCCATGCCACCGCCCACCAGCACGCGGAAGCCCACGGCGCCGCTCTCGTCACGGTGCAACTGCAGGCCGATGTCGTGCCAGGCGATGGCAGCCCGGTCTTCCTGCGCACCGGTGACGGCGATTTTGAACTTGCGCGGCAGGAAGGCGAACTCCGGGTGCAGCGTGCTCCACTGGCGCAGGATCTCACAGTAGGGCCGCGGATCGACCACCTCGTCGGGCGCGATGCCGGCCAGCGCGTCGGTCGTGATGTTGCGGATGCAGTTGCCGCTGGTCTGGATGCCGTGCATGTCCACGCTGGCCAGCAGATCCATGACATCGGCCGCTTGCGCCAGGGGGATCCAGTTGAACTGCAGGTTCTGGCGCGTGGTGAAGTGGCCGAAGCCGCCACGTTCGGTCGGCAGGCCGGCGTCCTGGTGGTCGTGTTCGCGGGCGATGCGGGCCAGCAAACGCAGCTGGCGGCTGGACAGCTCGCCATAGGGCACGGCCACGCGCAGCATCGGCGCATGGCGCTGCACGTACCAGCCGTTCTGCAGCCGCAGCGGGCGGAAGTGGTCCTCGCTCAGTTCGCCCCGTTGCCAGCGGGTGAGCTGGTCGCGAAACTGGGCGGCACGGGCCTGCACGAACTGGCGGTCGAAGTCGGTCGGACGGTACATGGCCGGCAGAATACGCAGCGGTCCATATTCCTCAAACTACAAAGAAGTAGAGTGTTTATATCCAAGAAGCATATGGGCGGGTGGTTGCTGGTCGTACTGGCGGTCCTCGCCGGCTGTCAGAGCCCGCCTGCAGCACCGCCGGTGGTGTCTGCGCCGCCTCCGGTGGTCACCAGCCCGGCGGTCACGCCACCGCCTCGGCCACCACAGCCGCCCACCATCGGCCTGGCCCTGGGCGGCGGCGCTGCGCGTGGATTTGCCCACATCGGCGTGATCCAGGCGCTGGATGAAGCCGGCATCCGCCCCGGCCTGGTGGCCGGCACCTCGGCCGGCAGCCTGGTGGCGGCGCTCTGGGCCGCCGGCATGGACGGCGCCGAGCTGGGCCGCCAGGCGCAGGCGATGGAAGAGTCGGCCATCGCCGACTGGGGCTTCCCCGGCCGCGGCCTGCTGCGTGGCGAAGCGCTGGCGCGCTTCGTGCGCGACCGCAGCGGCCAGCGCCTGATCGAGCAGATGCCACGCCGGCTGGGCATCGTCGCCACCGACCTCGACAGCGGCGATGCCATCCTGTTTCAGCGCGGCGACACCGGCCAGGCGGTGCGTGCCTCCAGCGCGGTGCCGGCCGTGTTCCTGCCGGTCAAGATCGGCAGCCGCGAGTACGTGGACGGCGGCCTGGTGGCCCCTGTGCCGGTGAGCCACGCGCGGCGCATGGGGGCCGAGCTGGTGATCGCGGTGGACATCAGCGAGGCGCCGGAGGGCCGCAACACCGCCGACCCCTTCCGCATGCTGCTGCAGACCTTTTCCATCATGGGCCGCAGCATCAACCGCTTTGAGCTGCGCGAGGCCGATGTGGTGGTGCGGCCGGCCTTGGCGGGCGTCTCGGGCACCGATTTCAGCGCCCGCCAGCAGGCCATCGCCGCCGGCCGCGAGGCCATGCAGAAGGCGCTGCCGCAACTGCGCCAACGGCTTGCGGAGATGACGCGATGATGTTCGCGGCACACAAATAAAAGCGGCCCGCTGCGGGGGCAGCGGGCCGAGAAGGAACCTGGAAAGGGGATTCTGGGTTCCGAAATGACATCCTGAGAGGCCCCGGCGAATGCCGGCGCATCCGTGTGAGCAGGCCCGCGCTGGAAAGTTCAGCGAGCGGGCCCGTTCAGCCGCTTCAGGCGGCGCGGCGGGTGGCCTTGGTGGCCGTTTGCGTGGCCTTGACGGCGGTGTTGGTCACGGCCTGGAAGTTGGCTTCGGCGACTTCGGCGGCCTGCTTGGCGGCCTTGTGCACGCTTTCGTAGGCGTTGTTGGCGGCAGCGACGGCCGACTTCACCAGGGCGACGGCGTTCTCGGTGCCGGCCGGGGCGTTCTTGACGGCGGTGTCGACCACGGCGATGAACTTCTTCTGCGCGTCGGCAGCGGTTTCTTCGGCGACCTTGCTCACTTCGGCGTTGGTCGCGGTGGCGATGTCGTACAGGTGGCGGCTGTAGGCGGCGGCCTTCTCGGCGGCCGGTTGCAGCAGGCCAGCCTGCAGGGCGAACAGCTCCTGCGCGTCCTTGACCGACATGGCGGCCTTGGTGGTGTCGGCGGCTTCGCTCAGCGCGGCCTTGGCGACTTGCAGGTTCAGCTCGACGAGCTTC
>CAYTWU010000219.1:0-6359 GCA_964442175.1 uncultured Rubrivivax sp.
GGCGGCTGCGCATCACGATGTCCTTGGTGCGCGTGATGCCCACCATCTTCTGCAGCCGGGCGCTGCCGCCGCTGCCGGGGATCTGACCCAGCTTCTGTTCCGGCAGCGCGTAGAGCGTGGTGTCGGTGACGAGGCGGAAGTCGCAGGCCAGGCTCAACTCGAAGCCGACGCCGAAGCAGTAGCCGCGGCCGGCCGCGATCACCGGCTTGCTGCAGCGTGCCGGCGCAGCGATGTTCCAGGCCAGCTGGCTCACCTTCTCGGGCGTGGCAGCGAGGAAGCCCTTGATGTCGCCGCCGCTGCTGAAGTGTTCACCCTGGCCACGCACGACGATCACGCGCACGCGCTCGTCGGCATCCAGCGCCTCGAAGGCGATGCGCAACTGCTCGCGCGCCAGCATGCTGACGACGTTGAAGGGCGGCCGGTCGAGCACGATGTCGGCGCGTTCACGCGCCGGATCGATCTCGACGCGGAAGCCGTCGGGTGCGGCCGGCAGCGTGTGCGCGGGGTGGTTCAGGTCGGGCAGGTTCATGGGGTTCCTTGACATGGGGAGGCGGCCTCGTACTCACCGGCCTGCAGCTTTCGCCGCAGCACCTTGCCGACGGGGCTCTTGGGGATCTCGCGCACGAAGACGTAGTCGCGCGGGCGCTTGAAGTTGACGAGATCGCTGCTGCGGCAATGCGCGTCCAGCGTCACGGCGTCGATGGCGCTGTGCGCCTTGACGAAGGCCACCACCTTCTGGCCCCAGCGCGGGTCGGGCAGGCCGGCCACGGCCACTTCGTCGACGGACGGGTGCAGCGACAGCACCGACTCGATGTCGACCGGCGAGATGTTCTCGCCGCCGCTGATGATCATGTCATCGACGCGGCCGGTGACGAACAGGTCGCCCTCGGCGTCGACATAGCCCGTGTCGCCGGTGAAGTACCAGCCGCCGTGCAGGCTCTTGGCGTTGGCGTCGGGGCGGCGGTGGTAGCCCTCGAAAGCTTCATCGCCGGCCAGGTCGGCAATGATCTGGCCCTCTTCATGGGCCGCCGCCAGGCGGGTGGGGTCGGCGTGGTCCAGCTTCACGACGCGCAGCCGTGTGTTCAGGCCAGCGCGGCCGGCGCTGCCGGGCTTGGCCACCGCGCGCTGGTTGATGCTGAAGGTGTAGACCTCGCTGCTGCCGTAGTGGTTGACGAACAGCTCGGGGCGGAAGGCCTTGTCGAGGCGCTGCAGCAGGGCATCGTGCATCGGTGCACCGGCAAAACCGAGCTTGCGCACGCGGCCGACGTCGGTGGCCGCGAAACGTGGGTGAGCCAGCAGGTCGTGGTACAGCGTGGGCACCAGGTACAGATGCGTCACGCCTTCGTCTTCGATGGCCGCCAGCGCCTGGCTCGCGTCGAAGCGCGGCATGCAGACGAAGCGGCCGTCGAGCAGCGCCAGCGCCAGAAGGCTGCGCACACCCATCGTGTGATACAGCGGCATCACGCCCAGCGTGCATTCGGCGTCGCCATAACAGTTCTGCGCCACGTGGGCGAGCGCCGCGGCACGTTCCACACGGTGGCGGCGCGGCACGCCCTTGGGCTTGCCGGTGGTGCCGCTGGTGTAGAGCATCAGCGACAGGTCTTCGGCGCTGGCCGCGGGCTTTGGGTCAACGGGCGCGGCGAGCCAGTCCTCGAACTGCATCGTCGCCCCTTCGACCACGCCCACGCCGATGCCCAGCACCGTGCGCGCGAGTTCGCTTTGGGCCAGGGCAGCGTCGACCACCGCTTCCCAGACGATGGCGCGGGCGCCGCTGTCGGCCAGGCAGTAGTCGATCTCGTCACCCTTGGACCGCCAGTTCAGCGGCGTGACGACGATGCCGGAAAACTGGCAGGCCCAGTGCAGCGCCGCCATCTCCCAGCGGTTCTGCAGCACCACCAGCAGGTGGTCGCCCTTGCGCAGCCCGGCAGCGGCGAGCCCGCTCTGCACGGCACCCACGGTGCGGGCCCATTGTGCGTAACTGAAGCGCTGATCGCCGTCGACAATGGCCGTGCGGCCCGGCGAACGTTCGACGCTTTGCAGCAGAGTGCGGCCCAGGTCAAACATGGGCGACTTTCGCAGTGTTCTCGGATTTCGCGGACTGAGCCTCCGCGCGGGCCTGGGCCACGTCGAGGATGGCTGCGACGATGGGCGTGTAGCCCGTGCAGCGGCAGAGATGGCCGGACAGCATCTCGCGCACCTGCGCCTCGCTCGGCTGCGGCACACGCTGCAGCCAGTCGGCCGCACTCATCAGGATGCCCGCTGTGCAGAAGCCGCATTGCAGCGCGTGGTGGCGCTTGAACGCAGCCTGCAGGTCGCCCAGCGTGTCGCTGTCGCCACCGGTCTCGGCGGCCAGGCCTTCGACGGTCTGCACCGCGCAGCCATCAATCTGTACCGCCAGCACCAGGCACGCGCGTTGCGCGACCCCATCGACGCGCACGGTGCACGCCCCGCAGACGCCGTGCTCGCAGCCCACGTGCGTGCCGGTCTGGCCGAGCTCGTGGCGCAGGAAGTCGCTGAGCAGTTGGCGGGGTTCGGTGGTGGCGCGGCGCGGCTGGCCGTTCAGCAGCAGCTGCACGGGGTGGGCGCGGTCGCGGGTGTGCACGTTCATGCCGGGGTTCCTGCAGAAAGGGGAACAAGATGGCCGCGAGCGCCGCGGTCGGCCAGGGCCTTTTCGGCCACACGCCGGCCCAGCTGGCGCACCAGCTGGCGGCGCAGTGCGGCGCTGGCCTGGGGTTCGTCGCGGGCCTGCAGCTGCCACGCGAAGTCGTTCAGCGCGTCGACCAGCGCGTCGCCCCGCAGCAGCGGCAAGTTGCGCGCCACCGGCCGGTCGGCCACACCACCGACGGCAATGCGCAGCTGCCTGGCGTCGGCCACTGCGGCCACGGCGCAGACGGCGAAGTCGCCATGCCGCACCGAGAACTCCTCGAAGCCGAAGCCCTGCCCGGTCTGCGCCAGCGGGAAGCGCACAGCCTCGATCAGCTCGTCGGCGCGGCGTGCGGTCTGCAGCATGCCGGTGAAGAAGTCTTCGGCCGCCACCCGGCGGCTGGCGCGCGCGCCTTTCAGCAGCACCTCGCCCCGCAGCGCCAGCAGGCACAGCGGCAGCTCGGCCGAAGGGTCGGCGTGGGCGATGCTGCCGGCCACCGTCCCGCGGTTGCGCACCTGGAAGTGCGAGATGTGAGGGAAGGCCTGGTGCAGCAGTGGCAGTTCCTGCGCCAGATTCGGTCGCCATTCCAGCGTGGCCTGGGTGACGGCGGCGCCCACGTGCATCACGCCCGCCGCTGCACGCATTTGCAGCAGCGGCGCGCAGCGCGAGATGTCCAGCAGCCGTTGCGGCTGCGCCAGCCGCATGTTCAACACCGCCATCAGGCTTTGCCCGCCGGCGAGGATGCGGGCGTCTTCGCCCATCTGCGCGAGCACGGCGCAGGCTTCGTCGGCGCTGTCGATGCGCTGATGGTCGAAGGCGGCCGGCTTCACGTCGCTACCCCCAGCCAGTGCAGAAGGCGTTGCCAGATCGTGCGTGCCGCCGGCTTCGCAACCTCCTCACCCAGCGCCTGCCGCCCCAGCGATTCGAACAGCTGCACCAGCACGATGCGCGCCGCGCCTTCGAGCATGCGGCTGCCCACCGCCGCGACCTTCCCGCCCACCTGCGCGGCATAGTCGTAGTGCAGCCGGGTGCCGGTGTCTGTGGCTTCCAGCCGCACCACGCCGCTGCCGGACCCCGTGCCCAGCGTCGACTGGCCGTCGCCGGCCAGCCGCAGCGAACGCGGCGCGTCGATCTCGCTGAGCGCGATGCGCGCCGCATAACGCGCCTTCACCAGACCGACTCCGACGGTGACGTCGGCGCGGTACTGGTTCGGGCCGGTGGCGTCCAGCGCATGGCAGCCGGGAATCACGCGCGCCAGCGCCGTGGGGTCGAGCAGCACGGCGAACACCCGCTCGGGTGGCGCGGCGATGTTGACATGGCCGCGCGCCTGCAGCGCCAGGCCACCGGCCATGGGCGGCGGCGGTGCGGCATCCATCGCCGCCGCCATCGCCGAGGGGGGTGCCGGTTCGTCGGCACCGATCAGCGCCAGCACCCGCGAAGGTGTCAGCGGCAGGCGGATGTCGGCCACGTCCTTCAACGGCCGCAGCGCGTCGGCGAAGGCATTGGCCACGCACACCGGCGTGCTCATGTTGTTACCTTCGCCGATGCCCTTGGCACCCAGCGGCGTGAAGGGGCTGGGCGTCTGCAGGTGAACGATCACCAGGTCGGGCACTTCACAGGCGGTGGGCACCAGGTAGTCGGCGAAGGTGCCGCTCTGGAAGCCGCCATCGGCGCCGTAGCGGAACTCCTCCATCAGCGCCGCGCCCAGGCCCTGGGCGAAGGCGCCACGGATCTGCCCGTCGGCCATGCCCGGGTGCAGGACGCGCCCGGCGTCGTGGCCTGTGATGTAGCGGTCCACCGTGACGCGGCCGGTGGCGGGGTCGACGTCGAGGCCGCAGATGTCGAAGACGAAACCGTAGCAGGCACTGGTGTTGACGCGGTCCTGCGCGTCGGGGGCGGTCAGCGTCGGCGGCGTCCAGAAGGCGGTTTCGCGCAGGCCGGGTTCCGTGCCCTCGGGCAGCAGCGCCGGTGCCCAGTGCGGGCCGGCGGCCAGGCGGCTGAAGGCCTGTGCACGCGCCGGTTGTGCGCGGTCGAAGACCTTTCCGCCTTCAAAGGCGACGGCCTCGGGCGCGCAGCCGAGCTGCGCCGCGGCAATGCGCGCGAGCTTGTCGCGCAAGCGCATCGCCGCCAGATGCACGGTGCCGGCCACGGCGCCGGCAAAGCGGCTGCTGTAGTTGCCGGCAGCCACACTCCAGGCGTCCTTGGCCGTGTCGAACTCGGTGTTCACCACCACCTGCGCCGGCTGCAGGCCGAAGACATCGGCCACCACCTGCGCGCACACGGTCATGTGGCCCTGCCCGGCCGGCGCCGAGGCGACGACGACGTTCAGCCCGCCTAGCAGGTCGATGCCGACCGTGGCGCTGGCGATCGCACCGTTCTTCGGCCCGGCCTTGGCGCGCTGCCCGGCCGTCAACACGGTGCTGATGTAGCCCATGTTCGACACCGACGGCTCGACGATGGCGGCCACGCCGATGCCATACAGCCGGCCGGCCGCACGGGCCTGTGTCTGGCGCTGCTGCAAGCCTTCACGCACGGCCGCGGCCTGCGCGAGTTCGGCCAGGCGGGCGTAGTCGCCCGAGTCCAGCACCGCACCCGCCGCCGCGCGATACGGGAACTGCGCGGCCTGCACGAAGTTGCGCAGTCGCAGTTCGATGGGGTCGATGCCCAGTTCGACAGAGATTCGGTCCATCAGCCGTTCCAGCGCGTAGTACACCTGCGGCCCGCCGAAACCGCGCACCAGGCCGGTGGGCGTCTTGCTGGTCAGCACCACGCGGTTGCGCACAGCGACATGGGCGATGTCGTAGGCCCCGCTCATGGCGCCGTGCATGCGGTAGAAGGTGGCCGGCTCGGGTGCACGCAGGTAGGCACCGACATCGTCGCGCTGGTCCCAGCGCAGCGCGGAGATGCGGCCGTCGGCCTGAACCGCGGCTTCGATGTGCGTCAGCCGCGCGGTGGCCGACGTGGCCGCGGCCAGGTGCTCCAGCCGGTCCTCGACCCACTTCACCGGCGCGCCGCCGGCCTTCTTCGAGGCCAGGCACATGAGCACCACGTAGGGCAGCACCGACTGCTTCACGCCGAAGCTGCCCCCGCTGTCTCGCGGCAGCCTGTGGCGCAGCTTGTTCGACGGCACGCCCAGGGCCAGGGCCATCACCGAATGCAGGCTGAAAGGGCCCATGAAGTTGCTGGTGACGTCATAGCCTTCGTTGCCGGGCAGGCACTCGGCGATCACGACACCGCCTTCGATGGGCGTGCAGCTGTTGCGCGGGTAATGCACGGTCAGCGCCACGCGGCGTGCGGCCGCGGCAAAGGCGGCCGCGGGATCGCCATAGCTGAAGCTCCGGTCGCTGACGACGTTGCTGCCGACGGCCTCGTGCAGCACCGCGGCGCCGGCCTCGCAGGCGGCTTCGAGTTCCACCACCGGGGGCAGCGCCTCATAGTCGGCGCGCAGCAGGTCCATGGCGTCTTCGGCGATGTATCGGCTATGCGCCACGACCACGGCCACCGGTTCGCCGGCATAGCGCACCTTGTCGACAGCCAGCACGAAGTGCTGCATCGGCACCTTCACGCCCACCACGAAGGGCTGCTGCCAGCGCTGCACGTCCTGCCCCGTCAGAACCGCCTGCACGCCCGGCAGGGCCAGCGCCGCGGCCGTGTCCACACCCAGCAGCCGGGCATGGGCATGCGGGCTGCGCAGCACCGCGGCGTGCAGCGTGCC
>CAYTWU010000220.1:0-6346 GCA_964442175.1 uncultured Rubrivivax sp.
ACGCCGTCCAGGCACAGCAGGTAATCGTCGGCCGCGCGTTCGATCGGCGTGGCCGCGTTCTTGCCGATGTTCAGGCCCAGGATGCCGCCGCCGGCGCGGAAGCTGCGCGCGCGCTGCACGTTGGTCAGGAAACTCGCCAGGCCTTCGTTGTTGAAGCCCAGCCGGTTGATCAGCGCCTCGCGCGCCGGCAGCCGGAACATGCGCGGCCTGGGGTTGCCCGGCTGCCCCAGCGGCGTGACGGTGCCGACCTCGATGAAACCAAAACCCATCGCGCCCAGGCCGTCGATGCAGCGGCCGTTTTTGTCCAGCCCGGCGGCCAGGCCGATGCGGTTGGGGAACTTCAGCCCGGCCACGGTGACCGGGTCGGCCACGCGTGCCTGCGACCACAGGCATTGCGCCGGCGTGTTCTGCAGGCGGGCGATGCTCTGCAGCGTCAGCTCGTGGGCGTGTTCCGGGTCCAGGCCAAAAAGAAAGGGGCGGGTCAGGGCGTAGGGGATCAGCGGCATGGACAGATTGTCTCAGCGCCGCTTTCAACGGCCCAACAGGCCCTTGAGCTTGTCGCCCAACTTCTGGTTGAGCTTCTCCTTCGCCTTCTCCTGGACCTTGTCCTTCAGTGCCGCCGATGCGACGCTCGACCACTCGATCTTCCAATCCATGGCGTCGAAGGGCCCGCTCAGCCGCACCGGCACGGTCACGCCCTTCATGGCCGCCAGGCCCGCACCGTCCTGCCCGGCCGGCACGGCCACCACCGTGGCCCGCGCCGTGTAGTCCACCTGGCCGCGGCCGATGTCGAAGCGGCCGGCGCCGCCCACGCGCAGGAAGGGGCTCTTCAGGTCCAGGTCGTCGCTGGTGGCCACACCGCCTTCGATGCGCGCCGTGGCGGTGAGCTCGGAAAAGTCGGTCTTCTCGGCCACCTGGGCCCGGCTGACGGCGTCCTGCTTCATCGTCAAGGCCGCCTTCGCCTGGCGGAAGCTCTTTGCGAGGTTCACCCCCTTCACCGCACCGTCGCGCAGCTGCAGTGCCGCCTGGCCGGCCAGCGACGAGCGCAGCGCGCCCACGGTCTGGCCCTGGCCTTGCACCGTGGCACTGACGCGGCCACGACCCTCCAGCAGGTCCTTGCCGGCCACGTCGCGCAGCAGGGCCTGGATGTCCACGTCGCTGGCGGTGAGTGCCAGCGCGAAACGCGAGCCCTTGGCATCGGCGCTGCCGCGGCCATCGATCTGGCCGCCCCAGGCGCGGCCCGCCAGGCGGTTGACACGCAGCACGCCGCCGTCGAGCTGCGCGTCCAGGCGGGCATCGTTGACGCGGTAGGGGCGCCAGCTCAGCGCGCCTGCGCTCAGCGACACCGTCCCGTTGACGGCACGCAGGCCCGTCAGGTCGATCGGCGTGTCGGCCGCTGCGCCGCCGGCAGGCGCCGAGGCCGCGGTGGCTGCCCCGGAGGCCGGCGTCAGCACGCGGTTCAGGTCCAGCCGGTCGAAACGCGCCGTGGCGCGCAGCGCGGGCACCGTGCCGGCCAGGCGCAGCTCGCCGTCGGCGGCGAGCTGGTTGTCGTTCAACGCGCCCTTGAGCGTCCAGCGCAGCTGCTCGGCCGTGCCACCCACGCGGCCTTGCAGGCCCAGCGCCAGCGGCTGCAGGCCGGGATCCAGCACACGCGCCTGCAGCGCCAGGCCATCGAGCTGCAGCGTGCCGGGTTGCGGCTGCAGGGCCAGCGCCGCCTTCAGCGCGGCGTCGATCTCCCGCACGCCCACGCGGCCCTTGGCGCCCAGCACCAGGCCGGGCAGGCGCAGGGTGGCCAGGTCGCCGGTGGGCGCGCCGGTCCGCAGCCGCCCGGCCAGCGTGCTGCTGCCGCTGGTCTTGAACTCGCCTTCGAGCGGGCTGCCTTCGACGGTCTCACCCTGTACCGCCAGGCGCGGCCACGAGAGCCGCGCTTCAAAGCCCAGCCCGCCCTGGCGCCCCTCGGCCCGCAGCGCCAGGTTTTGCAGCGTGATGTGGCGCGGCGTGACGCCCACCGCCAGCGCACCGACGTCAAGCCGGGCGTTTGTCAGCGCCAGCCCCGCTGTCTGCAGTTGCGTGACCTGGACGGTGAGCGGTGCAACCGAGAAGGCGCCGGCGCCGGCCTGCAGGCGGCCGGCCTCCAGCAGCGCCAGCTTCAGCTGGCCGGCCGGGCCGCCGCTGTCGTCGCGCAGCGTCAGCTGCAGGTCGCGCAGCTGCAGGCGGCCGATCTCGATGCTGCGGCCACCGGCATCGGCGGCGGCGTCTGGCCCGGCCGGTGCTTTCGGCGCCGCACCGGCCCCGGTCAGGTCGTCGGTGTTGCGCGTGCCGTCGCGGCGCTTCACCAGCGTGGCCTGCACGCCCTGCAGCACGATGCCTTCGATGACGATCTTACCGCGCAGCAGCGGCAGCAGTTGCGGGGTGAGCTCGGCGCTGCCGATGCTGGCAAAACGCTCGGCGCGACCCCGTTCCGACAGCGAGACACCGGCCAGCTTCAGCCGCGGCCGCGGCAGCACCGAGAGCTCGATGGGCTGGGTGATGACCAGGCTGCGCTGGTAACGCTCCTGCACCCACTGCACCGCCGCCTGCTGCACACGCACGGCATCGAACAGGAGCGCGCCCGCCACCACGGCCGCCAGCAGCAGCGCCAGCACGGCCCCGGCCGCCCAGCCCACACGTCGCATCCACACCATGCGGGCATTCTGGCGTGGACGGACGGTCTGCGCTGGCACCGATAATCTCCAGATGACACAAGATGAACTGAAGGCCCTGGTCGGGCGTGCGGCGCTGGACCACGTGGTGGAAGGTGGCTGGGTGGGCGTGGGCACCGGCTCCACGGTGAACCACTTCATCGACGCGCTGGCGACGGTGAAACACCGCATCCGTGGTGCCGTCTCCAGCAGCGAGGCCAGCACCGCACGTTTGCGCAGCCATGGCATCGAGGTGGTGGACGCCGCGGCCGTGAGCCGTTTGCCGGTCTACATCGACGGTGCCGACGAGATCGACCACCGCGGCCACATGGTCAAGGGTGGCGGCGCCGCGCTCACCCGCGAAAAGATCGTGGCCGACCTGGCCGAACGATTTGTCTGCATCGCCGACGAATCCAAGCTCGTGCCGGTGCTGGGCCGCTTCCCGCTGCCGGTGGAGGTGATCCCGATGGCGGCACCCCAGGTGGCACGGCGGTTTGCAGCGCTGGGCGGCCAGGCCGCGCTGCGCGTGGGCGTGCTCACCGACAACGGCCACCCCATCCTGGACGTGCGCGGCCTGCAGATCACGGATCCGCTGGCGATGGAGACGGAAATCAACCAGTGGCCGGGTGTCGTGACGGTGGGCATCTTCGCCCGCCACCGCGCCGCGGTCTGCCTGCTGGGCACCCCGGCCGGGGTCCGGACCCTGGGCTTCTAGACTATCCTTGCAGGCTAACGGCGGAGGAAAACCACTTGGCAAAGCCCAATTACTCGTTCGAAAAACGTCAGCGCGAACTGGCCAAGAAAAAGAAGAAAGAAGAGAAGGCCGCCAAGAAGGCCAATGGCGGGCCGGAGGACATGAACCCCAACGAAGCGGCTGCGGCCCTGGCCGGTGACACACCCGCCGGTGACGACGCGGCCGACAGCCCCCCGCCCGCTCAGCCCTGAGCGGCGCCCCGGCGCCCGGCACGCAGCTGCCAGCGCCCCGGGTCCAGCGCGTCGCGCAACGCGGCCGGCACCGGCATCGGTGCCCCGCTCAGCCAGGCCGCCAGCAGCTGGCCGGCCAGCGGGCCCCAGGTCAGGCCACGCGACCCCAGACCACTCAGCACGTAGAGGCCCGGCACACGCGCCAGATGGCGCCAGGCCGTGGGCGGGTCTGCCGAATGGGCCGCGACCGGGCCCACCAGCGGCAGGCGGTCGATGGTGTTGGCCCGCCAGCCCACACGCCCCGCGGGCGCCTGCGGGCCGGCCCAGCCGGTCAGTTGTTGCAGGCGCTGCGCGTTGTGGCGGTGGTCGGCCGCCCGTTCGGTGGGGTCGTCGTCGCCCGGTGCGGCCGTGGCGCCGCACAACAGCGCCCCGCCGGGCAGGCGCAGCACGTAACCACCACCCGCCACCGGCAAGCGCGGCCAGGGTGCATCGGGCGGTGGCGCCGGCCAGAGGCTGATCTGCCCCCGGGCACGGCCCATGGGCCAGGCCCCCTGCGGCCACAGCCGGGCGGCGTCGGCGCTGTTGGCCAGCACCAGGTGCGGGGTCTCGGCCATCACCTGGTCCCGGGCGTCGAACAGGCGCCACAAGCCGTGGCCCGGCTCGATGCGGGCCACGTCGCAGCCGCTTTCGAAACGTGTGTCGCGCAGCAGGTGGCGCACCAGCGCCGGCGGCTCGACCCAGCCGCCGCCGGGGTAGAACCAGGCCGGGTGGTGCAACGCCAGGCCGGCGCGTGCCGAGGCCTGCGCTGCATCCAGCACCTGCACATACGCGGCGGGCAGCGCGTGGCGGGTCACCAGCGCTTGCAGGTCGGCGACGGTTTCGCCGGCGCTGGCCAGCCGCAGCAGGCCGTCGATGGCCCCGGGCACGGTGCCGGCCGCGATCCAGGGGCGCAGCGTGCGCTCGGCCAGCAGCGCGGCCGCGCGGTGAAAACGGGCGTGCGCCCCGTCGTCGGCGTTCACCGTGCCATGGAACAGCCCGGCCGGGTTGCCCGACGCCTCCTGTGCCGGCTGCGCATGGCGGTCGAACACCGTGACCGACCAGCCCTGCTGCTGCAGCGCATGCGCTGCCCAGCCACCGGCCAGGCCGGCGCCGATCACGACGGCTGACGCAGGGGCCTGCCGTGCGCGCGGCCCGGTGCGGCGCACGGTGGCCGGGGGTGCATACACACCCCGCAGCGGTTCGTCGGCGGCCAGCAGGAAGCCGGCGCTGCGCAGGCCGGGGCGCAGGTCGGGCCGGCCTGCCGGGCCTGCCACCGTTGCACCCGGCGTGGCCCAGCGCCCCAGCGCCTTCACCAGCGCGGCATCGGCCGGCGCGGGCAGGCCTGTGACGTCAAAGTGGTCCACGGCCGCGTCGAGGGCCTTCAGGCTGGCGGCCAGCGGGCCGATCACCAGCGTCAGCCGGACCCGGCCACCGGGCAGTGCCAGCGTGTACCAGCCGTCCAGCGGCGGGGGCCAGGCCTGCAAGGTGGCCGCATCCGGGGCGTCAGTCACCGCGTCGGCCGGCTGCCACTGCGGCAGCAGCAGCAGCAGGTCCGTGGTGGGCGAGGGCGTGCTGTTCGACGCGGCCAGCACCCCACGCGCACCGGCTGCACCGAAGGCCAGCACCGTGCGCGGCGCCGTGCCGCCGGTGCTCAGCGGCGGGCTTGCAGCCACTGCAGCAGCGGCTCGCGCACGCGGGTCAGGCTGCGGTAGTCCAGCACCGCCGGGCTCATGCTGGCGATGGCGTCGTGCAGGGCTGTGGCCTGCGCGGCCGTGCGGATGCCCTGCGCCAGTGGCTGGCAGTCCACCGCGATCGTGAACACCGCCTGCCGATGATCGGGCACCGGGATGAAGGTCTGCCGCTCGGTGCGCCACCAGGCCAGGCCGGCCAGCGTCTCGGCGCGGATGTCGGCCGGCCAGCGCTGCGGGTCCACGTGCCGCGGGTGGGCATGCAGGCGCGGGTGGCCGGTGACGTTCCAGACGAAGCGCTCCCAGCGCTCCGCGCCGGTGACCAGCGCCACCAGGGCCTCGGAGGCACGCACGATCAGCGCGCTGTCGGCCACCGGCGCGTGCACCTCGGCAAAGGGCCGGCCGACCTTTTCCTCTGGCGCCCAGTGGCTGGGCAGGCACACGGCGAGCCAGGGGATGCTGGCGTCGGTGGCGTCGACGATGGCAAAGTCTTCCGCGAATGCCAGGCTCAGCAGACCGGCCAGGCGCCAGGCGGGTGGCAGCGGGCGCAGGCAGCGGGCGATCTCGTCGCCGAGGCCAAAGGCGCCGGCCGCCGTGTGTTCCACCGCCGTGCCGGCCACCGCCGTGCCCAGGCGCAAGGCGTTGGCGCGGTGGCCGTCCCAGGCCCAGGCGCCGGGGTGTTCGGCGGCGGCATGGGCGGCCAGCGCGTGCAGCGCCGGGCGGGGGTCGAAGCCGTCGCGCTGCTGCAGCGCCAGCGGCCAGAAGGCGCTCAGCACCGCCAACTTCTCGCGTTGGTGGCGCGAGCCGGGCGCCAGCGGCGTCAGCTGGGCAGCCCCCGGCGCCAGCCGGCGCAGGCCGGGCTGCATGCGGAAGGGCGTGGTGACGGCAGCGTCGAAGTCGAACAGCATGGGCGTGATGATGCACAAGGCCGGTACCGCCAAAACAAAGGGCACCCGAAGGTGCCCTTCGCATCGCCGGTGCGGCCGGTCAGACGCGCTTGCGGTACTCGTGCGT
>CAYTWU010000221.1:0-6290 GCA_964442175.1 uncultured Rubrivivax sp.
AGCGCGTAGCTCACCAGACGCACACCTTGTTCAGGGTCGAAGCGCTTCACGGCCTTCATCAGCCCCACGTTGCCTTCCTGGATCAGGTCACCATGCGGCAGGCCATAACCCAGGTACTGGCGCGACACCGACACCACCAGGCGCAGGTGCGACAGCACCAGGCGGCCAGCCGCTTCCAGATCGCCTTCGTCACGCAGGCGGCGGGCGAAGCTGGTCTCCTCCTGCGGCGTCAGCAGCGGCAGGCGGTTGACGGCACTGATGTAGGCGTCCAGGTTGCCGATGGACGGCACCAGGGCCCAGGGATCGCGGACCGAAACAGCATTGGCAATGTGTGCGTTCATGCGGGTGGGACTCCGGGGGAACCCTTTGGTTCCAGCATATTAGCACTCGCAGAGCAGGAGTGCTGACGATGCTGCCTGCCCTCATGTGAGTGAATACACACTCAACCCCAGCGCGTTTCCACCTGGGTCAGCAGCTCGTCGATGCGGCTCAGCAGCTCGGCCAGGTTCAGGGGCTTGGACAGGTAGCCTGCCGCGCCTTCCGTCATCGCCCGCTCGATGCGCTCGCGGGTGGCGTCGGCCGACAGCACCAGCACCGGGATTGCCGCCGTGTTGTCGTCGGCCTTCAGGTGGCGCAGCAGGTCCATGCCGTCGATGTCGGGCAGGTGCATGTCCAGCAGCAGCAGGTCGGGCTGGCGTTCGCGGATGGCCATCAGCGCATCCAGGCCCAGCGTGGACACCGTCAGCTCGATCTGCGGCCGCTGCGCCAGCATGCCGCGCATCAGCACCACGTTGGTTTCGTTGTCTTCCACGTAGTGCACGTGGCGCTGGCGGTAGCGGCCGCGGTCGGCCGCAGGTGCCGGCTCGGACCGCTGCTGCGGGTCGTCGTCGTCCAGCGGCAAGCGCAGCACAAAGGTGGCGCCGGTTCCGGCATCGGCATGGCGCGCATCGAGCGAGCCGCCCATCAACTCGGCCAGGCGCCGGCTGATGACCAGGCCGATGCCCGTGCCCTCGACCCCTGAGCCCTCGCGGCCCAGCCGATTGAAAGGCTGGAACAGGCATTCCAGCTGCTCGGTGCTGAGGCCCAGGCCCGTGTCGTGCACCTGGATCTCCAGCATGCCCGGTGTCTGTGTGCCGAACTGCACGTCGACCCGGCCACCCTCGACGTTGTACTTGACCGCGTTGGACAGCAGGTTGGTCAGGATCTGCTTGACGCGGGTCTCGTCGCCCCGGACGCGCAGCCTGGGGTCGGCGAGTTCGGCCCGCCCCAGGGCCACATGCCGGCGCTCGGCGGCCGTGGCCACCAGCGACAACGTGGCATCCAGCAGCGCCGAGGGGTCGAGCGCACGTGGACTCAGGCGCAAGGAGCCGGATTCGATCATCGACAGGTCCAGCGTGTCGTTGATCATGTTCAGCAGGTGCCAGCCGGCATCCTGGATCTGGCCCGCCCAGCGCTGCTGGTGCGCCACCAGCGGCGGCGTGTGGTCACGTGCCAGCAACTGCGCAAAACCCAGCATCGCGTTGAGCGGCGTGCGCAGTTCGTGGCTCATGCGGCTGACGAAGTCGCTCTTGGCGCGGCTGGAGGCCTCGGCCTGCTCGCGCGCGCGCTCGCTGGCCAGCAGCCGCAGGTGTTCGCCGATGTCTTCAACCACGCCGACCAGCCGGCGCGGCGTGCCGTCGCCGTCGTGAAGGGCAGACAGGCCCAGCTGCACCGTCAACGTCTGGCCCGTGGCCCCCAGCAGGCGCACGCGGCGGCGCAGCAAGGCCTGGCGGCCCGAGGCCAGTTCGTCCAGCAGGCTGGTCACCTCGGCGCGGTCCAGCGGGTGGGCCCAGTCGCTCAGCCGCGGCGCCGGGTCCGGCAGGCCGGGCAAGCCCAGCATCGCGAGCAGGCTGGGGTTGGCCTCGCGCACGCCGCCTTCGGTGTCCGCATAGACCACGCCGATCGGCACGTGGTCGACGATGTTGCGCAGCCGCTCCTGGTTCTCGCGCAGGGCCTGGCCTGCCAACCGGAGGTCGCTGGTGCGTTCGGCCACCGCGGCCTCGATGCGCTGCTGGCGTCCGGACACCATCAGCAGCAAGGCACCCAGCAGCGAGGTGGCCAGCAGGCCGATCACCGAAAACATCCAGCCGCCACTGTCGGCCAGGCCAGGCAGGCCGCCCGACTCGGCACCGATGCGCAGGACCAGCGCGCGGCCGCCGAACTCGATGGGCCGGTCAAAGCTGAGCACGCTGCGCTGCAGGCGCTCGCAGCCCTCCGGCCCCGCCAGCCGGGGCCGCTGCGCCGCAGGATCGGGGTCCACCAGGCACCAGCGCAGCGGCGTGGGCCGGCTGCGCAACAGGTCGGCCAGCATCGCATCCAGGCGCAGGGTCACAAACACCAGGCCCGTGAGCGCGGCCCGGCGTCCGGCTTCGTCGCCCAGCTCGCCGCGGTACAGCAACTGGTAGAGCACGACGCCGGTTTCGTCGCCAGTGGCCTGGGTCAGCCGGAACCCGGCCGTCGCCGCCGGGCGGCCCTGCGCCAGGGCCCGTTCCACTGCAGCCCTTGCCGCCGGGATGGACAAGGTGTTCACACCCAGCGCGGCACGGTTGGGCGCCAGGGGTTCGATGTAGCGGATGGCCAGCACGTCCGGGTCGTTGGCCGTCGCGGCACCGTCGGGGCGGTCGAAGACACGGTAGTCGGCCACGGGCCCCTGGCTCCGCACCCGGGCCTCGAAGGCCGGCACCTCGCCGCGGGGCACACGAACGCTGTGGCCAATGGCCACGAGGTAGGGCTGGTCCACCAGCCAGGCGGCCACGGCGCGCCGCATCTCCTCCGGTTCTATGCTCTGCTGGGTGTCGAACAGGTTGTGCATGGCCAGCAGCGCACGCTGGGGGCCACGCAGCAAGGCATCCACGCGCTCACCCAGGCCCCAGGCATCTCGTTCGAAGGCGGCCTGGCGGCGCTGGTCCTGCGCAGCGATCACCCACACCGTGGCGCCTGCGAGCAGTGCAGAAGCCAGCAGCATCGGCAGTGCGACGATGACGCGCCGGCGTGCCCAGTCGGTCCGCGGCCGGCCGATCAGGCTGAGCACGATGGGCGCTGCGATCAGCACGCCCAGCGTGTCGCCCACCCACCACGTCCACCAGGTGACGCCCAGCGCCTCGGTCGCCAGCGCCCCCTGGGTGGCCAGCACGGCCGTGGCCAGCGAGGCGTTCACCAGGCAGGCCACGGGGGCGCCCAGCGCGAAGAACCTGGCCAGGTCCACCGGCTCGGACAAGGTCAGCGGCTGGCTCACCCAGCGGCGGATCAGCCAGCGGCCCACGCCGGCCTGCAGCGCGGCCCCCACGCCGATGGCGGCCGCCGCGAACAAGGCACCGGCGCCCAGCGAGCCCCGCTCGGCCCCGATGAGCAGATTCACCGCCGCCGAACCCAGTGCCGTGCCGATCAAGCCCCAGCGGCCGTGCACCAGGGCCGCGGCCAATGCGATGCCGGCCGACGGGTAGATGGGGCTGGCCAGGCTGGGCGCGACCGCCAGGCGCATGGCCACCCAGCCCACCATCGCATACGCCGCGGCAGTCAGCAGGGCGGCCAGAAGGCCGGTGGCCAGGGAAGCGCGTTTCATGGTGGCGGGCGGTCGTTGCAGGCTAGCACCTTGGCCCGGTCCATCCCAGCCCCCTCACGGCAGGGGGTGACCGGCGCCGGCCTGCCACAGCTCGGCCCAGGTCTGCGCATCCAGGTGCAGGGCCTGCGCCGCCAGGGCCTGCTGCAGGCCCTCGGCGCGCATCGACCCCACCAGCGGGTGGGGCCGTGTCGGATGTCGCAGCAGCCAGGCATAGGCCACCGTGGCGGGCGCCACGCCCAGCCGGGCGGCGATGCTGCCCAGCACCCAGCGCACCCGTTGCGCGTCGGGCGACTCGTCGCCCCCCAGCAGACGGCCGCCCGCCAGCGGCGACCAGACCATGGGCCGCAGGCCGCGCTGCTGCAGCTGGTCCAGCGTGCCGTCGTGCAGTGGCTCGCGCCGCAGCGGATGCAGTTCGATCTGGTTCGTGG
This sequence comes from uncultured Rubrivivax sp., assembly GCA_964442175.1. GTDB lineage: Bacteria > Pseudomonadota > Gammaproteobacteria > Burkholderiales > Burkholderiaceae_C > Rubrivivax. The sequence goes on from CAYTWU010000221.1 coordinate 4,030, forward strand.
CCAGCGGGGTGTGGGCGTCCAGCAGCGCAAACTGCGCCGGGCTGAAGTTGGAAACGCCAAACGCGAGGATCTTGCCGTCGCGCTTCAGCTCGGCCACCGTGGCCGCGACCTCGGCCGCGTCCAGCAGCGGATCGGGCCGGTGGATCAGCAGCAGGTCCAGCCTGTCGGTGCGCAGGGCGCGCAGGGACTGTTCGACGCTGGCGACGATGTGCGCGCGCGACGTGTCGTAATGCTTGGTGTGCGCCGCGCCGCGGGCGTGCCCGGCCAGCCGGATGCCGCACTTGCTGACCAGCTGCAGCCGTTGCCGCAGGCCCGGCGCCAGCGCCAGCGCGTCACCGAACAAGGCCTCGACCGTGTAACCGCCGTAGATGTCGGCATGGTCGAAGCTGGTGACACCGGCCTCGGCCGTGGCCTCGATCCAGCGCAGGGTCTGTGCCGCATGCCAGCCGCGCTCGGCCAGCCGCCAGGTGCCGGCAACAAACGGGCTGAGCACCGCGTGGGGCCTCAGACGTTGAACAGGAAATTCAGCACGTCGCCGTCGTGCACCACGTAGTCCTTGCCTTCGGCGCGCATCTTGCCGGCGTCCTTGGCCCCCTGTTCACCCTTGAAGGCGATGAACTGTTCGAAGGCGATGGTCTGCGCGCGGATGAAGCCGCGCTCGAAGTCGGTGTGGATCACACCGGCCGCCTGCGGCGCCGTGGCGCCGATGGGGATGGTCCAGGCCCGTACTTCCTTCACGCCGGCGGTGAAGTAGGTCTGCAGGCCCAGCAGCTTGAAGGCGCCGCGGATCAGCCGGTTCAGACCCGGTTCGTCCTGGCCCATCTCGGCCAGGAACATCACCTTGTCCTCGTCGCTCATGTCGGCCAGATCGGCCTCGGTCTTGGCGCAGATGGCCACCACCGGTGCGTGCTGCGCCTCCGCGTAGGCGCGCAGCCGGTCCAGGTAGGGGTTGTTCTCGAAGCCGGTCTCGCTGACGTTGCCGACGAACATCGCCGGCTTGGCCGTGATCAGACACAGCGGCTTCAGGATGGCCCGCTCTTCCTTGCTGAAGTGAATGCCGCGCACCGGCTGCGCCTGGTCCAGCGCGGCCTGGCACTTCTCCAGCACCTTCACCAGCGCCGCGGCTTCCTTGTCGTTGCCCGAGCGCGCGGCCTTCACGTAGCGGTGCAGGCTTTTTTCGACCGTGCCCAGGTCGGCCAGGCAGAGCTCGGTCTGGATGACCTCGATGTCGGCGATCGGGTCCACGCGGCCGGCCACGTGGATGACGTTGTCGTCATCGAAGCAGCGCACCACGTTGACGATGGCGTCGGTCTCGCGGATGTGGCTCAGGAACTGGTTGCCCAGGCCTTCGCCCTTGCTGGCCCCGGCCACGAGGCCGGCGATGTCGACAAACTCGACGATGGCCGGCACCACACGCTCCGGCTGCACGATGGCGGCCAGCTGCGCCAGCCGCGGGTCGGGCACCTCGACCACGCCGACGTTGGGCTCGATGGTGCAGAACGGGTAGTTCTCGGCCGCGATGCCGGCTTTGGTGAGCGCGTTGAAGAGGGTGGACTTGCCGACGTTGGGCAGTCCGACGATGCCGCACTGGAGGCTCATCGGGGGCTTTCGCTGGGTTCGGGGGAACCCGCGATTTTACGGCCTCAGTGCTGGTTCAACGCGGCATCACCGCGCGATGCGGGCCCAGGCGCTGTGGTTGTGGATGGACTCGAAGTTTTCCACGTCCACCTGGTAGCGGCCGATGCGCGGCTCGGCGTTCAGGCGCAGCGCGACATCGCGCACCAGGTCCTCGACGAACTTGGGGTTTTCGTAGGCCCGTTCGGTGACCCACTTTTCGTCGGCGCGCTTGAGCATCGGCCAGATCTCGCAGCTGGCAGCGTCCTCGGCGAAACGCACGAGCTCGTGCCATTCCACCGGCTGCAGCAGCTCGACGCGGATCGTGACCAGCGAGCGCTGGTTGTGCGCGCCGTAGTCGGAGATCTCCTTGCTGCAGGGGCACAGGCTCTTCACCGGCACCGCCACCTCGGCCCACACGGTAGTGGTGCCAGACAAGGTCTCGGCGATCCAGCGGCCCTGGTAATCCAGCAGGCTGGACAGGCCCGACACCGGCGCGCGCTTGCGGATGAAAAACTCGAACGCTGCTTCGATGCGGCCCTCGTCGGCGTGCAGGCGCTCCAGCATCTGCGCATGGCGTTGGCGCAGCGTGGCGGCGTCCAGCGCCTCGCCGGCTTCGGCCAGCGCGTCCAGCCAGGCCACGAAGC
>CAYTWU010000222.1:0-3283 GCA_964442175.1 uncultured Rubrivivax sp.
AGATCACCGTGCCGCCCGGGTTGCGGCCCAGGATGTCGGTGGCCAGCAGCATCAGCTGCCGGTCGGGGTAGATGATGTTCCCCTCCTTGGTGACCACGCCCAGGCGGTCGCCGTCGCCGTCGAAGGCCAGGCCCAGTTCGGCGTCGGTGTTTTTCACCACGGCGATCAGCTCGGCCAGGTTCTCGGGTTTGCTGGGGTCGGGGTGGTGGTTGGGGAAGTCGCCATCCACCTCGCTGTACAGCTCCTGCACCGTGCAGCCCAGGCCACGCAGGATGCCGGGGGCCGAGGCACCGGGGATGCCATTGCCGGAATCGACGACGATCTTCATCGGCCGCGCCAGCTTGGCGTCGCCGGTGATGCGGGCGGCGTACTCGGCGCGGATGTCCATCTTGGCGCTGCGGCCGGTGCCCACGGTGTAGGCCTCGGTCTCGATTCGCCGGCGCAGGGCCTGGATCTCGTCGCCGTAGATGGCGCGGCCGGCCAGCACCATCTTGAAGCCGTTGTAGTCCTTGGGGTTGTGGCTGCCGGTGACCTGGATGGCGCTGCGGCAGCCGTGCGCCCCGCGCGTGGCGGCCACGTAGTAGACCATCGGCGTGGTCACGGCGCCCAGGTCCACCACGTCCAGGCCGGTGCTCTTGAGGCCCGCGATCAGCGCCTTCACCAGGCCCGGGCCCGAGAGCCGGCCGTCGCGGCCCACGGCCACGGCCTTTTCGCCCTCCGCCAGCGCCTGGGAGCCGAAGGCCTGGCCCAGGTGGCGCGCAAACCGTGCATCGATGGTCTGGCCGACGATGCCGCGGATGTCATAGGCCTTGAAGACGGAGGCGGTGACTTTCATGGGAGACCCTGTGCGTGAGGACCGCCGGATTGTAGGCAGCGGCCGGCGCAGAAGGCCGGCTTGCCATTCGTCGCGCACGCTTGCCATTCGTCGCAGCCCCTGCCCGGGCCAAGGGCAGCGCTTCCTACACTGCGAGCCCATGAAAACACGCCAATTCCTGCTCCGCCAATCGCTGGACCAATGGGTCACCGACGACAACATCCCACCACCACCGGCCTGGCTGCAGTGGCTGTGGACGCTGGTGTTTGCGGTGATCGTCGGCGGGGTCTTCACGCTGGTCGGCATGGCCAACAGCAGCAGCGACCGCCCGGGGATCTGGCTGGACGCTGCCGCCTGGTGGCGCTGGTTCCGGGTCAATTTCGTGATCGCCTTCACCATCGCGGCGCTGATCCAGCTGCTGTTCACCGGGGCGATCACGCTGGTGAGCCCGGCGCGCATCCGCCGCTTCTCCAACCGCATGCGGGCCGTGTTCTTCTCGGCGATCCCCATCCTTGGCGTGTTGATCGGCTGGCCGCTGGGCGTGGCCCTGGTCAGCGAGGCGGGCACCGGCTGGATCCGCATCGACCCCGGCAGCCTGGTCGGCAGCGCGGTGCTGGGCATCCTGATCAGCACCGTGATCTACCTGATCTTCAACGCCCGCGCCCAGCAGGCGCTGGCCGAAAAACGTGCGGCCGAGGCGCAGCTGCGCCTGCTGCAGGCACAGATGGAGCCGCACTTCCTGTTCAACACCCTGGCCAGCGTGCTGACGCTGATCGACATCGAACCCGCACGCGCCAAGGCCATGCTGGAGAGCTTCACCGACTACCTGCGCGCCACCCTGGCCAAGCTGCGCAGCGGCCAGGGCTCGGTGGGCAGCGAGCTGGACCTGGCCGACGCCTACCTGCGGCTGCTGCAGCTGCGCATGGAAGACCGGCTGCAGTTTTCCATCGATGCCGATGCCGAGAGCCGCCACGCGGTGCTGCCGCCGCTGATGCTGCAGCCGCTGGTGGAAAACGCCATCCACCATGGCCTGGAACCCAAGCTCGACGGTGGCTCGGTGGTCATCCAGGCCCGGCTGCTGGGCGGCATGCTGCAGCTCAGCGTCAGCGACGACGGCCTGGGCCCGGAGGCCCCCAAGCGCCGCAGCACGGGCAACGGCATCGCGCTGGCGAACATCCGCGAGCGGCTGCAGAGCTTGTATGGCGATGCCGCCTCCCTCAGCATCGAGGCCTTGCAGCCCGGCACCCGTGCCACGCTGCGCCTGCCCTACACCCGGAGTTCCGCATGACCCTGGCGCTGATCGCCGACGACGAACCACCCCTGGCCCGCCACCTGCAGCAGCAGCTGGCCGCCCTCTGGCCCGACCTGGCCTTCACGCCGACGGCCCGCAACGGCGTCGAAGCCGCCGAGCTGATCGGCGAGCTGCAGCCCGACCTGGCCTTCCTGGACATCCAGATGCCGGGCCTGACCGGGCTGGAGGTGGCGCAGGGCATCGAAGGCCGCACGCGGGTGGTGTTTGTCACCGCCTACGACGAATACGCCGTGCAGGCCTTCGAGCAGGAGGCGCTGGACTACCTGCTCAAGCCGCTGAAGGCCGACCGCCTGCAGCGCACGGTGGACCGCTTGCAGAAGGCGCTGGCCGAGCCGGCCGACGACAACGCGCAGCTGGCCGGCGCGCTGCAGCGCCTGCAGCCACCGCCCCAGGCCCCCGCCGAGCGCCTGCGCTGGGTGCGCGCCAGCGCGGGCGAGCTGATGCACCAGATCCCGGTGGAGGAGGTGCTGTTCTTCCGTGCCGACGACAAGTACACCTGCGTGCAGACGGCCAGCGCGGAGCACCTGATCCGAATCCCCATCGTCGAGCTGCTGGCCCAGCTGGACCCCGCGGTGTTCGTGCAGGTGCACCGCTCCACGGTGCTGAACCTGAACCACCTGGCCGGCACCCGCCGGGACGAGGCCAGCCGCCTGTTCCTGCGCATCCGCGGCCATGCCCAGGAACTGCCGGTCAGCCGGGCCTACGTGCATCTTTTCAAGGCGATGTAGCCCTCTATTGCTAAAGATCAAGCGGATTCCGGCCGACAAGCTGGAACGGCCCCGATGGGCGGGACCGTTTCAACACGCATCAGTCAGGATCCGCCATGACATTCACCCGCTTCGCCATCGCCGCCGCCCTGCTGGCCGGCAGCGCCGCCAGCTTCGCCAACGCCGATCCCAAGGCCACCATCGCCGACCTGGACGCGCGCCTGGCCAAGATCGGCGCCCCGCGCCTGGAGGGCACGGACGCCGTGGCCGGCAAGGACGTGCCGGCCATCTACTTTGGCCAGCGCAAGATCAACAACAACTTCGACGTCGTCGACGCCATCCGCAAGTCGCACCAGGCCACGGCCACGGTGTTCGTGAAGGCGGGTGACGAGTTCGTGCGTGTCAGCACCAACGTGCTGACCCCCGAAGGCAAGCGCGGCATCGGCACCC
>CAYTWU010000222.1:3293-6287 GCA_964442175.1 uncultured Rubrivivax sp.
GCAACGCCGCCTATGAAGCCGTCAGCAAGGGCCAGCAGTACTGCGGCCCGATCGACGTGCTGGGCACCGCGTTCGACGCCTGCTACAACCCGATCAAGGCAGCCGACGGCAAGATCATCGGCGTGAGCTACATCGGCCACAAGAAGTAAGAGAACCGCCGGGGAGCACACCATGAAACTTGCCATCCACCCGGGCCGCTGGCTCGACCGCCTGCCTGTGGGCCGCCAGCTGTTCCTGGCCTTCGCCGCCGTGTTGCTGCTCACCGCCGCCTTGGGCGCCAGCGCACTCATCGGCCTGCGCAGCGTGGATGGCGAGGCCATCGCGCTCTCCGACAAATGGCTCAAGGGTGTGGGCGACCTGTCGGACGCCCGGGCCCTGCTCGTCGAGGCCCGCGAGTTCGAGGTGAAGCACAGCCGCACCGACGACACGAGCTACCACGCCGAGTACGAAGACAAGATGGCCGAAGCGGCCAAGAGCGTGAGCGCCCTGGTCGAGCGCTACAAGGCCCGCGTGGCCGGCGCAGACGAAACCGCGCTGACCGACACCCTGGTCAAGACCTGGACCGCCTACCGCGCCAGCCAGGAGCGGGTGGTCAAGCTCGGCCGTGACAAACAGCAGCAGGATGCCGCCGACATCGCCGACGGCGCCTCCAGCATGGCCTTCGACGAGGTCGTCGGCACGCTGAACAAGCTGCTCCAGTTCAACTACGACGGCGGCGACGCTGCCGCCGCCCACGTGACCACGGTCTACGACCAGGCCCGCCTGGCGGTGATGGGGCTGCTGGGCCTGGCGCTGCTGATCGGCACGGGCCTGGCGACGCTGATCACGCGGCAACTGCTGCGCCAGCTGGGCGGCGAGCCGCGCACCGCGGTGGCCGTGGCACGCGCCGTGGCCCAGGGCGACCTGACCACGCCCATCCACCTGAAGGCCGGCGACCAGGACAGCCTGCTGGCCTGGCTGCGCAACATGCAAGGCAGCCTGGCCCAGGCCGTGGCCGAGGTGCGCCGCGGCTCCGACCACGTGGCCCATGCCAGCGGCGAAATCGCAGCCGGCAACCAGGACCTGTCGGTGCGCACCGAACAACAGGCCGGTGAGCTGCAGCAGACCGCCTCGACGATGGAACAGCTGGGCGGCACGGTGCGCAACAACGCCGACAACGCCCGCCAGGCCAGCCAGCTGGCGCAGGGTGCTTCCACGGTGGCGGTGCAGGGCGGCGAGGTCGTGGGCCGTGTGGTGCAGACCATGAAGGGCATCAACGAGAGCAGCCGCCGCATCGCCGACATCATCGGCACCATCGACGGCATCGCCTTCCAGACCAACATCCTGGCGCTGAACGCGGCCGTGGAAGCCGCCCGTGCCGGTGAGCAGGGCCGCGGTTTTGCAGTGGTGGCCGGCGAGGTGCGCAGCCTGGCACAGCGCAGCGCCGAAGCGGCCAAGGAGATCAAGACCCTGATCGGCGCCAGCGTCGAGCGGGTGGAACAGGGCTCGGCCCTGGTCGACCAGGCCGGCAGCACGATGCAGGAGGTGGTGGCCTCGATCCGGCGTGTCAGCGACATCGTCGGCGAGATCAGCGCCGCCAGCGCCGAGCAGAACGCCGGCGTGGCGCAGGTGGGCCAGGCCATCAACCGCATGGACCAGGGCACGCAGCAGAACGCGGCGCTGGTGGAGCAGAGCGCGGCCGCGGCCGACAGCCTGCGCCAGCAGGCGCAGCAGCTGGTCAAGGCCGTGGCGGTGTTCAAGCTCGGCAGCGAGCCTGTCGCCAAGGCGGTGCCGGCACCGGTGGCCGCACCCAAGCCGGCAGCCGCCGCTCCCGCGGTGGCTGCAGCGCCCGTACCAAAAGCCACGCCCAAGCCGCAGCCCGCGGTGCAACCCACCCCGCCGGTGGCCGTCACGGCGAGTGACGACGACTGGCAGAGTTTCTGAAGGTCCCCCATGAAGTTGTCCGCCAAGATTTCCCTGCTCGCGGCGGGCGGCTTGCTGGCCGTCGCGCTGGCCGCCGGCATCGGCCAGGCCTTCAGCCGCCAGGCCATCGGCGTGTACCAGCACGAGGTGCGCGCGGCCACAGCCCACGCCCGCACGGTGGCCGAGCTGCGTTCGGCCTTCCAGACCCAGGTGCAGGAGTGGAAGAACACCTTGCTGCGCGGCGCGCAGCCCGAGGGCCTGGCCAGGTTCTGGGGCAGCTTTGAAAAGCAGGAACAGAAGGTGCAGGAACTCGGCAAGGCGCTGACAGCCGAGCTGGCGCCCGGCGCGGCGCACGACCTGGTGCAACGTTTTGTGCAAGCCCATGAACGCATGGGTCAGGGCTACCGCCAGGGCCTGGCGGCCTTCAAGGCGGCGGACTTTGCGGCCGCCGCGGGGGACGCCGCCGTCAAGGGCATGGACCGCGAGCCCACGGCCTTGCTGGGCGAAGCCATCCAGGCCATCCAGGCGGCGGAACTGGAGATGACCACCGCGGCCGACGCGGCGGCGCGCCAGGCCGGCTTGTGGATGCTGGGCCTGATGCTGGCCGCCAGCGCCGGCACGCTGGGCGCGCTGGTGTGGAGCGTGCGGCGGCAGCTCGCCCCGCTGCAGCAGGCCGTGGCCCTGGCCCACCGCGTGGCCGAGGGCGACCTCACACATGCGGCCCCCATCCGCGGCAGCGACGAGATCCTGGTGCTCTCCGGCGCGTTGCAGCGCATGCAGGCCGCCTTGGCAGTCACCGTCACCAGCGTGCGTGGCAATGCCGAGAGCGTGGCCACGGCCAGCGCCCAGATCGCCCAGGGCAACCAGGACCTGTCGGCGCGCACCGAACAGCAGGCCAGCGCGCTGCAGCAGACGGCCGCGGCGATGGAAGAGCTGGGCACCACCGTGCGCCGGAACGCCGACCATGCCGGCAACGCGAGCGCGCTGTCGCAGGCAGCGGCAGACGTCGCCGGCCGGGGCGGGGCCTTGGTCGGCCAGGTGGTCAGCACCATGTCCGGCATCCAGGACAGCAGACGCAAGATCGCCGACATA
>CAYTWU010000223.1:0-6280 GCA_964442175.1 uncultured Rubrivivax sp.
AGCTGATCGGCGCCACGGCCCACTACGTCACCGCCGACCTGGACGAAGGCCCGATCCTGGAGCAGGACGTGGAGCGTGTGGACCACAGCCTGTCGGCCGAAGACTTCACCGCCGTGGGCCGCGACATCGAGTGCGTGGTGCTGGCCCGTGCGGTGCGCTGGCACGTGGAGCACCGCGTGCTGCTCAACGGCCACAAGACCGTGGTCTTCAAGTAAGCCGCCATGCGCCGCAAACCGCCCGCCACCTTGATCGGCAGCACGCCCGATGAGCTGGAGGCGCAGTTCTACGACGGCCTGCGGCGCGGCGACATCGATGCCGTGATGGCCGTCTGGGCCGACGACGACGAGATCGTGTGTGTGCACCCTGGCGGGCCGCGGGTGGTGGGGCCGGCGGCCATCCGCGCGGGTTTCGAGGCCATCTTCGCCAACGGCGCCATCCCCGTGCACCCCGAGCAGGTGCACCGGCTGGACGCGCTCTCGGGCACGGTGCACCACCTGCTGGAGAAGATCGAGGTGCCCACCGACGAAGGCCCGCGCACGGCCTGGGTGATGGCGACCAACGTCTACCTGCAGACGGCGCAGGGCTGGCGCCTGGTGGCGCACCACGCCAGCCCGGGCAGCCTGCAGCCGCCCGACGACAGCCCCGGCGGCGGCGCCATCCTGCATTGAACGCGGCACCCGCCTTTCGGGCCCCGGCCTGGCTGCCGGGCGGCCATGTGCAGACCATCTGGCCGGCTTTGCACTCACGGCGTGCCCTTGCTGGCCATGTGCGGTTCATGCGCGAGCGCTGGGACACACCCGACGGCGACTTTGTCGACCTCGACTTCGGCCCGCCGGGCCGCGCTGGCGCGCCGCTGCTGGTGCTGTTCCATGGCCTGGAGGGCTCCACGCGCAGCCACTACGCGCTGTCGTTTGCGCTCGAGGCCGGCCGGCGTGGCTGGGGTTTTGTGATGCCGCATTTCCGCGGCTGCTCGGGCGAGCTGAACCGCGCGCCGCGCGCCTACCACTCGGGCGACCATGTGGAGATCGGCTGGATGCTGGCCGGCCTGGCCGCACGCCAGGGCGGGCCGGTGCTGGCCGCGGGCGTGTCGCTGGGCGGCAATGCGCTGCTGCGCTGGGCCGGTGAACAGGAGGCCGATGCCGCGCGCAGTGCACGTGCCGTGGCCGCGATCTGCTCGCCGCTGGACCTGAGCGCGAGCGGCGCCGCGATGGGCCGGGGCTTCAACCGCCAGGTCTACACGCGCATGTTCCTGGCGACGATGAAACCCAAGGCGCTGGCCAAGTGGCAGCAGCACCCGGGCCTGTTCGACCGCCAGCGCCTGGCCGCGGCGCGCACGCTGTACGAGTTCGACGATGTGTTCACGGCCCCGCTGCACGGCTTTGCCGGCACGGCCGACTACTGGCGGCGCGCCTCGGCCTTGCCGCACCTGCGCCGCATTGCCATCCCGGCGCTGGCGCTGAACGCGCGCAACGACCCCTTCGTGCCCGCTGCGTCGCTGCCGCAGCCGGGCCAGGTGTCGCGGCACGTGGCCTTGTGGCAGCCCGCGCACGGGGGGCATGTGGGTTTTCCGCAGGGGCGTTTCCCGGGCCAGGTGCAGGGGCTGCCACAGGCCGTCTGCGGTTGGCTGGCACCGCACGCGTAAGCTGTTGGCATGGATGCCATCGTCGAAGCCGCGCTGAAGAAGTGGCCCAACGTGCCGCACTGTTACGGCTGGCTGGCGCTGGATGCACGCGGCGACTGGTACATGCGCGACGACCGCATCCGTGCCGCCGGCCCCTTCCCGCGGCCCAAGGGCAGCCGCATCGTGCACGACAAGCTGCAGGCCTTCATCGGCCGCAACTACGCGGCCGACGAACGCGGCTGCTGGTATTTCCAGAACGGCCCGCAGCGCGTGTACGTGGAACTGGAAGCCGCACCCTGGGTCTGGCGCCTGGCCGACACCCCGGCCGGCTGCACGCTGACCAGCCACACGGGCCTGCCGGCCGTGGCCCAGGGCAGCTGGCTGGACGAACACGGCCGGCTCTTCGTCGCCACCGGCCTGGGCCTGGGCCTGGTGCATAGCCTGGACATGGACACCGCGGCCGACGTGGTGCTGCGGGGCGAATGGACGCCTCAGGACCTGTGTTTCGTCGACCTGCCGGCGCGGTTTGGCCACCGGCTGCGGCCACAGGATCTGCAGGAGGGTGACGGGGGCATGCACCCCTGACCCTACGCGGCCGCCCCCACGCTGGATGCGGCGGGCATGAAAAAGCCGCCCGCAGGCGGCTTCATCGTTGTGCGAAAGGTCTCAGTTCGCAGCGCTGGCGGCCGGTGCCGGGGCCTTGGGTTCTTCGAACTTGCCGCCGCCCTGGTTGGCCAGGTACACCACGGCGCGGGCGATCTCGAAATCGGAGAAGTCGCCACCACCTTGTGCGCCCATCGCCCCCTTGCCCTTCAGGGCCGAGTTCAGCAGCGTTTCGTAGCCGGTGGCCACACGCGGGGCCCAGGCGGCGGCGTCGCCGGTCTTGGGCGCACCGGCCACGCCAGCGCCATGGCAGGCCGTGCAGACGGCCTGGTAGACCTGCTCGCCGGTCTTCAGCGACGCCACGTCGGACGCATCGCGGATCTCGACCGTGCCCACCGGTTGCAGGCGCTTGGCCACCGCCGCTTCGCCCAGGCCGTCGCTGCCGGCGCCGGGCTTGTCGCCAAAGGCCACGTAGTTCACCAGCAGGATGATGACGACGATGGGCACGATGAAGGACGCGACCACGGTCCAGATCAGTTGTTTCGGGGTCTTGATCGGGCCAGTGTGGGCTTCGTCTTGACCGTGTTCGTCGCTCATGAACTTCCTCTGGGGCTGGGGGGCAAAAACCCCCAAAGTATAAACGCCCGGGGGTCGGCGCATGGCCGAGCCCCGGGCGCTTTGACAAGCCGCGGCTTATTGCTTGACGGCCTCGACCTGCACGACCAGCTTGGTCGCGTCGGCCACGCCCATCTGCAGGCCCCAGTTCACGCCCCATTGGCTGCGCTGGATGGTGGTCTCGAAGTCACCGCCGCAGACCTCACGCTTGAGCATCGGGTTCTCGTAGCAGTTGAAGCGCACGGCCTTCAGCGTCACCGGTGCGGTCTTGCCGCGCATCGTCAGCTGGCCTTGCACCTCGGTGACCTTGTCGCCGTCGAACACGAACTTGTCGCCCACGAACTTGGCCGTCGGGTGGTTGGCCACGTCAAAGAAGTCGGCGCTCTGCAGGTGTTTGTCGAACGGGGCCACGCCGGTGCTGATGCCGGCCATGTCCAGCGTCAGGTCCACCTTGCCGGCCTTGCCGGCGCGGTCGAACTGCACGCTGCCGCTGTTCTTCGTGAAGCGACCACGGTTGGTGGAGGTGCCGAAGTGCAGCGCCTCGAAGAACACCGCCGTGTGGGTCGGGTCGATGGCGTAGGTGGCCGGCGCGGCGCTGGCGAACAGCGGGGCGGCGAGCAGGGCGGCGATCAGGGTGATGCGGGTCTTCATGGGTGTTGCCGGGTTGGAGTGGAGAGGAGGGGAAATCAGGGCTTCAAGCCGGCCAGTTGCAGCTTGAACTTCACCTGCACGTCGTCGGCCACCATCGAGGTGTCGGCCCATTCGCCGCTGCCGATGCCAAAGGCCAGGCGCTTGATCGCAAAGCTGCCGGTGGCCACGTTGCCCGCCAGCGTGACGGGCACGAGCACGTCGCGCACCTGGCCCTTGATGCTGAGCTTGCCGGCCACGTCGAAGCGGCCCGGGCCGGCGGCCTTGATGCTGCTGGACTGGAAGCTGGCGGTCGGGAACTTGGCGATGTCGAACCAGGCGCTCTTCTTGACCTCGGTGTCCGTCTCGGCCGCGCCGAACGTGGCGCTGCCGGTCTGGATGCTGAAGGCCACCTTGCCGGCGGCCGGGGCTTTGGGGTCGAAGCTGATCTGCGCCGTCCACTGGCTGAAGCGGCCATCCACCGGCACGCCCATCTGGCGCGAGGTGAAGCTGATCTCGCTGCCTTGCGGCACGACGGTCTGGGCGAAGGAGGCGGCGCTGGCCAGGGTGGCCAGCACGATCAGGAACTTGTTCATGGGCGCATGCGCAACAGCAGGCCGTCGCGGTCGAGGAAGTGGTGTTTGAGGGCGGCGGCGATGTGCAGCAGCACCAGCACGGCCAGGGCCTTGGCGGTCCATTCGTGCCAGGGTTTGATCAGCTCGGCCAGGGCCTTGTCCACCGGCACGAAGTCAGGCAGCGGCAGCACGCCGAACCAGACGATGGGGAACCCGGCCGCCGAGCTGTAGGCCCAGCCCAGCAGCGGGATCGCAAAAAACAGCGCGTACATCAGGCCGTGTGTGGCGCTGGACGCACGGGCCTGCCAGGCGGGCATCGCCGGCGGGGCCGGTGGCCGGTGGGTCAGCCGCCACAGCAGACGCAGTGCCGTCAGCGCGAGGAGGGTCACCCCGGCCCACTTGTGCCAGTTGTAGAGCTGCAGCCGGCGCGGGGAAAACGGCAGGTCCGTCATGTAGACGCCCATGCCGAAGGCGCCGATGATCATCACGGCCAGCAGCCAGTGCAGCGCGATCGCCGGCAGCGTGTAGCGGGTGCGGGGGTCCGAGGCCATGGCGCGCAGTGTCGCGGCGGCGCAGGCCGCGGCGCTTCAAGGCACTTGACGGGGCCCTTCAGTCTTCCTGAACGTGGGCCGGCCCCAGGACCAGGGGCGCGGCGGCCTGTGCCAGTGCATCACCCTCGTCGCCCAGCAGGCCGTGGCGCAGCGCGAAGTCCAGCGTGGCCAGCGAGGCGTCCACCGTCATCCTGCCGCTGCGGGCCAGGGCCAGCGCGTCGGCCACGGGCATCTGGGTGAAGGCGTGGACTTCGCCGTCCTGGTTCTGCGGCACGAGCCCATCGGGCAGCGCGAGATCGAACACATGCAGGTGTTCCAGCTGCCAGCCTTCGGGCAGGTCGCGTTCCAGCCGCCACACGCGGCCCGGGCGGGCCTGGCGCAGCAGCGCGGCCTGCAGGCCGGCTTCTTCCCAGCCCTCGCGCTGCAGCGTCTGCCAGGGGCTCTGGCCGGCCGGCACACCGCCGCCGATCAGGTTGTCGAACAGGCCCGGGTCGGTGGCCTTGCTGAACGAGCGCTGCGCGATCCACAGCGCCACGGGCCGGCCGTCGGCACCGGCGACGTAGCCGTTGGCATGCGCACCCAGCGTCAGCGTGCCCCAGAAACGCGCCGAGGCGCGCTCGATGCGGGCCAGCACCTGCAGCCCACCAGGGGCGAACACCGGGTAGGGTTCGTCGCGCCAGGCGCGGATCAGGCCTTGTTCGCGCAGCGCATTGTTGAGATGCGCGAACTGCGCCTCGTCGGCCTGCAGCGCCACACCGTCGTCGGCCACGCCCGTGGACAGCAGCGCGCGCAGCGCTGGCAGGTGCACCCGCGCCACCGAGCCCACCAGCACGCCATGCAGCCGCAGCGGCACGCGCACGGTGTGGTCGCCGGCGCGGGCGGCTGCGAGAGCCGGCCAGTTGTGCACGCTCAGGCGGCTTGCTGGAGCGTCTCGCCGCTGCGCCAGCGCGCCATCAGCGCATCCCACTTCGGCCGGGCGGTGGCCAGGTGGCGGGCCTTCACGTGGCCGTAACCACGGATGTCTTCCGGCAAACGCGCGATCTCGATGGCCAGCGCCAGGCGCTCGGCCGTCAGGCCCTTCAGCAGCTCGGTGATGCAGGCTTCGTATTCACCGATCAGCGCCCGCTCCATGCGGCGTTCTTCGCTGCGGCCGAAGATGTCCAGCACACCGCCACGCAGGCCCTTGAGCTTGGCCAGCACGCCGAAGGCGCTGCGCATCCAGGGGCCGAAGGGCTGCTTGAGCAACTCGCCCTTGGCGTTGGTCTTGGCCGTCAGTGGCGGGGCCAGGTGGTGCACCAGCTTGTAGTCACCTTCGAACATCTCGGCGACCTTGGCGGTGAAGGCCGGGTCGGTGTGCAGGCGCGCCACCTCGTATTCGTCCTTGTAGGCCATCAGCTTGAACAGGTAGCGCGCCACGGCTTCGCTGAGCCTTGTGCCGCCCAGCTTGGCCTCTGCTGCGCGCACGGTCTCGACGAAGGCCTTGTAGCGCGCCGCGTAGGCCGCGTCCTGGTAGCCGGTGAGGAAGTCGACCCGGGTCTTGACCATGTCGTCCAGCGAGGGCCGCTTGACGAACTGGATCACGCTCTGCGCCTTGAACAGCGCCTGCACCGCGGCCAGGTCGTGCGCGCAGCGCCGGCCCCACTCGAACGCAGCCTTGTTGTTGTCGATCTGCACGCCGTTGAGCTCGA
>CAYTWU010000224.1:0-6276 GCA_964442175.1 uncultured Rubrivivax sp.
GGGTGGCCGCCGATCTGCATCTCGAAGCTCAGGCTCTGGCTTTCGTGCAGCGCCATCGAGCGCGCCTCGGCCAAGGGCTGGCCCAGCCACTCGCGCGGCAGGTTCTGCTCGTAGCGGCCGTGGCCGGTCTCGTGCACCGTGCCCATCAGGCTGCCGAGGAAGCCGTCGAGTGAAAAGCGCGTGGTCATGCGCACGTCTTCCGGCACGCCACCGCAGAAGGGGTGGGTGCTCACATCCAGTCGGCCGGCCTCGAAATCGAAGCCCAGGATGCGCATCACCTGCTCGCACAGCCAGCGCTGGCGGTCCAGCGGGAACGGGCCCACCGGGTCCAGCGCCGGGTTCTGCGCCTGGCGTTCGCGCACCGCACGGATCAGGCCGGGCAGCCACTGCCGCACCTCGCCGAAGACGGCGTCGACCCGCACACTGGTCATGCCGGGCTCGAAGTGGTCCATCAGCGCGTCGTAACGCGACAGGCCGGAGCGCTCGGCCAGCAGCGTGGCCCGTTCGCGGGCCAGCGCCAGCACGGGGCGGAAGTTCACCAGGAAACCCGCCCAGTCGTTGGCCGGGCGCTGGCTGCGCCAGGCGTGTTCACAGCGCGCGGTGGCGATCTCCTGGCGCTGCACCAGGTCCTCGGGCAGGGCGGTGGCGCGGCGCCAGTCGCGGCCGATCTCGCGCAGGTTGGCACGCTGTTCGTCGCTCAGCGGCTCCTGCGTGGCACGCTGGATCTGCTCGCCCAGCGCCGGGTCGGTGCGCAGGCGGTGCAACAGCGCCGCCATCTCGGCCATCGCCGCCGAGCGGGCCTCGTTGCCCTTGCTGGGCATGTTCGCGGCCTGGTCCCAGCCGGCGATGGATTGCAGGTGGCCCAGGCGGTGCAGCCGGGTGTAGGTGGCCGTCAGGGCGTCGTAGGCGGGTGTGTTCATGGGCTTGGATTGTCTCAAGGTGTCCAGTGCGCAGGGAACACCCACAAGAGCGCCGCCGTCATGGTGACGTAGCGCAGGAACTTGCCAATGGCCATGTAGACCACACAGGGCCAGAACGGCAGCTTCAGCCAGCCGGCCACGGCGCACAACGGGTCGCCCACCACCGGCAGCCAAGACAGCAGGCAGCCCTTGGGACCAAACCGCTGCAGCCACTGCAGCGCACGCAGCTCAGCCGGTTGGCGGTGGCGCAGCTTCTCGTAGGCGCGCTCGGCGCCGTAGCCCATCCACCAGCTGATCGCGCCACCCAGCGTGTTGCCGGCGGTGGCCACGGCCATCGTGGTCCAGAAGAGGTCGGGCTGCAGCTTCAGGAAACCCAGCACCACCCACTCGCTGCCGGCCGGCAGCAGCGTGGCCGAGACCACGGCGACGACGAACACGGTGCTGAGCCCGAACTCCGGCAGGGCGAGTGTGGCGAGCAGGGAACGCAGGGCTTCATCCATCAGCAGGCGATTATTCACGGGGGTGCGCCGCTATACTTCGCCTCCCTTCCGCCGCCCTGCCCCTCCCCCGGTTTTTCACCATGCAACTCGGCACGTTCACGTTGCCGAACCGCCTGTTTGTCGCCCCCATGGCGGGCGTGACCGACCGGCCGTTCCGGATGCTGTGCCGCCAGCTGGGCGCCGGCCATGCCGTGAGCGAGATGGTGACCAGCCAGCGGCACCTGTGGGCCTCGCTGAAGACCTCGCGCCGGGCCGACCACACCGGGGAGCCCGGCCCGATCGCGGTGCAGATCGCGGGTGTGGACCCGCAGGAGATGGCCGACGCCGCGCGCTACAACATCGACCGCGGCGCCCAGATCATCGACATCAACATGGGCTGCCCGGCCAAGAAGGTGTGCAACACCTGGGCCGGCTCGGCGCTGATGCAGAACGAGCCGCTGGCGCTGAAGATCGTCGAGGCCGTGGTGGCCGCCTGCGCGCCGCTGAACGTGCCGGTGACGCTGAAGATGCGCACCGGTTGGTGTGCCACGCAGAAAAACGCCCCGGTGCTGGCCCGCGCGGCGGAATCGGCCGGCATCGCGATGCTCACCGTGCACGGTCGCACGCGAGAGCAGGGCTACGGTGGCGAAGCCGAATACGACACCATCGCTGCCATCAAGGCGGTGCTGAAGATCCCGGTCGTGGCCAACGGCGACATCACATCACCTGAGAAGGCACGGGCCGTGCTGCGCGCCACCGGCGCCGACGCGCTGATGATCGGCCGCGCGGCCCAGGGGCGGCCCTGGATCTTCCGCGAGATCGCGCATTTCCTGGCCACCGGCACGCACCTGGCACCGCCAGCCACACACGAGGTGCGCGGCTGGCTGCTCGCCCACCTGCACGACCACTACGGCCTGTACGGCGAAGACCTGGGCGTGCGCACCGCACGCAAACACATCGGCTGGGCCGTGAAGGCCCTGCCCGGCGGCGAGGCCTTCCGCGCCGTGATGAACACGCTGCAGAGCGCCGACGCACAGCTGCGCGCGGTGGCCAGCTTCTTCGATGAACTGGCCGTGCTGCACCCGCAACTGCCGGCCGCGAACGAGCCCCGGGTGCTGCGCTCCGCATGAACGAATCACCCCTGCAGGCCTGCGTGCGCAGCGCCATCGACACCTACTTCCACGACCTGGACGGTGCCACGCCACACGGCATGCACCAGATGGTGCTGGACGCGGTGGAAAAACCGCTGCTGGCCCAGGTGCTGGCCCGTGCCGAAGGCAACCAGAGCAAGGCCGCCGAATGGCTGGGCCTGAACCGCAACACCCTGCGGCGCAAGCTGCTGCAGCATGGATTGACAGAATGACCACTGCCCTCATCTCCGTTTCCGACAAAACCGGCGTGCTCGATTTCGCACGCGCGCTGCACCAGCTGGGCGTGAAGCTGCTGTCCACCGGCGGCACCGCACGCCTGCTGGCCGAAGACGGCCTGCCGGTGACGGAGGTGGCCGAAGTCACCGGCTTCCCCGAGATGCTGGACGGCCGGGTGAAGACGCTGCACCCACGCATCCACGGCGGCCTGCTGGCGCGGCGCGACCTGCCGGCGCACATGGCGGCCCTGGCCGAGCACGGCATCAACACCATCGACCTGCTGGTGGTCAACCTCTACCCCTTTGCCAACGCCACGGCGCGGCCCGACTGCACGCTGGAAGACGCGATCGAGAACATCGACATCGGCGGCCCGGCCATGCTGCGCGCGGCGGCCAAGAACTGGGGCGACGTGGCGGTGCTGATCGACCCGGCCGATTACGCCGTGGCCCTGGCCGAGCTGCAGGCCGGCGGCATCACCCGTGCCACCAAGTTCGGCCTGGCCAAGAAGGTGTTTGCGCACACCGCCGCCTATGACGGCATGATCACCAACTACCTCACCGCGCTGCAACCCGGCGCGGAAGCGGCCGAAGCCTCGGTGCCGGCGCGCGAGCCCTTCCCGGCGGTGTGGAACCTGCAGTTGCACAAGACGCAGGACATGCGCTACGGCGAGAACCCGCACCAGGGCGCGGCCTTCTACCGCGACGCCAAACCCGCGCCCGGCACGCTGGCGCAGTGGGTGCAGATCCAGGGCAAGGCGCTGAGCTACAACAACATCGCCGATGCCGACGCCGCGTGGGAATGTGTGAAGAGCTTCGACACGCCGGCCTGCGTGATCGTCAAACACGCCAACCCCTGCGGCGTGGCGCTGGGGGCCACGCCGCTGGAGAGCTACCACAAGGCCTTCCAGACCGACCCGACCTCGGCCTTCGGCGGCATCATCGCCTTCAACCGCCCGCTGGACGGCGCCGCGGCCGAGCAGGTGGCCAAGCAGTTCGTCGAGGTGCTGATCGCCCCTGCCATCAGCGCCGAGGCGCGTGCCGTGTTCGCCACCAAGCAGAACGTGCGCCTGCTGGAAGTGCCGCTGTCGGACCAGATGAACAGCTGGGACTGCAAACGCGTGGGCGGCGGCCTGCTGCTGCAAAGCCAGGACAGCAAGAACGTGGCCGCGAGCGAACTGCGGGTGGTCAGCAAGCTCGCCCCGACGCCGCAGCAGATGACGGACCTGATGTTCGCCTGGAAAGTGGCCAAGTTCGTCAAGAGCAACGCCATCGTGTTCTGTGGTGGCGGCATGACCATCGGCGTCGGCGCCGGCCAGATGAGCCGCATCGACAGCGCCCGCATCGCCAGCATCAAGGCGCAGAACGCCGGTCTGTCGATGCAGGGCTCGGCGGTGGCCAGCGATGCGTTCTTCCCGTTCCGCGACGGGCTGGACGTGGTGGTGGAGGCAGGAGCCCGCTGCGTGATCCAGCCCGGTGGTTCGATGCGCGACGCCGAGGTCATCGCCGCGGCCGACGAACGCGGTGTGGCCATGGTGTTCACCGGCACGCGTCATTTCCGGCATTGAGCCGGGTCGTTAGGATCGGCGCATGACACGCGCCGACGGCATGGGCCTGCTGCTGGCCTTCATCGCCCGTTTGATCACGGGCGCACAAGGCCATTGGAAGGGCTGCCCGCCCAAGGCCGAGCAGCGCATCTACTTTGCCAACCACCAGAGTCACCTGGACTGGGTGCTGATCTGGGCCGCGTTGCCGCTGGAACTGCGCGCCACCACCCGCCCCATCGCCGCCAAGGACTACTGGACGGCCAGCCCCTTCAAACACTGGATCACCCGCGAGGTGTTCAACGCGGTGTATGTGGCCAGGCAGCGCACCGACGACCAGGACCCGCTGGAACCGCTGGTCGAGGCGCTGAAGAACGGCGACTCGCTGGTGATCTTCCCCGAAGGCACGCGCAGCAACGCCGCCGAACCCAAGGCCTTCAAGAGCGGCCTCTACCACCTGGCCGAGCAGTTCCCGGACGTGCCGCTGGTGCCGGCCTGGATCGACAACGTGCAGCGTGTGATGCCCAAGGGCGAGGTCGTGCCGGTGCCGGTGCTGTGCACCGTCACCTTCGGCGAGCCTGTGCAGCTGCAGCCCGGTGAAGACAAGCGCGACTTCCTGGCACGCGCCCGCAACGCCGTGCTCGCACAGCGTCCGCTGGTGAACTGACATGGGCACGCTGCGCCAGCTCACCGTGGACCAGCAGGTGGCGCTGCTGTTCGTCACGCTGTTCGGCCTGCTCGTGCTGGCCACGGCCGGCCTGGCGCTGTGGGCCGCGCGGCACGACGAAGACCCGCGGCTGGATCGCTTCAAGCGCGACCTGGGCGCGCTGTGGCTGGGCAGCTCGGTCTTCTGGGGGGCGTGGATGTCGGGCGCGCTGGGCGCCACGCTGCTGTTCGGTGTGCTCAGTTTCCTGGCGCTGCGCGAGATGGTCACGCTGGTGCACACCCGGCGCGGCGACCACCGCAGCCTGATCCTGGCCTTCTTCGTGGTGCTGCCGCTGCAGTACCTGCTGGTGGGTCAACGTGCTTTCGACCTGTTCACGGTCTTCATCCCGGTGTACGCCTTCCTGGCGCTGCCGGTGGCCTCGGCACTGGCGGGGGACCCGGCGCGCTTCCTGGAGCGCAACGCCAAGATCCAGTGGGGCATCATGGTGTGTGTCTACGGCCTGAGCCACGCCCCGGCGCTGCTGCTGCTGGAGTTCCCGCGCCATGCCGGGCGGGGGGCCTTCCTGGTGTTTTTCCTGGTCATCGTCGCCGCCACCGCGCAGATCGTGCAGGAGCTGGCCAGCCGCTGGCTGCGCCGCCGCCCGGTGGCGCGCCAGATCGACCGCTCCTTCAGCTACCGCGCGTGGCTGCTGGGTGCACTGGCCGCCGGCATCGCGGGCGCGGCGCTGTACTGGAGCACACCCTTCAAGCCCCCGCAGGCACTGGCCCTGGGTTTCATCGCCGGTGGCGCGGGCACGCTGGGCGAGCTGGTGATGAAGGCGCTGAAGAAGGACGCGGGTGTGCGCTACTGGGGCAACCGCGCTTCGGTGACCGGCGCCGTGGGCCTGCTGGACCGGGTGGCGCCGCTCTGTTTTGCCGCGCCCGTCTTCTTCCACGCCGTGCGCTGGTACTTCAAGGTCTGAATGGGACCCCCAAGCTCACTCCGTTCGCGCCCCCCCGAGGGGGAGCGTCAGGCCCTTCGGGCGGCCGGGCGGGCCTGACGTGCGGATCCTCGGCATCGACCCCGGCCTGCAGCGCACCGGCTTCGGCGTGGTCGAAGCCGACGGCCCGCGCCTGCGCTATGTGGCCAGCGGCACCATCAGCACGCTGGAGGCGCCCAAGGGTGATCTGCCGGGCCGGCTGAAGATCATCTTCGACGGCGTGCAGGAGGTCATCAAAGCCTACGGCCCGGTGTGTGCCGCGGTGGAGATCGTGTTCGTCAACGTCAACCCGCAGAGCACGCTGCTGCTGGGCCAGGCGCGCGG
>CAYTWU010000225.1:0-6241 GCA_964442175.1 uncultured Rubrivivax sp.
CTGCGGCGCAGCGCCACCAGGCCAAAGTCCAGCGTGGCGTGCACCGGCTGCGGCGCCTCGCCCTGCATCACGCGCACCCAGCCGGGCGCGGCTGAGCCCAGCGCACCGGCCAGCGCGAGCAGCGCCGCGGCGCGCGGGTCGCCACGCGGAAAAAGCACATGGTGGAAGCCCGGCAGGGCCTCGCCCCGGGCCCGGTAAGAGGCTGCCACGGCGGCCGGCTGCTCCAGGTCTTCCAGTGCGTCGAACAGCGACTCCACCGCTTCGAACTCACCGCCGCTCAGGCGGATGAAGCCGTATTGCAGGCTGGCGCCGACGCAGGCCGCCAGGCTGCCCTGCACCGAGGCCAACATGCGGCCGGCCAGACCCATCAGGTTCAGCATGATGTCGGCGCAGAGCACCAGCGCCTGGCGCAAGGGCTCCTGGGCCGTGGCCGGCAGCCGCCAGGCGCGGGCCACCTGGCGGTGCAGCGGCGCGGCGTCGGGCGCGCGCCCCAGCACGCAAGCAAAGGCCACGCGCAGGTGCTGGCCCAGGGCCTGGGCGAGGGCGTCGCCGTGCAGCTCGGCGCCGCCATGCAGATGGGGCATCGCCAGGCCCCACAGCGCCACCGAGCGGGACGCCGGGTCGGCCTGCCGCAAGGCCGCGGCCGTCTCGTGCCACAGCGGCGGCAGCACCGGCGCCGGCCCGCCAAACGCCGCCTGCACCGTGGTGCCCCACAACAACGCGGCCGTGTCTTCCAGCGTGGCCGTGCGGGCCCAGTCCACCAGCCGGTGCCCGCGGATGACGATCTCGCCATCCACCACGCCGGTGAGCGCCGTGTCCACCAGCGCCAGCCCGTCGTACAGCGTGGGCGCGGTGGTGGCCGCCGGGCGGCGGCCCCCCCGGGCTGCGTGCTGCAAGCGCTCCACCTCGTAGGCCGAGTACAGGCTGCTGCGGCTTTGCGCCGGGTCGGGCAGTGCCGTGAGCATGCCGCGGCTGACGTAGGCGTACAGCGTGGCCTTGCGCACACCCAGCCGGCGCGCGGCCTCGTCGGCGCTGAGCATCTCGACGGCGAAGCGGGGGGCAGGGGCTTGTTTCATCGGCAGGCGTCTTGCATTGATTGGATTGATCAAGATTGACCAACCATGCAGTGTCGGCGAAAGTGCCTGCATGACCAAGCCCGCGATGAAGCCGATGCCGCAGCCGTTGCGCCGGTGGGCGCATCCTTGCCTGCTGGCCACCATCTGGCCCTTGTGGCCGGCGCAGGCGGCCGAGCCCCTGCCGCCGCAGCGCGTGGAGATCCGCGCCACCGCCGCGGCCGAGCGCGCGGCCGATCTGGCCGGCCGCCAGGTGGTGGGCCGCGACGAGCTGCTGCGCCATGGCGACACCCGGCTGGCCGACGCGCTGGCCCGCGTGCCCGGGGTCTCGGTGGACGGCCGCGGCAGCACCACCGCGCTCACGCTCGGCGGCCTGGGCGATGGCCGCACGCTGCTGCTGATCAACGGCGAGCCGGCACCGCCGGGCTTTTCGCTCGACAGCCTGCCGCTGGACAGCCTGGAGCGCGTGGAGATCGTGCGCGGCGCCACGGTGCAATCGGCGCAGGCCATCGCCGGCAGCATCAACCTGGTGACACGGCGCGCCGCCGCGGTGGCGGCGCGAGACCTGAAGTTTTCGCTGGCCAGCCAGTGGGGCCGCCCGCAGGCGACGTTGACGCTCAACCTCGGCGACAAGCTGGGTGCCGCCACCTGGGGCCTGGGCCTGGTGGCCAGCAGCGAACGCCAGCACTGGCCGGCCACCTACCTGCAGCAGCGCGTGGCCGAGGACACCGGCGAGCTGACGCAGCGCACCCGCACGCACAAGGTGGAGCAGGATCACACCGACGCACTGGCCCTCAACCCGCGCTGGTCCTGGGCGCGCAGCGGCGACGACGGCAGCCGCTGGCAACTGAGCACCGACCACAGCCTGCGCTACGGCGTCTCGCGCGGGGGTGTTTACGACCGGCGCACGCCGCTGGACGGCCCGCCACCGGCCCAGCAGCGCAGCGACATGGCCCTGAACTACGACCGCCTGTTCTGGCGCGGCCGGCTGCAGGCCCAGCACCACGCGGCTGACGGTGCGCGAAGCGAGGCGAGGCTGAACCTCACGCACGCGCGCCGCGCGCAGGACGCCCGCCTGCTGGGCTATGACTTCGTGCCCCGCCTGGTGCAGGACTCGGCCGTGCAAGGCACGGCCACCGACCAGTCGGCCGTGCTGAACCTGCGCCACCAGCGCCCCATCGGCGCCGCCCACCGGCTGGACATCGGCCTGGAGTGGGAGCAAGCGCGCCGCCAGGAAGACCGCGTGCAGACCGAGCAGCCGCTGCCCGGCGGACGCCCGCCCGATAACCTGGACGAGCGCTTCGACGCCGACGTGCAACGCCAGGCGCTGTACCTGCAGGACGACTGGGCCCTGGGCGCCTGGGGCGAGGCGCAACTGGGCCTGCGCCTGGAGCGGCTGCACACCGACAGCGCCGGCAATGTCTTCGACCGCGTGCAGCAGGCGCACCGCCTCATCGGCCCCGTGGTGCGCTGGTCCCACACGCCGGCCGGTGAGGCCGGCACCTTCAAGCTGGGCCTGTCGCGGGGCTTTCGGCTGCCCACGCCGCGCGACGTGATGCCGCGGCGGTACGTGCCGGTGGAGGTGTCGGCCACGTCGCCGGCCTTCACCGGCAACCCGCAGCTGCAGCCCGAGCGGGCGTGGAGCCTGGACGGCAGCTGGCAGCGCAAGCTGGCGGCGGCGAAGGGGCAGGTCGTGGTCTCGGCCGCGCTGCGCCGCATCGACGACGTGATCCTCGACCAGCTGATCGTGCAGCCCGGCGTGGCCAGCGCACCGTGGCTGCTGCAGCGCTTCAACGGCGGCCGGGCCTGGGCCGCCAGCCTGGAGCTGGAGGCCAGCGGCCAGACGCCCACCCCGCTGGCCGCGCAGGCACCGCTGCGCTGGCAGGCCAGCCTGGCGCTGAACCGGTCGCGGCTGCAAGACGTGGCCGGGCCGCAAGCGGCGCTGGCGGGGCAGGCGCCCTGGCAGCTGAAGCTGGACCTGACCCAGGCCCTGTCGCCGACGCTCAGCGCCCAGCTGGGCCTGCGCGCCCAGGGCCGCGCCGTGGCCGACCAGCCCAGCGAGCGCCGGCTCGAAACCCGCGCCCGCCACAGCGTGGACGCCAGCCTGAGCTGGCAGCCGCAGCCGCGCCACCTGTGGCGGCTCTCGGCCTCGCCGCTGGTGGCCAGCGATGCGGTGGACTACAAGGCCGTGCACGTGATCGAAGATGGCCACCCGGTGCGCTACCGCGCCAGCGAGGCCTGGCAGCGCGGGGTCTTGTGGCGGATCGGGTACGAGCGGCCGATCTGAGCCCCAACCGGCTCAGGCCGCCGCGCGCTGGTGCAGCGTTGCGCGGGTCCGGGTGGCTTCGGCGGCCGGCTGCAGCGACTGCAGGATCGCGTGTGCCGCGGTGCGCGCAGCGTCGGAGCCCGCGTACAGGCTTTGCATCTTCTGCGCCGCCGCACGGTAGGCCGGGTCCTGCAGCACACGGCGCACGGCGCGGGTGAGGTGTTCGCCCTGGGCGTGGCGCGGCGCGACGCCGATGGCCGCGCCTTGCCGGGCTGCCAGGTGCACATTCAGCTCCTGTTCCGGGTGCAGCGGGATGCCGACGAACGGGGTGCCGCTGCACATGGCCGTCTGCGTGGAACCCTGGCCGCCCATCAGCACCGCGACATCGACGCGCGGCATGATCTCGTGGCTGGGCAGCACACCGCCGACGCGGATGCCCGGGTCGGCCTGCAGGTCCTGCAGCTCGTGCGTCGTGCCGGCCACGATCACGCGCGCCCCGGCCTGGCGGACGCGCCGCACCACCTCACGCACCCGCGTGGCGGTGGCCGAGGTCAGCGCCACGTACGCGGTCGGCGCGGGGGAAGATGCGCCGCCGCGCAGCCACTCGGCGATCGGGCCGGGCACGGGGCAGGGCAGGCGGGCAAACAGCGGACCGACGCAGACGACCTTCGGGTTGGCGCGGTAGGCGGCCGGCCGGCGCGGCTGCCAACCGCTGACCTGGGCCGCCGCCAGGCCCAGCACCTGTGGGGTGTCGGTCAGCAAGGTCAGGTCGCCCATCATCAGCGCTGCCAGCGAGGGCACGGGCTCGACGCCCAGTTCGACGGC
Source organism: uncultured Rubrivivax sp. (assembly GCA_964442175.1). Lineage (GTDB taxonomy): Bacteria > Pseudomonadota > Gammaproteobacteria > Burkholderiales > Burkholderiaceae_C > Rubrivivax. Next base: position 4,165 of record CAYTWU010000225.1, read on the forward strand.
GATCTCGTTCAGGAATTCCGCCGGGCCTCTCATGCGCTGCGGCCCCTGGTTGGCCAACCAGCGCTTGGCCGCCGCGGGCAGCCATTCGGTCCCGGGGATGGGCATCTGGGTGGGGGCGGGTGCCAGGCCGTGGTCGAAGACCGGGCCGACGAAGCTGCCGCCATGCGAGGTGACGAGCAGCGCGCCCACCACCCGCGACGACAGGTGGGCCGTCAGCGTGAAGCCTGTCACCACCGCCTGGGCGCCGACCTCGCGCAGCCACGCGACCTCCGCCCTGACGCCGGTGCGCACCTCGTCGGCCGTCAGCAGGCGGCGCCCGGGCTGACCCAGGTGCATAAGCCCTTCGATGAAACGCTCTCGCCGCGCACCGTCGGGCATGGGCTCGAGCCGGCGCAAAGGCCAGCCGGCGTCGGTGATCAGGTGCGCGAAGGGGCCGCAGTGCGTGCCCAGGTGCACCTGGGCGCCGGCGTCGCGCAGGGTTTCGGCGATGGCCAGCATGCGGGAGGTCTCGGAGAGGAAACCGCAGTGGGGCAGCAGGGCGATGGTGGGCATGGGTGGCAGCATTGGATCGGCTTCGTCGGATTAAAAGGTAATATATTGGATATGAACGATCACCGTCAATCCACCGATCCGGCGGCGGTGCCGGAAAGCAGCCTCGACCTGGGCCTGGCCGCGCTGCCCCCCGCTGTGGCCGACCGCATCCGCCTGTTCCGCCTGATCGACTTCAATGCGATGCACCTGCGCGCCCGCCTGGACCGCCTGCTGGCGCCGCAGGGCCTGACCACGCAGCAGGCCGCGCTGTTGCAGCACATCGAGGCGGCAGCCGAGGCACCGACGATCTCGCGCGTGGCGCAGGGCATGTCCATGACGCACCAGAACCTCAAGCAGATCGCGCTGGCACTGGAGCGCAAAGGCTTTCTGCGCATCGAGGTCGATCCCAGCGACCGGCGGGCGCGGCGCCTGGTGCTGACTGCGCGCCACCACCGGTTCTGGCGCCAACGCAACCCCGGTGACTTCGACCAGGTGGCCGCCTGGACCGCAGCGCTCGAGGACGCCGAGGTGGCCGCGGTCGTGCAGACGCTGCGCCGCCTGGCGCTGGACCTGCGTGAAACGACCTGAGGGCGTGAGAGGCCGGTGCCCGGTTCAGGCGAAGAAGCGCTCGGCCAGCGCATTGAACCGCGCCGGCACCTCGAACTGCGGCAACGCCCCGGTCGGCAGCACCTCGATCTGCCAGTTCGGCTTGTCGCGCACAAGCTTCAAGCTGCGGTAATCGGTGAAGTCGCCGCGCACGCCGTGGGTCACCCACACCGGCTGCGTGATCTGTTCGTACACGGTGTGGATGTCGGCGCTGAACATGCCGGCGCACAAGAAGTGCAGCGGGGCATGTTCGGCCCCCGGCACGCGCGTGGTCAGCACGTCGTAGCGCCAGAGCTCTTCATCGATGCCCTTGGCGCCCCAGGTGCGCTCCAGGAAGTAGCGGATCACGCCCGGCCGTGTCAGCCCGCGGAAGATCGCACCACCCCAGCCGGGGCCGGTGAGCGCGCGGTGCAGCCCCGGCAGGCCGCGCGTGCTGCCCGGCGCGCCACGCCAGGCCCGGTGGCCCCTGAAGCCCGTGGGGCTCACCAGGGCCAGGCGGCGCAGCGTGGCCGGCCGCTCCACCGCGGCGCGGGCCAGGAACTCGCAGCCCAGGCTGAGCGCCAGCGCATCCACCGGCGCGGGGCCGCAGCGCTGCTGCGCCAGCGCGAGAACGTCGTGCAACGCGTCGGTCATCAGCCTCGGCGTGTAGGCGCGGTCGCTGCGGTCGGACAGGCCGTAACCCGGCAGGTCGGTCGAAAACACCGTGTGGGTCTGGCTGAAGTGTTCGTGCAGCGGCCGCACCTCGGCCGCCGAAGCCGCCGCGTTGACGCTGTGCACCAGCAGCAGCGCCGGGCCGCGGCCCTGCACGTAGACCATCATCGGGCCGGCGGCGCCGTTGAGGCGGACGCACTCACCGCAAACGGGCTGTGGAAGGCTCACTGGACTACCCTCCGCGCTGCGCGCTTCGGGATGAGCGCTTGGGAGCGGCCCGGCGCGCTCA
>CAYTWU010000226.1:0-1655 GCA_964442175.1 uncultured Rubrivivax sp.
AGGTTGCCGCGGATCTCGCTGCCCTGCGGGATGCGCGCCAGGCAGAAGGGCACGGGCACGCCGCCGATGAGCAGGATGCGTTTGTCGCCGTGCACGATCTCCGGCAGGTACTTCTGCACCATCACGCTGGTGGCGCCGCCCTGGTTCAGGGTTTCGGTGATGCTGCCCAGGTTCAGGCCGTCGGGCCCGACGCGGAAGATGCCCATGCCGCCCATGCCGTCCAGCGGCTTCAGGATGACGTCGCGGTGCTCGGCGTGGAAGCGGCGGATGTCGGCCGCGTCGCGTGTGACCAGGGTCGGCCCGATGTGCTGCGGGAACTCCAGGATCGCGAGTTTTTCCGGGTGGTCGCGCAGCGCACGCGGGCTGTTGAAGACCCGCGCGCCTTCACGTTCGGCCTGCTCCAGCAGGTGCGTGGCGTAGAAGTACTCGCTGTCGAAGGGCGGGTCCTTGCGCATCAGCACGGCGCCCACGTCCTTCAGCGCCTGCGGGCGTTCGTCGGGCGCCTGCTGCGCGGCGCTGAACCAGTCCGGCCCGGTGCTGCCGGTGAGCGTGATGTCGCGCACGAAGCCGATCACCGGCTCGCCGCGCTGCCAGCGCAGGTCCTTGGGTTCGCAGGCCATCAGGCGGTGGCCGCGCGCCGCGGCCTCGCGCATCATCGCGAAGCTGCTGTCCTTGTAGGGCTTGAACGACTCCAGCGGGTCGGCAACAAAAAGCAGGTCCATGGGCGCGGGCTTGTCGTGGGGCGCGCCAGTGTTGCACAGCGGGGTCAGATCGGCAGCTGCGTGCTGGAAAGCACCTGCTTGAGCACCATGAAGGTCCGGATCTGGCGCACGCCGGGCAGGTAGAGCAGGTGTTCGGCGTGCAGGCGGTTGTAGCTGTCGTTGTCGCGTGTGCGCACCATCATGAAGTAGTCGAACTCGCCGGTGACCACGTGGCACTCCATGCAGACGCTCAGCTTCTGCACCGCACGTTCGAAGGCCGCAAAACTGTCGGGCGTGGAGCGGTCCAGCACCACGCCGATGACGACCAGCGTGCCGCAGTCCATGGCCTTGGGCTCCAGCAGCGCGACGATGCCGCGGATCAGCCCGCGCGCCTTCAGCCGCTCCACGCGCCGCAGGCAGGCCGCGGGACTGAGCGCCACCTTGGCGGCCAGCGCCACGTTGGAGATGCTGGCGTCGCGCTGCAAGGCCCGCAGGATGGCCCGGTCGGTGCGGTCGAGCGGCGCGTGGTCTTCGGCAGTGCCGCGCACTTTTGTTGCGGTCTTGGCCATCTCGATGCGTTCCGTGCGCTGTGATCAGCCAATCATGCCATCCGAGTTGCGCCATCAGGCCTGAAATTGCAACCCTGTTCAGCAAGGTCCACCCTAGCATTTGCACCACTCACCCATCCCCGTGGAGCCCGCCATGAACCTGCAGAAATTCCCCCGCCACGCCCTGACCTTCGGCCCCTCGCCGGTGCAGCCGCTCAAGCGCCTGAGCGCGCACCTGGGCGGGAAGGTGGAGCTCTGGGCCAAGCGCGAGGACTGCAACAGCGGCCTGGCCTTCGGCGGCAACAAGACCCGCAAGCTGGAGTACCTGATCCCCGAGGCGCTGGCCGGCGGCTACGACACGCTGGTCTCCATCGGCGGCATCCAGAGCAACCAGACACGCCAGGTG
>CAYTWU010000226.1:1665-6225 GCA_964442175.1 uncultured Rubrivivax sp.
AGAACTGGGTGAACTACTCCGATGCGGTGTACGACCGCGTGGGCAACATCGAGATGTCCCGCATCCTGGGCGCCGATGTGCGGCTGGACGCGGCCGGTTTCGACATCGGCATCCGCCCGAGCTGGCAGCAGGCGATGGACGACGTGCGCGCCGCCGGCGGCAAACCCTTCCCCATCCCGGCCGGCTGCTCCGAGCACCCGTACGGTGGCCTGGGCTTCGTCGGCTTTGCCGAAGAGGTGCGCCAGCAGGAGGCCGAGCTGGGCTTCAAGTTCGACTACATCGTCGTGTGTTCCGTCACCGGCAGCACGCAGGCCGGCATGGTGGTGGGTTTTGCCGCCGATGGCCGCGCCGACCGCGTGATCGGCATCGACGCCTCGGCCAAGCCGGAGAAGACGCACGCGCAGATCCTGCGCATCGCACAGCACACCGCCGAGCTGGTGGAGCTGGGCCGGCCCATCACCGCGGCTGACGTGGTGCTGGACCAGCGCTACGGCGGCCCCGAGTACGGCCTGCCCAACGAAGGCACGCTGGAAGCCATCCGCCTGTGTGCGCGCCAGGAAGGCATGCTCACCGACCCGGTCTACGAGGGCAAGTCCATGCACGGCATGATCGACATGGTGCGCCAAGGCGAGTTCCCGGCCGGCTCGCGTGTGCTTTACGCCCACCTGGGCGGCGTGCCGGCGCTCAACGCCTACAGCTTCCTGTTCCGCAACGGCTGATGCACACGCAGGTGCAGACTCAGATCTGGACCTTGGTGCCCAGCTCCACCACGCGGTTCGGCGGCAGCGAAAGAAAGTCCGCCGCCGCGGCCGCGTTGCGGTGCATGCCGGCAAAGAGCTTTTCTCGCCAGAAGGCCATGCCCCCGCCCAACGTGGGCGTGACCACGTCGCGCGACAGGAAGTAGCTGGTGTCCATCTCCGGCAGCGGCACGCCGCGGCCTTCCAGCAGCTTCAGCGCCTCGGGCACGTCGGGCTCGTTCTTGAAGCCGAAGTTCAGCGTCACCTGCCAGCAGTCGTGGCCCAGCGGGTTCATCTGCACACGCTTGTCGAAGCCGATCCACGGCACCTCGTGGTGGCGCACCGAGACGAACAGGTTGTACTCGTGCAGCACCTTGTTGTGCTTGAGGTTGTGCAGCAGCGCGTTGGGTGTCAGCCCTTCTTCGGCGGCCAGGAACACGGCCGTGCCGGCCACCCGCTGCGGCGGGGCCACGAACACCGCCTCCAGGAAACCGGGCAGCTCGATGGCCTCGTCGCGCAGGCGCTCGGCCATCAGCTTGCGGCCCTGCATCCAGGTGATCATCAGCAGGAACATCGCCGCACCGATGACCAGCGGAAACCAGCCGCCGGCCAGCAGCTTCAGCAGGTTGCTGGCAAAAAACAGCACGTCCACCACGAAGAAGATGCCGGTGGCCGCCACGCACAGCCACAGCGGGTACTTCCAGCCGTAGCGGATGACGAAGAAGGTCATGATGGTGGTGATGGTCATGTCCAGCGTCACCGCGATGCCGTAGGCCGACGCCAGCGCCGACGAAGACTTGAACAGCGCCACCGCCAGCACGATGAACACAAACAGCCCCCAGTTGACGAAGGGCACGTAGATCTGACCCAGGTCGCGCACCGAGGTGTGCAGCACACGCATGCGCGGCAGCAGGCCCAGCTGCATGGCCTGCTTGGTGACGGAAAACGCGGCCGTGATCAAGGCCTGTGACGCGATCACCGTGGCCGCCGTGGCCAGGAAGACCAGCGGCAGCCGCGCCCAGGCCGGTGCCATCAGGTAGAACGGGTTTTCCACCGCGGCCGGGTTGGCCAGCAGCAGCGCACCCTGGCCGAAGTAGTTGATCACCAGCGCCGGCATCACCAGGCCGTACCAGGCGATGCGGATCGGCAGCTTGCCGAAGTGGCCCAGGTCGGCGTACAGCGCCTCGCCACCGGTGACCACCAGCACCACGGCGCCCAGGGCGATGAAGGCCACGCCGGGCTGGTCCGCGATGAAGGCGCCCGCATACGCCGGGTTCAACGCGGCCAGCACGGCGCTGTCGGCCAGCACATGCGGCACGCCCAGCGCGATCAGCACCGCAAACCAGACCAGCGTCACCGGCCCGAAAGCCCGCCCGATGCCGCCGGTGCCAAAACGTTGCACCGAAAACAGCACCGTCAGCACCAGCAGCGTGATGGGCACCACCGCGTTGTGCAGCGCCGGTGCGGCCACCTCCAGGCCCTCGACCGCGGACAACACGCTGATCGCCGGCGTGATGACACCATCGCCATAGAAGACCGCGGTGCCGAACATGCCGACGATGAGCAGCGTGCGCCGCAGCGCCGGGCGGTCTGCCACCGCCGTCGTGGCCAGGGCCAGCATCGCGATCAGGCCACCTTCGCCGTGGTTGTCGGCGCGCAGGATCAGCAGCACGTACTTCAGCGAGACGATGACCGTCATCGTCCAGAAGATCAGCGACAGGATGCCCAGCACGTTCTCGGGTGTCACCGGCACATGGCCGGCGTGGAACACCTCTTTCAGCGCATACAGCGGGCTGGTGCCGATGTCGCCATAGACCACGCCCAGGGCGCCGAGCGTGAGGGCGGCCGTCGCAGGCGCGCGGGCGGCGGAAGGGTTGGAAGCGCTCAAGGACAGGTACTCGGCAATCGGACGGAAGACTGGCCTGCATTCTGGCCCTGAATCCGCCACCGGACGGATGCCTTCGTACCAGCGTGGCCGCACGCTGCAGGCCCGACACCACACGGAGACCCCGATGGACACACGACGCAGAACCCTGGTGCTGGCCGGCTCGGCCTGGCTGGCTGGCGGCCTGGCCGCCTGCGGCGGCGGTGGCGAAACGGCCGCACCGGCGCCCGCGCCGCCGCCCCCCACGGGCGGTGGCAACGGCGGCGGCCCGGTGGCGCTGGCCGCACCTGAATTTGCAGGCCCCCCAACGGCCCTGGACCCGCTGGTCAGCGTCAGCCTGCAGGTGGCCGCGGCCGACCCCGGCTCCAGCTACAGCCTGCGTGCCGACCTGGGCGGCGGGCTCGTGCTCGACCTGCCGGCCGACGCCGGCCAGCCCGACCGCTTCAGCTTCACCGCGCCGGTGGGGGTGCTGGACAACCAGGGCCAGTGGACCAGCGGCCAGGTGGCGCTGACCCTGACCCGCCGCCTGGGCACCGACGCCAGCCAGACCGTGCTGTCGCTGCCGGTGACGATGGTGGCCTCGGGCGTGCCCGGCACGGCCACGGCCACGCTGCTGCGCGCCACGCAGCTGATGGCGCAGCAATCGCTGTCGCAGCTGGGGCTGCTGGGCTCGAAGATGCCCAGCGGGCTGGATCTGGCGGCCGCGGCCAGCACGGCGAACCAGCTGAACGCCCGCTATGCCGAGTTCGAGGCTCTGGTGCGCGGCGCGATGGCGGGGCAGGCCGCGGTGCTGGAACTGGGCGGTGGTGTGCAACTGCCGTTGACGGCGGCGCTGCTGGCGCAGCTGGACGCGCATGCGCTGGCGGTAACCGGCTCCTGGGTGGTGCCCGCGTCCGGGCGCCGTCGCCACGCGCTGGCGGACGACCCGCTCGAAGACGATGCCCGCTCCCTCGCGCAGCAGATGGCCGAGTCCGCCCGCCGCATCGGCAAGGCCCTGAGCGACACGGTGGGCCTGGCGGCCGGGGTGGTGGCCGCGGGTGCGCTGCTCGCCGGCTCCACGCCGGTGGCCCTGGCCGCCGGGGGCGTGGCGGCCACGGCCTGGATGGTGGGCACGTTCTTCGGCACCGCGGTGGGCGCCGCGCTGGATGGCGGCAGCGCCGCGCTGCTGGACGGCGAGGCCAGCTGGCAGGACTTTGCGCCCACGGGCAAGTTCTTCGGCGGCCAGTACCTGTCCCTGGCCAAGGACGCGCTGGTGGGCATAGCGGCCAAGCTGCCGCTCGGCGGCAAGCTCGAAGAGGCCATCAACATCGCCTGGGACGCCAGCGAGGCCTACGAGAGCGTGACCGAACTCAGCGTGCTGCCGGCCTTCAACAACGGCACGCTGAACAAGGCGGGTTACCCGGACTCGAACTTCACGCTGTCCGTGCAGGCCACGGCCTCGCCCTACGTGGTGACGGTGCGCGCGGTGGGCGGGGGCGCCAGCGCGCGGGTGCGGCTGCAGATCTCGGGCACCGACGGGTATGTCTTCAACACCGACGCCGTGCTCGCCGGCGGCAGCACCGAGTTCCGGCCCTCACCGGCCTCCCCGGGCTCGGGCATCGTCGACACCATCAACGTGTTCGACCTCGACGGCCGGGCCTCGGCCTCGGCGACCGTCACGTTCTGAAGGCCCGCCCCGGCGCCGGGCTACTCGTAGATCTCGGCGTTGGGGTCGGTGGCTTCCAGCTCATAGGAGGCCGCCAGCATCGCCAGCCGGGCCACCACGCCGTACATGTAGAAGCGGTTGGGCGCACTGGCACCGGGGCGCTCGCCCGGGCGCGGCAGGTGCGGGCTCTGCTCGAAGGCCAGCGGCACAAAACCCGCGCCGGGCGCGTTGAGGTTCTCGTCCACGCCACGTTCGGCGTGCACGCGGTAGAAGCCGCCCACCACGTAGCGGTC
>CAYTWU010000227.1:0-6175 GCA_964442175.1 uncultured Rubrivivax sp.
GCTCTTGGCGATGTCGCCGTGGCTGCGGATGCCGCCGTCGGCGATGATGGGTTTGCTGGCCACCCGCGCACACCACTTCAGCGCGCTGAGCTGCCAGCCGCCGGTGCCGAAGCCGGTCTTGAGCTTGGTGATGCACACCTTGCCCGGGCCCACGCCCACCTTGGTGGCGTCGGCGCCCCAGTTCTCCAGGTCGATCACGGCCTCGGGCGTGGCCACGTTGCCGGCGATCACAAAGGCCTGCGGCAGCCTGGCCTTGATGTGTTCGATGGTCTTGCGCACGCTCTCGGCGTGGCCATGCGCGATGTCGATGGTGATGTAGTCGGCGCCCACGCCCTCGGCCGCCAGGCGGTCGATCACGGCAAAGTCGGCCGGTTTCACGCCGGAGCTGATGGACACCACCAGCCCGGCGTCGCGCATGCGGCGTGCAAAGGCCACGTTGTCGAGGTCGAAGCGGTGCATCACGTAGAAATGGCCGCTTTGCGCCAGCATGCGGGCGATGGGCTCGTCCAGCACCGTCTTCATGTTGCTGGGCACCACCGGCAGCGCAAAGCGGCGGCCGCCGAACAGCACCGAGGTGTCGCACTCGCTGCGGCTCTCGACGCGGCATTTGCGCGGCAGCAGCAGGATGTTGTCGTAGTCGAAGATTTCCATGGTGCGCTCCAGGCGAAAAAAAACCGGCCGGGCGCAAAGCGCCGGGCCGGTGGCTCATTCTACGCCCGTGTGTCTGTGGTGGGGCTCACCAGTCGAGCAGGGCGGTGCGGATGGCGCTGCGGAACATCTCGTAGTGCGCTGCGCGCCAGGCGTTTTCATAGGCCTGGGCCTGGCTGCCGGTCCACGATGTCACCGGCACATCGGACATCAGGCTGCCGTAGCCGTAGTAACGCAGGGCGTAGAAGTCCCCGCCGCTGTTGGGCAGCGCCAGCAGGCCGGCCGAGCTGGCGATGCTGACCATCTGCCCGCATTGAGCCGCGTCGTTCGCCGCCGGCAGGCAGGTGCCGTAACCGCCGCTCTTGCCCCAGGTCTTGACTCGGCCGCCGAAGCGCAGCGCTTCTGATGGGCTGATGCCCAGCGCGGCGGCTTCCTGGTTGATGATGGCCTGCAGGTTGTCGTTGGCACCGACGCGGGGGTTGCCCGATTCCAGGAACTCGCTGCGGCCACGCGACGACGTTGGCAGCAGCGTGCCGGTCTGCACGCCCATCCACAGCTTGGCCAGGTCGGCGGCGGTGGTGTCGTTGCGCAGCGTGTCGGGCCGGTATTCATCGGCCGCCACATCCCAGTAGGCACAGCCGATGTTGTGGCGCAGCACGGTGTTCGTCAGGCCCGCTGCGGCGGCGGTGCTGTTGAGCGGCGAAAAACCACCGTAGCGCAGCACGACGCCACGTGTGGTCCGGTTGTCGGAGTCGTTCATCATCATGTCCAGACCCGTCTCGAATGTCGTCACCACGTCGTTGCTGCCGTTCTCGAAGGCCGGGTCCGGGCAGGCGTCTTTCGGCGCGCCGTCGGTCGGGTAGTTGTAGTACGTGAAGTTCGAGCTCAGCGACTCGCCGGCGTTGACACGTTTCATCGCGTGCAGCAGGTGCAGGGCCTTCAGGGCGCTGGCGGTTTCGGCCCGGCGCGAGGCGTTCAGGTTCACCACTGTCTCGTTGGTGTCGATGCGTTTCAGGTAAGCCTCGAAGATGCCGACAGGCCAGCCGTTGGCGTCGAGGAACTCCTCGAAGAACTTGCCGCGCACCGCGCGTGTCGCGGCGTTGGCGTTGTCGATCACGACCGCGTCGTAGTAGGTCTTGCCGCTGACGTTGTAGGGCACGATGTCCACCGGCCGCCCGCCCATCTGGGCGGCGAAGTTGTTGACGTCGCCGAGCGAGCCGAAACCGTAACCGTGCCACCAGGCACTGCCGTTGCCGCCCGTGTTGTCGACCTGCACGAAGCTGTACTTGCCGTCACTCTGGCGCTCGATCTTGACCAGGCGGCCCTGGAACGAACCGAGGCGTGCGGTCACCTGCGACAAGGTCTGGTTGACGTCCCAGTCCCAGCGTTTGTTGTCGGCGCCGGTGTTGGCCACCAGCACCGCATTCCAGCGCCGGCTGCTGCCGCTGCCGTAGCTGTCCAGGTCGATGATGCGCTGGTTGTTGGCGCTGGCCCAGCTCTGGATCTCGCTCTTGGTGCGGCCGGGCAGCCAGCCCCAGGCGCGTGCCGTGGCGCCGGTGTTGGGCACGTAGACAGCGGCGTAGCGGATGCTGCCGTTGCCGGCGTCGTAGCGCTCGAGCTCGATCAGCCGACCGTTGGCGGAGGTCAGCAGCGACTCGAGCTGGGACTGCGTCTTGTCCCAGGTGAACACCGCACCCGGGATCGCGTAAGCACCGCTGTTGGCCACCAGGCGCACGGTCAACTTCGGCACGCCCGAGCTGACCGACGTGACCTCGATGTCGACCACGCGCGCGCCGAGTTCGCCCAGCTTCGTGGAAAGTTGCGATGGCGTCAGGTTCTGGTAGGTCCACCAGCCGGTGGGCACGTTGATCGAGTGGTCGTCGGTGTTGGCGTTGGTGTCCATCGCTGCATGGGCAGCTGGCAGCGCCGCCAGCAGCCAGGCGGTGGCCAGGGCACGAAGGGTCGGGGTGGGCATGTTCATCTCCAGGTGTTGGAGCCACCACTGTCCCTGGCAGGCGTTGCAGAGCCGTTGCGGCGCCAGAGCTCCCTAAAATGGGGGATGCCCCTCGCCCCCGCCACCGCCGACCGTCTGCTGCAAGGCCTGAACCCCGAACAACTCGCTGCAGTGACCCTGGGCGCCGAGCCTTCGTTGATCCTCGCCGGCGCCGGCTCGGGCAAGACCCGCGTGCTCACCACGCGCATCGCCTGGCTGATGCAGACCGGGCAGCTCTCACCCGGCGGCGTGATGGCCGTGACCTTCACCAACAAGGCGGCCAAGGAGATGCTCACGCGCCTGTCGGCCATGCTGCCGGTGGCCGTGCGCGGCATGTGGATCGGCACCTTCCACGGCCTGTGCAACCGCTTCCTGCGCGCGCACTGGAAGCTGGCCGGCCTGCCGCAGGGCTTCCAGATCCTGGACAGCTCGGACCAGCTTTCGGCCGTCAAACGTGTCATCAAGGGCCTGGGCCTGGACGAAGAACGTTTTGTGCCCAAGCAGGTGACCTGGTTCATCGCCGGCAGCAAGGAAGAAGGCCTGCGCCCCGGCGACGTGGAGCAGCGCGACGAACACACGCGCACCCTGGTGCGCATCTACCAGGCCTACGAGGACCAATGTGCCCGCGAAGGCGTGGTCGACTTTGCCGAGCTGATGCTGCGCAGCTACGAGCTGATGCGCGACAACGACGCGCTGCGCGAACATTATCAGCGCCGCTTCCAGCACCTGCTGGTGGACGAGTTCCAGGACACCAACCGCCTGCAGTACGCCTGGCTGAAGATGTTTGCGCCGCCGGGGCGCGGGCAGGGCGTGTTCGCGGTGGGCGACGACGACCAGAGCATCTACGCCTTCCGCGGCGCGCGCGTGGGCAACATGGCCGACTTCGAGCGCGAGTACGCTGTCCGGCGTGTGGTCAAGCTGGAGCAGAACTACCGCAGCAGCGGCCACATCCTGGATGCGGCCAACGACCTGATCAGCCACAACCAGCATCGCCTGGGCAAGAACCTGCGCACCGATGCCGGCCAGGGCGAGCCGGTGCGTGTGCACGAGGCCACCAGCGACTACGCCGAGGCCCAGTGGTTCCTGGAAGAGGCGCAGCAACTGCGCCGCGGCGGCACGGCGCTGCAGCAGATCGCGGTGCTCTACCGCAGCAACGCGCAAAGCCGTGTGATCGAAAGTGCGCTGTTCAACGCGAGCATGCCCTACCGTGTGTACGGCGGCCTGCGCTTCTTCGAGCGGGCCGAGGTCAAACACGCGCTGGCCTACCTGCGGCTGATCGAAAACAACAACGACGACACCAGCTTCCTGCGCGTGGTGAACTTCCCCGCGCGTGGCATCGGCGCGCGCACGCTGGAGCAGCTGCAGGATGCGGCCCGCAGCAGCGGCCGCAGCCTGGCGCAGAGCGTGGGGGCGCTCAGCGGGCGGGCCGGCGCTTCGTTGGCCAACTTTGTGCAGATGGTCGACACGTTGCGCGAGACCACCCGTGGCATGACGCTGCGCGAGATCATCCAGCGCATGCTGCAGACCAGCGGCCTGATCGACTTCTACCGCACCGACAAGGAAGGCCAGGACCGCATCGAGAACCTGGAGGAACTGGTCAACGCGGCCGAGGCCTTTGTCACGCAGGAAGGTTTTGGCAAGGATGCGGTGGCGCTGCCGGTGGACGAGCAGGCGCAAACCGCGCCCGATGCGGAGACCGGCGAGATCATGAGCCCGCTCGCCGCCTTCCTCACGCACGCCAGCCTGGAGGCCGGCGACAACCAGGCCCAGGCCGGCAGCGATGCGGTGCAGCTGATGACGGTGCACGCGGCCAAGGGCCTGGAGTTCGACGCCGTGTTCATCACCGGCGTCGAAGAAGGCCTGTTCCCGCACGAGAACTCGCTGTCGGATGCCGACGGCGTGGAAGAAGAACGCCGGCTGATGTACGTGGCCATCACACGTGCGCGGCAACGGCTCTACCTGAGCTTCAGCCAGACCCGCATGCTGCACGGGCAGACGCGCTACAACGTCAAGAGCCGCTTCTTCGACGAACTGCCCGAAGGCGCGCTGAAGTGGCTCACACCCCGGCAGCAGGGCTTCAGCACCGGCTACGCGCGTGAGTACCAGCAGGCCTGGCAGCGTGGCAGCGGGCTGAGCGGCATCGTCGGCGCCGGCCGGGTGGAGGCACCACCGCCGGCCGCGATGCAGGCCGCGCGCGAAAGCCATGGCCTGAAGGTCGGCAAGGCGGTGTTCCACACCAAGTTCGGCGAAGGTGTGGTGCTGACGCTGGAAGGCACCGGTGCCGATGCACGGGCCCAGGTGAACTTCGGCCGCCATGGGGCCAAGTGGCTGGCCTTGTCGATTGCGAAGCTGACGCCGATCGATTGACCGGGCGGGTGGGTCAGGCCGGCGGCAGCTCGGCTATGGGCGTCTGGCCGAAGCTGTCGTTGAAGCTGAAGATCAGCGACACGTAGAACACGGTCGAGAACATCAGGCCGCCGGGCAGGGCCACCACGCCGGCCAGCTCCGGCGCGCCGAACAGGCCCAGCAGCAGCGCCGTGACCATGCCGAAGATGACCACCAGGCCCACCCAGGCCAGCGCGTAGACCAGGAAGGCGCCCTTGGCCCGCCACACCGCCAGCGTGCTGGAAAACAGCGCCTGGCCCACGCCCTGGCCGCCCCAGTGCACCAGGGCCGGCGCGTGCCAGAAGGGCACGGACAGCAGCGTGGCGCCGACGATGCCGGTGACGGTGCCGACGAAGACGCCGCGCGAGGCGGTGAGCGCGTCCACGTCTTCCGGCTTGGCCGCGCCCGAGGCCATCAGCAGCTGCAGCTGGGCCAGTTGCCCGTCCGAGACCCAGTTGCAGAAGGCCAGCAGCGCGATGGCGCAGATGCCATAGGCCGCGCACAGGATCAGCAGTGCCCGCTTGCGTGCTGGCGGGCCTCTGAAGGGCTCGAAGAACTGGCCCGGGTGCACGTTGCCACCCTGCAGCGCGGCCAGCGAGGCCACCATGAAACCCAGCGACAGCAGCGGCAGCATCATCATCTGCAGCACGCTGCCCAGGTAGGGGATGAACATCGACACCAGCGCGGCGAACAGAAACGCGGCAAACAGGCCGCTGAAGGCCAGCGGCTTGCGGCCGAAGAGCCGGAAGGCCTCGCGGACCCAGAGGGCGCCGCGCGCAGCGGCGGGCGTTTTGAGGCTTAAGGCCATGTGGGGTGCCAGGGCGTGGTGATGCGCGCGCGCAGCACCCGCTCGAAGTGGGTGGGGTCGTGGGGCTTCAGCATCGCGGCTTCACGCGGCAGGTGCAGGTCCCACAGGCGGGAGAGCCAGAAGCGCAGCGCGGCGGCGCGCAGCAACGCCGGCATCAGCCGGTGTTCCGCCGGTGTCAGCGGCCGCACGCCCGTGTAGGCGTCCACCATCGCGGCAGCACGGGCCTCGTCCAGGCGACCGGTGGGCAGGTCGCAGCACCAGTCGTTCAGGCACACGGCCAGGTCGAAGGCCAGGGCGTCGGTGCCGGCGAAGAAAAAGTCCAGGAAGCCGGTGAGTTTTTC
>CAYTWU010000228.1:0-6167 GCA_964442175.1 uncultured Rubrivivax sp.
GTGGCGCGGTCTTCCATGAGGCCCACGTTGTGGATGTCGGGCACCTTGGAGCAGCCCACGCCCTGGTCGATCCAGCGCACCACATAGCCCAGGATGCCCTGCGCGTTGTTGTCCAGCTCCTGCTGCTTTTCAGCGTCGCTCCAGTTCGGCTTCCTGGCCACGGGCACGCTCAGCAGGCCGGCCAGGATCTCATCGCGGGGGGTCGTGTCTTTCTCCAGGGCCTTCTGCACCTGGGCCACGTTCACCTGGTGGTAGTGCAGCGCGTGCAGCGTGGCGGCGGTGGGGCTGGGCACCCAGGCGGTGTTGGCGCCGGCCTTGGGGTGCGCGATCTTCTGCTGCAGCATCGCGGCCATCAGGTCGGGCATGGCCCACATGCCCTTGCCGATCTGCGCCTTGCCGCGCAGCCCACAGCTCAGGCCCACCAGCACGTTGTTGCGCTCGTAGCTCTGGATCCAGGCGCTGGTTTTCATGTCGCCCTTGCGCACCATGGGGCCGGCGAGCATGGCGGTGTGCATCTCGTCGCCGGTGCGGTCCAGGAAGCCGGTGTTGATGAAGGCCACGCGGCTGCCGGCCGCGGCAATGCAGGCCTTCAGGTTGACGCTGGTGCGGCGCTCTTCGTCCATGATGCCCAGCTTCACGGTGTTCTTCGGCAGGCCCAGCAGCTGCTCGACACGGCCGAAGAGCTCGTCGGCAAAGGCCACCTCGGCCGGGCCGTGCATCTTGGGCTTGACGATGTAGATGCTGCCGGCGCGGCTGTTGCGCCGGCTCTTCAGGTCCTGCATCGCGATGGCGGTGGTCACCACGGCGTCCAGGATGCCTTCGGGGATCTCTGCGTTCTGGTCGCCCCACAACACGGCCGGGTTCGTCATCAGGTGGCCGACGTTGCGCACGAACAGCAGGCTGCGGCCATGCAGCGCCACGGGCGCGCCGGTCGGGCCGGTGTAGACGCGGTCGGGGTTCAGCGTGCGGGTGAACGTGCTGTTGCCCTTCTTCACCTCTTCGCTCAGCGTGCCGTCCAGGATGCCCAGCCAGTTGCCATAGGCCTGCACCTTGTCGGCGGCATCGACCACGGCGACCGAGTCTTCCAGGTCCAGGATGGTGGACAGCGCCGATTCCAGCACCAGGTCGCACACCCCCGCCGGGTCGCTGGCGCCGATGGTGGTGGCCTTGTCGATGCGGATGTCCAGGTGCAGGCCGTTGTGCTGCAGCAGCACCGCCGACGGCGTGGCCGCCTCGCCCTGGTGGCCGATGAACTGCTTGCCGTTTTTCAGCGGTTGCACGCTGCCGTTTTTCAGCGTCACCTGCAGCGCGCCGTTCACCACCGCGTAGCCGGTGCTGTCGACATGGCTGCCCTTCTTCAGCGGGGCCACGCGGTCCAGCACGTGGCGGGCGTATTCAATGACCTTGGCGCCCCGCACCGGGTTGTAGCCCGATCCTTTGGTGGCGCCATCGGTTTCCGGCAGCGCATCGGTGCCGTACAGCGCGTCGTACAGGCTGCCCCAGCGGGCGTTGGCGGCGTTCAGCGCGTAGCGTGCGTTGGTGATGGGCACCACCAGCTGCGGGCCGGCCTGCAGCGCCAGCTCGGCATCGACGTTTTTGGTCGTCGCTTTCACCGGGCCGGGGTCGGGCACCAGGTAGCCGATCTGCGCCAGGAACTTGCGGTACCTGGCCATGGCCTTGATCGGGCCCGGGTGCAGGCGGTGCCAGCCGTCCAGCGCCAGTTGCAGGCGGTCGCGTTCGGCCAGCAGTGCGGCGTTCCTGGGCGCCAGGTCGGCCACCAGGCGGTCGAAGCCGGCCCAGAAACCAGCGGCGTCCAGGCCGCTGGCGGGCAGCACACGCTGGTCGATGAAGTCCTTCAGGACGGTGGCGACCTTCAGGCCGTGGACAGGGGTGCGTTCGGTCATGATGGTGGCAGTTTCCAGGGTCAATCGGGGAAGAAGGAAAGCACGTCGCGCAGGCTGCTGCCGGTGCGCGTGGGTTCGGTGTCCAGCTGTTCCAGCGGCAACCCGGCGCGGTTGACCCACAGCGTGGTGTAGCCAAACCAGGTGGCGCCGATGGCGTCCCAGCCGTTGCTGCTGACGAAGAGGATGTCCCGGGCCGGCAGGCCCAGGGCGGTGGGGCCCAGCGCGTAGGCGGCCGGGTCGGTCTTGAAGCGGCGCACACCGTGCACGCTGAGCACCGGGTCCAGCAGGTCGCCGAAGCCGGCGCTCTTGACGGCCACGGCCAGCATCTCCGGGTCACCGTTGCTCAGGATGCCGGCGCGGATGCCGCGCTGTTTCAGCGCCTGCAGCACGGCCCGGTTTTCGGGGAAGGCCGAGAGGTGCCGGTACTGGTTCATCAGCTGCGCTTCGGCGTCGGCCGTGAGCGCCAGGCCCAGCCGCAGCGCGGCAAAGCGCAGGCCGGCGGTGGTGACGTCCCAGAACGGCCGGTATCGCGCGCCGTCGGGTGCGCTCATGGTCAGCAGCCGGGTGTACTCGATCTGCTTGTCGCGCCAGAGCAGGGCCAGGCGCTCGCCATGACCGGGGAACAGTTGCTCGGCCAGCAGGCCGACGCTGTAGACGTCGAACAGCGTGCCATAGGCGTCGAACAACACCGCCTGCGGCGGGTGGGGTGCGGATGGGGCACGCTTGTTGTCCATGTCTGCACTGTATTACGTGCTCAGATCGGCATTAAGAGCCCACACTGTCTTTGATCTGTGCGTTCAATGACCATAATCAGGTGATGGACCGGCTCAAGCAGATCGAATCCTTCGTCGCCGTTGCCAGCAAGGGCAGCCTGACGAATGCCGCCCATGCCGAGGGCGTGGCACCGGCCGTGATCGGCCGCCGCATCGATGCGCTGGAGGCCCGGCTGGGCGTGAAGCTGCTGGTGCGCACCACGCGCCGCATCACGCTCACGCACGAGGGCAGCGCCTTCCTGGAAAACTGCCAGCGTGTGCTGGCCGAGCTGGCCAGCGCCGAGGCCAGCGTCACCGAGGGCGGTGTGAAAGCGAGCGGCCACTTGCGTGTAACGGCGCCGGGGGGGTTCGGTCGCCGCCACGTGGCGCCGCTGGTGCCGCGTTTCCTGGACCAGCACCCCGACGTGAGCCTGTCGCTGAACCTGTCGGACCGCGTGGTCGACATGGTCAACGAAGGTTTTGACTGCGCCGTGCGCGTGGGCGACCTGCCGGATTCCAGCCTGATCAGCGTGCGCCTGGCCGACAACCGCCGGCTCTGCGTGGCCGCGCCCGGCTACCTGAAACGCGCGGGCGTGCCGCAGACCCCGGCGGACCTGGTGCGCCACCAGTGCCTGACGCTGTCATCCGACGCCAGCCAGACCCGCGGCTGGGCCTTCACGGTGGACGGCAAGCTCAGCCACCTGCGGCCCGGCGGCCGGCTGGATTGCAGCGATGGCCAGGTGCTGCACGACTGGTGTCTGCAAGGCCTGGGCATCGCCTGGCGCAGCACCTGGGAGGTGGAGCACGAGGTGGCCACCGGCGCGCTGCAGGTGCTGCTGGCCGACTTTGCCGCGCCGCCCAATGGCATCTACGCGGTGTTCCCGCATGCCAAGCACCTGCCGCTGCGTGTGCGGCTGTGGATCGACTTCCTGAAGCACCACTACGGCGACCCGGCCCACTGGGCCCGGTCGCCCTGAGCTCATTCAGGCCGCCGGCTTGGCCTTCAGGCAGTCGCTCATGAAGGCCTTGCGCTCGTCGCCCTTCTTGTCGCCGGCGGCTTCGTTGCAGGTCTTCATCTTGTTCTGCTGGGTTTCTTTCTTCGCGCTGAGGCACTCGCTCATGAAGGCCTTGCGCGCGTCGCCGGTCTTGCCCTCGGCGTCCTTGTTGCACTGGGCCATGCGCATCTGCTGCGCCTTCTGGGCCGGGCTGGGGTCGGCGGCCTGGGCGCCGGTGGTGAACAGGGTGGCAGACAGGGCGGCGGTCAGGGCGATGCCCAGGATGCTCTTCATGCAGGTTCTCCTCGTTGATTCCCCGTGCGGGAGCCCCCGCAACGTGGCAGCACCGATTCTGGCCTACATGATTCTGCGCGGGTGGGCCAGTTGTTCGTGCGCGGCGTGCAGCCGCCGCACCAGCACGCCGATGAAGGCGGCGTCGAACAGGTGGCGCGTGCTCGGGCCCAGGCGCTCCATCGCGTCGGGCGTGAAGGAGATGGTGGTGGCGGGCTCGGTGACCAGGATGTCGGCGCTGTGCACACGCAGGTCAGGGCTGGGCGCCAGGTAGGCCATCTCGCCCACCGAGGTGCCCTGGCCCAGCTGCGCCACCCGCTGGCCGTCGCGGTACACCTCCACCTCGCCCTGCGCGATGATGTGGAAGGAGTTGCCTTCTTCACCCTTGCGGTAGATGGCGTGGCCGAAGGAATACCGGCCCCACCTGGCGCGGTGCACCACTTCCCACAGCTCGACGTCGCCGAAGCCCTTGAAGAAGTCCAGCGTGCGCAGCAGGTTGAAGCGCTCGGAGTCCAGCACGCCCTGCAGCTGGCCGCGAGGCACCTCGTGGTTGGTCACCAGGGCCGAGAGCGCCTGCGCAAACACGTCCCAGTTGTCGAAGCGGTCGCGTCGGTCCTTGGCCAGGCCGCGGTGGATCAGCTGCGCCAGCGCATCGCTCACACCCTCGCGCAGCGCCTGCAGCGGCGGCGGGTCGGCGTGGTAGATCTGGTGCATGATGGCCGCCTGCTGCGTGGCATCGAACGGCGGCCGCCCGGCGATCAGGTGGTACAGCACGGCCGAGAGCGAATAGATGTCGGCCCGGCAGTCCAGCGCGTCACCGTCCAGCTGCTCCGGCGACATGTAGGCCAGCGAACCCACGCGGTAGACCTGGGTGCGGTCCGAGTCCATCGCGAACACGCTGCCGAAGTCGGTGATCTTGACGTCCACCACCTGCTCGCCGTCGGTGACGGCCAGGATGTTGGCGGGTTTCACGTCCCGGTGGATCAGGCCCTGGCGGAACACGTAACCCAGCGCCATCGCACACTTGAAGCCGATTTCCACCACCTGCTCCAGCGACAGCAGGGCATCGGCGCGGCAGAAGCGGCGCAGCGTCTGGCCCTGCACGTACTCCATCACCAGGTAGGGGCCGGCGGGGTCGGGCACGGCGTCGAAGATCTGCACCACGTTCGGGTGCTGCAGCCGGCCGACCAAGGCCGCCTCGGCGGCAAAAAACCGCTGCTGGAAGTGGCCGTCGCGGGAATCGGCGGCAAAGCCCGTGCGCACGCGCTTGATGGCCACGTCGCGCTCGCGGAACACGTCGCGCGCCAGGAAGACCTCGCTGGTGGCGCCCTCGCCCAGCTTGGCGCGCACGACAAATGGCCCGATCTGCGGCGGCAGTTCGGACGACAGCGCGGAGGGCGGCAGGGCGACGGACATGGTGCTTTGCCGATCATGCGCCAGCCGACGCAGGCGGCAACCCCCAAACAGGCCGGGCAAGCCCGTCCAATACCGCCTCGCCCGTAGAATCAGGCCCATGATCCAAGCCAAGCAGGAGCTGCTGCAAGCACTGCAGACCACGCTCGACGCCCTGGCCCCCGGGGCCGCCCCCGCAGCGGCCTTCGAAAGCCCCAAACAGGCCGCCCACGGTGATCTGGCGATCACCGCCGCGATGTCGCTCGCGCGTGCGCTGAAGCAGAACCCGCGCGAGCTGGCAGCCCAGCTGGTGGCGGCGCTGCAGCAGCAGCCCGCGGTGCAACGCTGGGTGCAGGCGCTGGAGATCGCCGGCCCGGGCTTCGTGAACCTGCGGCTGAGCGCGGCCGCCAAACAGGCCGTGGTCGGCGAGGTGCTGGCCGCCGGTGCGCAGTTCGGCACCCAGCCGGCCAGCGGCAAGCAGGTGATGGTGGAGTTCGTCTCGGCCAACCCCACCGGCCCGCTGCACGTGGGCCACGGCCGCAACGCGGCGCTGGGCGACTGCATCAGCAACCTGCTGCAGACCCAGGGCCATGCGGTGCACCGCGAGTTCTATTACAACGACGCCGGCGTGCAGATCCACACGCTGGGCGTGTCCACGCAGGCGCGGCTGAAGGGCCTGCAGCCCGGCGACGACGGCTGGCCCGAAGCCGCCTACAACGGCGACTACATCGCCGACATCGCAGCCGATTTCGCCGCCAGGAAAACCGTCACCGCCGACGACCGCAGCTTCACCGCCAGCGGCGACCCGGAAGACTTTGCAGGCATCCAGCAGT
>CAYTWU010000229.1:0-6142 GCA_964442175.1 uncultured Rubrivivax sp.
CAGGTGGTCCATCTCGTGCTGGATGCACACCGCCATCAGGCCGGAGGCTTCGCGCTCGAAGACCTCACCGTCGCGGCCCAGCGCGCGCACGGCCACGCGGGCGTGGCGGCGCACCTTGTCGTAGATGGCGGGCACCGAGAGGCAGCCTTCTTCGTTGACGCTCAGGTCTTCGCTGCGCGCGACGATTTCGGGGTTGATCAGCACCAGCGGCTTGTCGCGGGTGTCGGAGGTGTCCATCACGATCACCCGCTCGTGCACGTCCACCTGGGTGGCGGCCAGGCCCACGCCCTCGGCGGCGTACATGGTCTCCAGCATGTCGTCGACCAGCCGGCGGATGCGGTCATCCACCGCCGCCACGGGCTGGGCCACGGTGTGCAGGCGCGGGTCGGGGTAGCGCAGGATGGTCAACAAGGCCATGGGACGTCTTCGGCAACAGGGGGCAACAGGGCGTTTCAGCTGTGGGTGCGGCACAACGAAGCAGGGCGTGAAGCGCTGCACAGACCGGCCAACACCTGGCTACTTTCGTTGCGATATCAAGGGTTTAGGGGCAGAATCTCCGGGAACAGATGAAGATTGTCGCGGGTCTGCCTTGGGGCGGCCCGCGGTCGGTGCCAAGACCTTTGAAGCGGTGCGCATTGTGACACCCCCCGCCGAGGGTGCCCAGCACCGGGAGACCCGCTGCATGAGCATCCCCACCCGTCCTGCACCTGCCGCCCGCCTGGCGTGGGGTGCGGCCCTGTTCGTGGCAGCGTCGGTCGCAGCGGCACCTGCTGCCGCACAGCCCAACTTCCCGGTCACGCCCGACATGCGCAACACCGCGCAGCAGGTGGCGCAGGCCGGCGTGCCGCTGTCGGAGCTGGCACCCAACGCCCCGGATTCGCACACGGTGCAGCGGGGTGACACGCTGTGGGACATCTCCAAGCTCTTCCTGACCAGCCCCTGGCGCTGGCCCGAACTGTGGGGCATGAACCTCGACCAGATCCGCAACCCGCACCTGATCTTCCCCGGCCAGGTGCTGGTGCTGGTCAAGCGTGACGGGCGGGCCACGCTGCAACTGGCGCAGGCTGGTACAGGCGCACCCAGCAACACGGTCAAGCTCAGCCCGCGCGTGCGCAGCCAGGTGCTGGACAACGGCGCCATCGCGTCGATCCCGCTGCACCTGATCGGCCCGTTCCTGAACGACGCCGTGGTCTTCGACACCAACGAGTTGGCCGCCGCGCCGCGCATCGTGGCCACGCAGGAGGGCCGGGTGCTGCTGTCGCGCGGCGAAACCGCCTATGTGCGTGGCGACCTGGGCGGCGCACGCGACTTCCGCCTGTTCCGCGAACCGCGCCCGCTGCTGGACCCGGAAACGCGCGAGGTCCTGGGCTTCGAGGCGCGCTACGTCGGCACCGCCGGCTTCGAGAAGGCGGGTGAAGACCGCATCGGCGCCAACGGCAAACCCGAGATCGTGCCGGCCACCTTCCGCATCAACGACCTGCGGCTGGAAGCCGGTGTCGGCGA
This sequence comes from uncultured Rubrivivax sp., assembly GCA_964442175.1. Lineage (GTDB taxonomy): Bacteria > Pseudomonadota > Gammaproteobacteria > Burkholderiales > Burkholderiaceae_C > Rubrivivax. The sequence goes on from CAYTWU010000229.1 coordinate 1,504, forward strand.
CCGCCTGCACCCCGTGCCGCAACGGGACCTGACCGCCTACGCACCCCACGCACCCAATGCGCCCATCGAAGGCCGCATCGTCTCGATCTACGGCGAGGCGCTGTCGGCCGGCCAGAACCAGATCGTCACGCTCAACCGCGGTGCGCGTGAAGGCCTGGAGCGTGGCCATGTGCTGGCCTTGTGGCGCGCCGGCAGCACGGCCGTCGACCGTACGCAGGCCGATGGCCGCGCCGTGCCGATGCGCCTGCCCGACGAGCGGCATGGCCTGCTGTTTGTCTTCCGCGTGTTCGAGCGTGTGTCCTACGCGCTCATCCTGAACGTGCAGGATCCGGTGCGCGCCGGCGACCGCTTCACCCAGCCCTGACCCTGCGGGTCCCGCCTTGGACCCTGCTGAACTCGACGCCTGGCTGCGCCTGCTGCTGGCCGACGGCCTGGGCCGCGGCGCGGTGCGGCGACTGCTCGCCGCCTGCGGCGGGCCGGAGCAGGTGCTGCGGGCCGAACCGGCGCTGCGGCAGCGCATCGCGGGCCCGGGCGCGGCGGGACTTGAACAGGCCCCCAGCGGCTTCGAGCAACGCCTGGCCGCCACGCAGGCCTGGCTGGCCGGCGGCCCGCAACGCGCCGTGTGGGCGCTGGGCGATCCTGCCTACCCGGCCGACCTGCTGCAGACCGCCGACCCGCCGCTGCTGCTGTTTGCCGACGGCGACCCCACGTGGCTGCAGCGGCCGGTGTTGGCCATCGTCGGCAGCCGGCACGCCACGGCCCAGGGCCTGGACAACGCACGCGCCTTCGCGCGCAGCTTCAGCGACGCTGGCTGGACGGTGGTGTCCGGCCTCGCTGCCGGCATCGACGGCGCCGCGCACGAAGGGGCACTGCTGGGCGCAGGCGGTACCGTGGCCGTGGTCGGCACCGGGCTGGACCAGGTCTACCCGGCGCGCCACCGGGCGCTGGCGCAGAAGGTGCGCGAGCGTGGCCTGATCCTGTCGGAATACCTGCCCGGCACACCGCCATTGGCGCAGAACTTCCCGCAGCGCAACCGCATCATCGCGGCGCTGGCGCGCGGCACGCTGGTGGTCGAGGCTGCGCTGCAATCGGGCTCGTTGATCACCGCGCGGCTGGCGTCGGAATGTGGGCGCGAGGTGTTTGCCATCCCCGGCTCCATCCACGCGCCGCAGTCGCGCGGCTGCCACGCGCTGATCCGCCTGGGCGCCAAGCTGGTGGAAACCGCGCAGGACGTGCTGGAGGAACTGCAGGGCCCGGCACCCGGCCAGCAGAAGCTGGCCTTGCCGGTCGACGTGGACGCCCCCGCAGACCCCTTGCTCGCCGCGCTGGGCCACGACCCGGTGACGCTGGACGCCCTGGGCGCTCGCACCGGCTGGTCGGCCGCTGAGCTGAACGTGCGCCTGCTGGAACTGGAGCTGGACGGGCAGGTGGCCCGGCTGCCGGGCGGGCTGTTCCAGCGACGCGCTGGGGTATAGTGAATCGATGTTCGATGTGCTTGTGTACCTGTACGAAAACTACTGGCGCCCGGACGCTTGCCCCGACCACAAGCAGCTGTCGCGCAAGCTCTCGGCCGCGGGTTTCGAGCGCGACGAGATCCAGGAGGCCTTGCGCTGGCTGGATGGTCTGGCCACCAGCGCCGAGGGCACGGTGGCCGGCCAGCAGCCGCACAGCCACCGCGTCTACACCGACACCGAGCGCGAGCTCCTGGGCGACGAGTCGATCGGCTTCATCCGCTTCCTCGAGTCCGCGGGCGTGCTGCCGCCGGCGATGCGCGAGATGGTGGTCGACCGCGCCACGGCCGTCGGCGGTGCCGGCCCGATGGACCTGGACGACGTCAAGATCATCGTCCTGATGGTGTTCTGGAGCCTGGGCGAAGAACCCGACGCGCTGATCCTCGACGAGTTGTTCGTCGCGCCCGAGGAGCGGGTGATCAACTGAGCTCAGCCTGCCAAGGCTGAAGCATCCACATCCAGCTTGGCCAGCGCGCTGCGCGTGGCGCGCACCGTCAGCGCCTCGTCCTGCGCCGGCAGGATCAGGCCGGCCTGCAGAAACGCCGCCAGCCGCTGCTGCTGGAACAGCACACAGCGCCCCTTGGGGCCGACAAACAGGCTGAGCTGCTTGCGCAGGCCCTGCCAGGCCAGTTGCACGGCCTCGTTGCGGCCACGGCAATCCAGCATGTACCAGCTGCCCACCTGCAGCTCGCGGGCCCAGGCGATCATGGCCTGCGTGGGCATCGAACCGCCTTCGGTGATGACCTCCAGATCGGCACTTTCGTGGCCGGACAGGTCCAGCACCATGGATTCGTCGATGGCGACATCCGCCGCTTCCGGCAGCAGCTCTTCCAGCGTTTCCAGCCGCTCCATCATCTCCTGCAGGCGTTCGTGCGGGATGACGGCGGCCTTGGCCGTGAAGGCGGCGGCCAGTGAATCGTTGAGCTGACGGATCTGCTCGTCCTGGCGCGCGGTGTCCAGGCCGGCCACGGCCATGCCCTCGCGCAGCGCCTTCAGCAGCGCCGGCAGCCGGCGGATGACCTCGGCGCGCTCTTCGCGCGTGACCTTGGCGCTGGCCGACCAGATCAGGTCGGCCGCAGCGCGTTTCATCGCGCGGGTCTGGTCGCTCTGCGCGCCATTGCGCACGCCGGTGGTGGCCAGCACGTCGGCCCAGACCTGGAACAGGAACTGGCGCACGCCGTCCTGCACCGGCACCTCGTTGAGCATGCGGCGCATCTCGATCGTGTACTGGATCGCCATGGTCTCGCGCTGCTCGACCTGCTGCGCCAGCGACACCCCCTTGATCGTGGCCTCGTTCTGGTTCTTGAAGTAGTGCTCCAGGAACTTCTCGAACTCGGTCAGCACGGTCTGGAAGACGCGCCGGCCGGTGTCGGGGTAGGCCTCGACCACCTGCACGATGCGCTTGATCTCCTTGGTCAGCGCCTCGCCCACGTTGTGGCCGGTGCCGCTGTCGAAGCCCATCACACAGGCGCCCATGCGGTCGATCAGACGACGGGCCGGGTGGTCCACCGTCGCAAAGAAGTCGGGCTCGCTCACCGCCACGCGCAGCACCGGCATCTGCAGCCGCGCAAACCACACGCGGATGGCGGCCGGGATGCGGTCTTCGGTCAGGATGCTCTGGAACAGCAGCGCCACGATCTCGATGGTGGCGCGCTCCTCGGGGGAGGCGGCGGCGCGCTTGAGGTTCTGCCGGCGCTGGTGCAACTCATCCAGCATCACCGGCGTCGTGACCTGCACATCGGCGCCGCCTTGGGCCGTGTTGGGCGCCAGGCGCTGCCGGATGCCGACCTGCGCGGTGTCGATGGCCCGTGCCAGGCCGGGCGAGACCTCGCGGGGCTTGCCTGAGGCCAGGAAGTTGGGCACGTGGCGGCCCACCAGGCGGTTCAGGCGGCCCAGCACGGCCTCGACATGCTCGGAGCTGCGCGGCAGCGGGCCGGCCCGCGTCATCATGCGCGTCTCGTCGCCCACGTAGCCCCGCGGCGCACCGCCGGAGGTGGCGCCCGACGGCGGGCCGTAGGACGGTGAAGGCCCGTAGCCGCTGTTCAGGGAATCGCCGAACTGGCTGGGCGTCGGGCTGCTGCTGTGCCCACCGTGCCCGCTGTGGCCACTGTGCCCACTGTGGCCACCCCCGCTGAGCGGCCCGCCCAGGCCGGTGAGGCCGGTGTTGGACATCGGCGCGTTGCGGTTGCGGCGGATGAAGGGCCGCAGGTCCACATCCGGCAGCACATGCCGCTCCATCAGCCAGCGGTTGGTCTCGTGGTAGGCCTCTTCGACCAGCAGCGCAAAGTCTTCGTGCAAGGTGGGCTGCAACTCGCGCCAATCGTTCTGCGTCAGGCCGGCGCCGCGCCAGGCGTCGACGACGATGCGCGCCAGCACATGGGCGCGCAGCAGGTCGTGCGGATCGACCTCCCCGCGCTGCTCCAGGTGCACGATGCGCGAACGCAGGTCGGAGAACTCCCAGGACGCGCGGTCCATCATGGCCAGCGCCAGGCGCGAGGTCATGATCTCCAGCTCGATGGTGTCGTCGTCCACCAGCGACATGGTGTTCACGGACGTCGCCGAGGGTGACTGGAACTCACCGATGCGAGAGGCCGACACGCCGTACATCAGCGCGTTGCGCAGGCCACCCACCATGCCGCGGTGCCAGGCCGGCGCCAGCTTCATGATGTGCTGCACCAGGTCGCGCCGGCGCATCATCACGGCGTGTTCCGACGGCTTGTCGAGCAGGCGCTTGGCCGTCTCGCAGGCTTCCTGCACCAGGCCGGCCAGGCCCTTCACCAACTCCTCGGTGTACAGCCGCCGGGCCTGACCCGCCAATGTCTGGAATGCGGCGCCGGTGACCATGAAGGCTGCGCGGTGACTCGGGAGTGGGGGATGGCCGACTCTACACCACGGCCCCGGCGTTTGGATCGTTGGGGTCCAGGTCCTTGGGGCCGGCCTTGACCAGGTCCTCGCGCTTCACGCCCAGCCACATCGCGATGGCGGCAGCCACGAACACCGACGAATAGATGCCGAACAGGATGCCGATGGTCAGCGCGACGGCGAAGTGGTGCAGCGTCGGCCCGCCGAACAGCAGCATCGACAGCACCATGATCTGGGTCGAGCCGTGGGTGATGATGGTGCGGCTG
>CAYTWU010000230.1:0-2646 GCA_964442175.1 uncultured Rubrivivax sp.
TCACGTGCCGGGTCGAAGTAGTCCAGCGCGCGCGTGATCAGCAAATAGGTGTTGGCGTCGAAATAGCCGGCGAACTTGTCGCCCTGGTGGCGCAGGTAACTCTCGATCTGGAACTCGATGGCCTGGGTGCTGTAGGCCAGCTCGGCTTCTCTCAGCTGGCGGCCGAACTTGGCCTCCATCGAGTCGTCCGACAGGTAGGTGATGTGGCCGATCATGCGCGCCACGCGCAGCCCGCGCGCCGGCACCACGCCGTGGCGGTAGAAGTGGCCGCCGTGGAAATCGGGGTCGGTGACGATGGCGCGGCGCGCCACCTCGTTGAAGGCGATGTTCTGCGCCGACAGGCTGGGCGCCGTGGCCACCGCGATGCAGTGGCGCAGCCGCTGCGGGTGGCGCAGGCTCCAGCTCAGCGCCTGCATGCCGCCCAGGCTGCCGCCCAGCACCGCGGCCAGCTGCGTGATGCCCAGCCGGTCCAACAGCCGCGCCTGGGCATCGACCCAGTCTTCCACCGTCACGACCGGGAAGTCAGCCCCCCAGGGCTGGCCGGTGGCGGGGTTCAGGTGCATGGGCCCGGTGGAGCCGAAACACGAGCCCGGGTTGTTGACGCCGATGACGAAGAAGCGGTCCGTGTCCAGCGGTTTGCCGGGGCCGACCAGGTTGTCCCACCAGCCGGCCTGGCCGTTGGCATCCAGGCCCGCCACATGGTGGCTGGCGTTCAGCGCGTGGCACACCAGCACGGCGTTGCTGCGGGCCGCGTTGAGCTGGCCGTAGGTTTCGTAGACCAGGTGGTAGGCCGGCAACGATGCACCGCTGCGCAGCGGCAGCGGGGTCTCGAAGTGCATCTCTTGCGGTGTGACGGAACCGATGGAAGCCATGGCAAACAAGCAAAAAACCCGGCGCCGCAGCAGCGGACACCGGGTCGGCGTCCCTTTTAGCGGCATTTGTAAAAGCGCCCGCAATACGGAACAAATCGGCGCACCGGCAGTATAGCCAAGCGGGTTATCGTCGCGCCGATGCTCCGCCTGGAGGGGACCGATGCATAAAAACGCCGAACTGCTGCACCGCTTCTACAGCGCGTTTGCCGCGCTGGATGCCCAGTCCATGCAGGCCTGCTACACGCCCGACGCGCGTTTCCGCGACGAAGCCTTCACGCTGGACGGCGCCGCCCAGGTGGGCGCGATGTGGCGCATGCTGTGCAGCGCCACGCAGGCCAAGGGCCGTGACGTCTGGCGTCTCGAGTTCAGCGGCATCGAGGCCGACGACCGGCAGGGCCAGGCGCACTGGGCGGCGCACTACCGCTTCAGCGCGACGGGCCGCATGGTGCACAACGTCATCGACGGCCGGTTTGCCTTCCGCGATGGCCTGATCGCCGAGCATGTGGACCGCTTCGATTTCTGGCGCTGGTCGCGCCAGGCCCTGGGCACACCGGGCCTGCTGCTGGGCTGGTCGCCGTTCCTGAAGGCCAAGGTGCGGGCCACGGCGGCGGCCAACCTGGCGCGCTTCCAGTCCAGTTCACAGGCCAGCGCACCCGTCGCGCACTGAGCAGGGCACCACCATGCACGCCTGGCTGCAGCGGCTGGACCGCCACTTCCCCGTCCGCTACACCGCCTGGCTGGCCTGTGCCGTGCTGGCGCTGCTGGCGTCCTTCAGCTGGATCGCGTTTGGCGTCGGCGGCTGGCTGGCGCTGGCCGGCTTGTTCGGCGTCGGCCTGGGCCTGCGCGACAGCCGCCAGCGCCGCCACGCGGTGTTGCGCAACTACCCGGTGATCGGCCACCTGCGCTTTCTGCTGGAGTTCATCCGGCCCGAGATCCGCCAGTACTTCATCGAAGACGACAACGTCGCTGCGCCGTTTTCGCGCCAGCAGCGCAGCATCGTCTACCAGCGCGCCAAGGGCGAGCCGGACAAGCGCCCTTTCGGCACCCAGCTGGACGTGCAGGCCGAGGGCTTCGAGTGGATCAACCACTCGTTGCTGCCCACCGAGCTGCCCAGCCACGACTTCCGCGTCACCATCGGCGCCGACCGCGCGCAGCCCTACGCCGCCAGTGTGTTCAACATCTCGGCGATGAGCTTTGGCTCCTTGTCGGCGAATGCCATCCTGGCCCTCAACGGCGGTGCCCAACGCGGTGGTTTCATGCACGACACCGGCGAGGGCTCGATCAGCGCCCACCACCGCGTGCACGGCGGTGACCTGGTCTGGGAGATTGCCTCGGGCTACTTCGGCTGCCGCAGCGATGACGGCCGCTTCGACCCCGAGCGGTTTGCCGCGCAGGCCACGCAGCCGCAGGTCAAGCTCATCGAGATCAAGCTCAGCCAGGGCGCCAAACCCGGCCACGGTGGCATGCTGCCGGGCGCCAAGGTGACGGCGGAGATCGCGGCCACGCGTGGCATCCCGATCGGCGTGGACTGCATCAGCCCGGCGCGTCACAGCGCCTTCAGCACGCCGGTGGAGCTGCTGCAGTTTGTCGAGCAGCTGCGCACGCTCTCCGGCGGCAAGCCCACGGGCTTCAAGCTCTGCATCGGCCACCCCTGGGAGTGGTTTGCGATCTGCAAGGCCATGCTGGCCACCGGCATCCTGCCGGACTTCATCGTCGTCGATGGCACCGAGGGCGGCACCGGCGCCGCGCCGCTGGAGTTCACCGACCATGTCGG
>CAYTWU010000230.1:2656-6130 GCA_964442175.1 uncultured Rubrivivax sp.
CTGCAGGAGGGCCTGCAGCTGGTGCACAACACGCTGGTGGGCCTGAACCTGCGCGAGCGCATCCGCATCGGCTGTGCCGGCAAGGTGATCAGCGCCTTCGACATCGCGCGCCTGATGGCGCTGGGGGCGGACTGGTGCAACTCGGCGCGCGGCTTCATGTTTGCGCTGGGTTGCATCCAGGCCCAGAGCTGCCACACCGGCACCTGCCCGACGGGCGTGACCACACAAGACCCGCTGCGCCAGCAGGCCCTGGTGGTGCCGGACAAGATGGAGCGGGTGTTCCGCTTCCACCAGGGCACGCTGGACGCGCTGAAGGAGCTGACCCAGGCTGCCGGCCTGAACCACCCGCGCGAGTTCCGGCTGACGCACATCGTGCGCCGCGTCAGCAAGAGCGAGGTCAAGCTGCTGGTCAACCTGCTGCACCAGGTGAAACCGGGCGAGTTGTTGGCCGCGGCCACCGGCCAGGCCGCCTGGCCGCACAAGGTCTACGAGCTGTACTGGCCGCTGGCGGCCGCCGGGTCGTTTGCTGCCGTGGACGCTGCGACGGAATCCGCTACGCCTTCGGTGGCGCCGTCTCGGTGAAGCTGGGCCGCGCGGCCAGCTTGTCGCTGAGCTTGTGCAGGTTGGGGTACTGCTCGCGCCACGCGATGTGGCCGAAGCGGAAGTCCAGGTAGCCCAAGGCGCAACCCACCGCGATGTCGGCCAGCGTGAAGGCGTTGCCATGGCACCAGGGTTTTTCGCCCAGGCCCTGGCTCATGGCCTTCAGCGTGGTGTCCACACGGCTCATCTGGCGGTCGATCCAGGCTTGCGAGCGCTGTTCAGCGCTGCGGCCCGCCCAGGTGGCCTCCAGGCGCGCCAGGATCGCGGCGTCCAGCAGGCCGTCGGCCAGGGCCTCCCAGGTGCGCACCTCGATGCGCTCGCGCCCGGTGGGCGGGATCAGCTTGCCCACGGGCGACAAGGTGTCCAGGTACTCGACGATCACACGCGAATCGAAGACCGCCTCGCCGCCTTCCATCACCAGGCAGGGCACCTTGCCCAGCGGGTTGGACTTCAGCACCACCTCGGCATTCCAGGGGTCTTCGTTCAGCAGCTGGCAATCCAGCTTCTTCTCCGCCATGACGACACGCACCTTGCGGACGTAGGGGCTGGTCGGTGATCCGATGAGCTTCATGGTGGCGATTTTCTGAGTACTCCCTGACGCGTCATATTCTATCGAGGCACCTGTCGCGTGAAGTCCACGCTCTGGGGACGGCCCGCCAGGTGCAGGGCCACCGTGGCCGGTGCGCTGCGCGCCACGATGTGGCCACCACGCACCGTGACGAGGCGCGCCGCCCGCAAGCGGATCGCTTCTTCGGGGCAACGTGCCTGCAGCAGCACCGCATCGGCGCGTGCGCCCACCGCCAGGCCGTAGCCTTCCAGCCCCATCACCTGTGCGGCGTTCACCGTCACGGCGTCGAAACACTGGCGCATCGCCGCCAGGCCCGTCATCTGTGCCACGTGCAGGCCCATGGACGCCACCTCCAGCATGTCGGCCGAGCCCAGCGCGTACCAGGGGTCCATCACGCAGTCGTGGCCGAAGGCGACGTTGACCCCGGCGGCCATCAGCTCCGGCACACGCGTCATGCCGCGGCGTTTGGGGTAGCTGTCGTGCCGGCCCTGCAGCGTGATGTTGATCAGCGGGTTGGCCACCACCTGCAGCTGCGCTTCGGCCATCAGCGGGATCAGCTTGCTCACGTAGTAGTTGTCCATCGAGTGCATGGACGTGAGGTGGGAGCCCGTGACACGCCCGTGCAGGCCCAGGCGATGCGTCTGCGCTGCCAGGGTCTCGACGTGGCGCGACAGCGGGTCGTCGCTTTCGTCGCAGTGCATGTCCACACGCAGGCCACGCCGGGCCGCCAGCTCGCACAGGATGCGCACGCTCTCCGCGCCATCGGCAGCAGTGCGTTCGAAGTGCGGGATGCCGCCGACCACGTCCACGCCCAGGTCCAGCGCACGTGTCAGGTTGTCCAGCGCGCCCGGGCTGCGCAGCACACCGTCCTGCGGAAAGGCCACCAGCTGCAGGTCGAGGTAAGGCTTCACCTGTTGTTTGACGTGCAGCAGCGCCTCCACCGCCAGCAGCCGCGGGTCGCACACGTCCACGTGCGAGCGGATGGCCAGCAGCCCGCGCGCCACGGCCCAGTCGCAGTAGGCCAGGGCGCGCTCGACCAGCGCGTCCTGCGTCAGCTTCGGCTTCAGCTCGCCCCAGAGGGCGATGCCTTCCAGCAGCGTGCCGCTGAGGTTCAGCCGCGGCAGGCCCAGGCTGAGCGTGGCGTCCATGTGGAAGTGCGCGTCGACGAAGGGTGGGCTCAGCAGCCAGCCCTGGGCGTCGATCTCTTCGGCTGCGGGCACCGCGGGCAGCGCCGGGGCCAGCGCGCTGATGCGGCCATCCTGCATCAGCACATCGATCCCGGTGCGGCCATCGGGCAGCGTGGCGTGGCGGATCAGCAGCGGGCGGGGGGTGGTCATGGGGTGGCGCCTCGGGTTTGACCTCCGGGGTCATCGACGCAGCGCCCGTGCGGCAGCAGCATGGTGCCGTCGTCAACCACTGGAGAACACATGAGCGAGTATCTGCCGCTGGCCGTGGGCCACATGATCGGGCTGGGGGCCGTGGGCTCGTGCATCGGCATCGGGATCATGGGCTCCAAGTACCTGGAAGCCAGCGCCCGGCAGCCGGAGATGATGGAGCCCATGCAGAACAAGGTCTTCCTGCTGGTGGGCGTGCTGGACGGGGCCTTCATCATCGCCACCGGCATCGGGCTGTGGTTCGCGACGGCCAACCCGTTCAAGTGATGCCGGCCAGCAACTGACGCAGCGCAGCCGTGGTGGCCGCGTCGGCCGGCAGAAAGGTCTCCAGCGCCAGCTCCGACAGCTGCGCATCGTGCGGCGCGCCGAACACGGTGATGGTGCTGATGAAGCTCAGCACGCCGGCCGCGCTGTGCAGCTGCAAGGGCAGGGCCAGGCCCTCGCCGAAGGGGTCGTGCTCCGCGGGCGCCGATTCGCTGCCGTAGCCTGACAACTCGGTGTGCAGCGCGGCCAGCGTGGCGTCGCCGCTGGTCTGCACCTGGCGCTTCAGCCGTACCAGCACATGGCCGCGCCAGGCCGGCAGGTTGTGGATGCGCGGTGCCAGGCCCCGCGGGTGCAGCGCCACCCGCAGCACGTTCAGCGGCGGGCCCAGCAGGGCCGGGTCCACGCCGCTCAACAAGGCCGGCAGCAGCCGGTTGGCGGCCACCAGCTGCCAGTGCCGGTCCACCGCCAGGGCCGGTGCGGGCTCGTGCGCGTCCAGCAGGGCTTGCACCTGGGCCAGGGCCTGCGCGTCCAGCGGGCCCTCGCGGTACAGCGGTGCAAAACCGGCGGCGCGCAGCCAGCGATTGCGCTCGCGCAGCGGCACGTCCAGCCGTTCGGCCAGGCGCAGCAGCATCGCGCGGCTGGGCAGCG
>CAYTWU010000231.1:0-6113 GCA_964442175.1 uncultured Rubrivivax sp.
GTCCTTGGACATCGAGCGGCCCAGTTCGTACCAGTAGGGCTGTTCGATGTGCGTGATGCCGGGGATGGGCAGGCCACCTTGTGCGTGCATGCCGCTCATGCCGCCCAGCGAGGCGCCGGCCATGGTGGAGCCGTGGTAGGCGTTGTGGCGGCTGATGATCACGCTGCGCTGCGGCTGGCCCCTCAGGTCCCAGTAACGCCGCACCATGCGCACGATGGTGTCGTTGCCCTCCGAGCCCGAGCCGGAGAAAAACACATGCTGGAACTGCGGCGGTGTCACCTGCGCCAGCAGTTCGGCCAGCTCGATGGCCGGCGGTGTGGCGGTCTGGAAAAACGCGTTGTAGAACGGCAGCTCCCGCATCTGGCGCGCGGCGGCCTCCACCAGCGCCTCCTGCCCGTAGCCGACGTTCACGCACCACAGGCCGGACATCGCGTCCAGGATGTGGTGGCCGTCGCTGTCGGTCAGGTAGATGTTGTGCGCCTGGGTGATGACACGCGAGCCCTTCTTGGCCAGCGACTGGAAATCGGTGAAAGGGTGCAGGAAATGCGCGGCATCGGCGGCTTGCCACTCGGCGGTCGTTCTGGCGTTCATTTCAGCCCCTCGGTCGACGGGTACGTCGCCCGATCCCCCAGGGGGGATGCGGGCCGGCTTGGGAGCGGCCCGGCGCTCGGCCCGCGTTGTTGCAGCAAATGGCGTGTGGGTCATCTCACCAGTCCTTCAGACGTGCAGCAGCAGGTGCTCGCGTTCCCAGGGCGAGATCACCTTCATGAACTCGGCGTATTCGATCTCCTTGACCTCGGTGTAGACGGTCACGAACTCCTTGCCGAGCACGCTGGCCAGGTCGGTTTCGTTGCGCAGCAGCGTGAGCGCCTCGCCCAGGCTGCGCGGCAGCTGGAAGTCGCCCAGGTAGGCGTCGCCCTTGCATTCGGGCGAAGGTTCGATGCGCTGCTGGATGCCCAGGTAGCCGCAGGCCAGCGTGGCCGCCAGCGCCACATAAGGGTTGGCGTCGGCACCGATCACGCGGTTTTCGATGCGGCGTGCCGACGGTGTGGCCACCGGGCTGCGGATGCCGACGGTGCGGTTGTCCGTGCCCCACTGGATGTTGATGGGCGCGGCGTTGCTGCGCACCAGCCGGCGGTAGCTGTTCACATAGGGCGCAAACAGCGCCATCGCCGCCGGGATGTACTTCTGCAGGCCGCCGATGTACCAGAAGAACTCCTTGCTCGGGCTGCCGTCTTCGTTGCTGAAGATGTTGTTGCCGGTGAGCTTGCTCACCACGCTCTGGTGGATGTGCATCGCGCTGCCGGGTTCGCCGGCGATCGGCTTGGCCATGAAGGTGGCGAACATGTCATGGCGCAGCGCCGCCTCGCGCACCGTGCGCTTGAACATGAAGACCTCGTCGGCCAGGCCCAGCGGGTGGGCATGGAAGAAGTTGATCTCCATCTGCCCGGCGCCCACCTCGTGGATCAGCGTGTCCACGTTCAGCTCCATCTTTTCGCAGTAGGCGTAGACGTCTTCAAACAGCGGGTCGAATTCGTTCACCGCGTCGATGCTGTAGGCCTGGCGGCTGGTTTCGCTGCGTCCGCTGCGGCCCACGGGTGGTTTCAGCGGCACGTCGGGGTCGGTGTTGCGCGCAACCAGGTAGAACTCCAGCTCGGGCGCGACCACCGGGTCCCAGCCGGCCGCATCGAAGCGCTCGCAGACCTTGCGCAGCACCGAGCGCGGCGCAAACGGCACCAGCACGCCCTCGCGGTCGTAACAGTCGTGGATGACCTGGGCCGTCGGGTCCACCGCCCAGGGCACGATGCGCACGGTGCTGGGGTCGGGCCGCAGGTGCATGTCGCGGTCGGTGGGGGTGATGACGTCGTAGTACGGGCCTTCTTCCGGGAACTCACCCGTCACGCCCATGGCCACCACGGCCTCGGGCAGCCGCATGCCGCGGTCTTCGGTGAACTTCTGGCGCGGCAGGATCTTGCCGCGCGCCACGCCGGTGAGGTCGGGCACCAGGCATTCGATTTCAGTGACGCGGTTCTGGTCCAGCCATTGTTCGAGCTGGTTGAAGGACATGGATTCGCGGGACATCATGGGGCACCTGTGAGGGAGTGGGGGGCAGCAGCGTTCTCGGCAGCTGCCGCTGGCAGGGGGCCCCGCACACGGTCGCGGTACTGGCGCACGGCCAGGCCGAAGGCGCCCAGCAGGCGCATCGACACCGGGTTCTCTGCAGCCCGCCACTCGGGGTGCCACTGCACACACAGGTTGAAGCCGGGTGCAGCCGGCTGGGTGAAGGCCTCGACCAGGCCGTCGGGGGCATGCGCTTCGGCCCGCAGGCCGGGCGCCAGCCGGTTCACGGCCTGGCCGTGAACCGAGTTCACATCAAACTCATCGCGGCCGACGATGCCGCTCAGCAGCCCGCCCGGCACCGCGTGCAGCGGGTGGGCCGGGCCGTACTGCACGGCGGCGGGTTGTTCGTCGTCGGCGCGGTGGTCGGCGTAGGGCCCCAGTTCCTGCACCGCCTGGTGCAGCGTGCCGCCCAGGGCCACGTTCACCTCCTGCGCGCCGCGGCAGATGGCCAGCAGCGGCAGGCCGCGGGCCAGGATCAGCGGGATCAGCGGCAATGTCCAGTCATCGCGCTGCGGGTCCAGCGGCAGGGCCGGGTTGTGCACGTCCTCGCCGAAGTGCCGCGGGTGCACGTTGGACGGCGAGCCGGTCAGCAGCACGCCATCGGCCAGTGCCAGCAGGGCCTCGAACTCCTCCGGCTCGGCGCGTGGCACGACCAACGGCAGCGCGCCGGCCAGGCGCACGGCCTCCAGGTACTTGCGGCCCGCGATGTGGAAGGGGTGTTCGCCCAGCATGCGGTTGCAGGCGGGCACCAGGACGACGGGGAATTGGCGTGTGCTCATGACAATCAACCCAGCATATCGCGCAAACGGTACCAGGCCATGCCCAGCACCAGCGCCGGTGTGCGCAGCCGCGCGCCACCCGGGAAGGGACGGTGTTTCAGCCGCGCAAACACATCGAAGCGGTGGGCATCACCCGCGATGGCCTCGGCCACCAGCCGGCCCGCCAGGCCGGTGAGCGCCAGGCCGTGGCCTGAAAAACCCTGCAGGTAATACACATGGCCGGGCAGGCGGCCGAAATCCGGCGCGCGGTTCATCGTGATGTCGACAAAGCCGCCCCAGGCGTATTGCACCGGCACGTCGGCCAGTTGCGGGAAGGTGGCCACCATGCGCCGGCGCATGCTGTCCGCCAGGTCGGAGGGCGTCACGGTGCTGTAGCTCACCCGCCCGCCGTACAGCATGCGGTGGTCGGCCGTGGGGCGGAAGTAGTCGAGCACGAAGTTGGTGTCGCACACCGCCGAGCGGCTGGGGATCAGCGCCTGCGCCCGCGCCGGGTCCAGCGCCGCGCTGCAGGCGATGTAGGTGCCGACCGGCATGATGCGTGCGGCCAGCGTTGGCGCCAGGCCCTGCAGGTAGACATTGCCCGCCAGCAGCACCTGGCGCGCGCGCACCGTGCCGCTGGCGGTGTGCAGCACGGGGGTATCGCCGGCTTGCAGCGCCGTCACCGGGGTGTTTTCGTGCAGCCGCACGCCAGCCTCGGCCGCCGCGCGGGCCAGGCCCAGCGTGTACTTCAGCGGGTGCAGGTGGCCGGAGCGCGGGTCGTGGATGCCGCTGTGGAAGCGCGGGCTGGCGATCCACTGCTGCACATCACCGGGGCTCACCCGTGTCAGCGGGTAGCCGTAGACCTGCTCGATGCGGTCGGCCCACTCGGCCAGCGCACGGCCCTTGGCCGCCGTGGTGGCCAGGCCCAGGTAGCCGGCTTGCCAATCGCAATCGATGTGGTGTTCGGCGATGCGCTGGCGAATCAGGTCCAGCGCTTCCAGCGACATCGCCCAGACCTGCTTCGCATCGTCCAGGCCCAGCTGCGCCTCGATCACGTCCTGCTCGCAGGCCAGGCCGTGGATGGCCTGGCCGCCGTTGCGGCCGCTGGCGCCAAAGCCGATCTGCTGTGCTTCCAGCAGCAGCACGTCCAGGCCCTGGCGGCGCAGCTCCAGCGCGGCCGACAGGCCGGCCAAACCACCGCCGACGATGGCCACATCGCAGCTTGTCGAGTCCGACAGCGGTGGGTGGTCCAGCTCGCGCTGCGCCGTGGCGGCGTAGTACGAGTCCCGGGTCAGCGCGCGGTCGGTGTCGAGCAGGGGCATACGATAGGCAAAACCCTCGGGATGGCGTTCAGGCGGCGCGGCGCAAGGCCGCGCGGATGGTGCCGACGATGCGGTCGATGTGCTCGCGCTCGATGATCAGCGGCGGCGACAGCGCCACGGTGTCGCCGGTGGTGCGGATCAGCACCCCTTCCTTGTAACAATCCAGGAAGACGCTGAAGGCCCGTTTGGCCGGCTCGCCGGGCAGCGGCGCCAGCTCGATGCCGCCGACCAGGCCGATGTTGCGCACGTCGATCACGTTGGGCTCGCCGCGCAGTGCGTGCAGCGATTCGGCAAAGTAGCCCTGCACCTGCTGCGCGCGGGTCAGCAGGCCTTCTTCGGCGTAGGTGTCCAGCGTCGCCAGGCCGGCGGCGCAGGCCAGCGGGTGGGCCGAGTAGGTGTAGCCGTGGAAAAACTCGATCAGGTGCTCGGGCCCGTTCATGAACGCGTCGTACAAGCCATCGCGGGCGATCACCGCGCCCATGGGCACGGCGCCGTTGGTCAGGCCCTTGGCCACCACCATCAGGTCGGGCGTGACACCGAAGGTCTGCGCGGCAAACGGGTTGCCGGTGCGGCCGAAGCCGGTGATGACCTCGTCGAAGATCAGCAGGATGCCGTGTTTGTCGCAGATCTCGCGCAGGCGCTGCAGGTAACCCACCGGCGGCACCAGCACGCCGGTGGAGCCGGCGACGGGCTCGACGATCACGGCGGCAATCGTGGACGCGTCGTGCAGCGCGACCAGGCGCTCCAGGTCATCGGCGAACTCGGCCCCATGCGCCGGCTGGCCCACGGTGTAGGCGTTGCGGGCCGGGTCGTGCGTGTGGCGGATGTGGTCCACACCCCCCAGCATGCTGCCGAACATCTTGCGGTTGGCCACCATGCCACCCACCGAGATGCCACCGAAGTTGACGCCGTGGTAACCGCGCTCACGGCCGATCAGCCGGGTGCGCTGGCCTTCGCCGCGCACGCGGTGGTAGGCCAGCGCCATCTTCAGTGCGGTGTCCACCGATTCCGAGCCGGAGTTGGTGAAAAACACCTTGCCCATGCCCTCGGGCGCGAGGTCGGCCACGCGCCGGGCCAGTTCGAAGGCCTTGGGGTGGGCCATCTGGAAGGGCGGGCAGAAATCCATCTCGGCGGCCTGCGCCTGGATGGCCTGGGTGATCTTGGTCCGGCCATGGCCGGCGTTCACGCACCACAGGCCGGCCACACCGTCCAGGATCTGCCGGCCGTGTTCGTCCCAGTAGTGCATGCCCGAGGCCTTGCTCAGCAACCGGGGGTTCTTCTTGAACTGCCGGTTGGCGGTGAAGGGCATCCAGTAGGCGTCTTGGGTGCTGTCCATGGGGATCTCCAAAGCATGCGGTGGGCCAACACGCAGTCTAGTGCGGCGGCTGCGCAATGTGCATGCGTGCGCAGCCCGGGTTCACCCGCAGCAGCGCACAATCCTGCGGTCAATGAACAGCGAAACGGCAGAACATGCGAACCCCGGATGAGCCAGTGCAACTGGATGCGATGGACCGGCAGATCCTGGCCGAGCTGCAGGCCAACGGGCGGATCTCGAACCAGGACCTGGCGCAGCGCGTGCACCTGTCGCCCTCGGCCTGCCTGCGCCGGGTGAAGGCGCTGGAGGACGCCGGCGTCGTGGACCGTTATGTGGCGCTGCTGAACCCGCGTGCCCTGGGCCGGCAGGGCACCAGCTTCACCATCATCAACCTGGAGAGCACGCAGCCGCAGCGGCTGCAGGCCTTCGAGCAGGCGGCGCAGGCCACGCCGGAGATCCTGGACTGCTTCTACGTGGCCGGCACCAACGACTACCTGGTGCGTTTCATGTACCGCGACGCGGCCGACCTCGAGCGTTTCCACGCCGAGGTGCTGCCGCGGCTGCCCGGCGTGGTGCGCTCGAATTCGATGCTGGTGC
>CAYTWU010000232.1:0-6081 GCA_964442175.1 uncultured Rubrivivax sp.
ACATCAGCAGCGTCGGCACCCGCCAAGCGGCGGCGCGTTCACGCACCAGCCCGCCCCCCTCGACGATGAAGCGCACCAGCCGCGGCGTGATGCGGTCGTGCACCAGCGGGTCGGCCACGTAGGCCCGCACCACGGCCGGGTCGCGCGACACCCACGCGGGTTTCAGCCCGTTGCCCAGCGCCAGATCCGGCGCCACGCGGCCCAGCGTGGCCAGCAGCAGCTTCTGCACGGCGTTCATGCCGGCGTCCAGCGCGGGCGATGACAGCACCAGCGCATCCACCGGGCGCGACCAGGCCGCCGGCTGCGGCGCCAGCGCCTCGGCCACAAACCGGGCCGCGACCAGCCCGCCCATGCTGTGGCCCAGCAGCACAAAGGGCCGGCCGGGCTCGCGCACCTGGTCGATCACCTGCGCAAGATCCGCGCACAGCGCATCGCCCGGCGGCACCGCCCCGCGCGCACCGCCGCTCAGGCCATGGCCGCGGTGGTCCCAGGCATGCACCTGCCAGCGCTGCTTGTTGAGCACCGCCGCCACGTGGGCATAACGCCCACCGTGTTCGCCCAGGCCGTGCACGACCAGCACCTGGCCATGCGGCCGCCCGTCGGTGGGCCACAGGTGCAGCCGCAGGGTGGTGCCATCGGCCAGCGTCAGCGTTTCCATCAGCGCCCGCCGGGCCGCCCCCAGGGTGCTGAACGCCCCCTTGGGGGGCAGCGAACACAGTGAGCGTGGGGGTTCTCCATCTCTACGATTGGAGCACGCGCGCCGCTATGCTCGTCGCATGGAAAACGCGTTCTTCACCTTGAGCAGCGCCGCCCCGGGCGTGGCCCACCTGCAGCTGAACCGGCCCGAGCGCCTGAACACGCTGGCGCCGCCGTTTTTCCCGGCACTGCGCGACGCGGTGACGGCGCTGGACGATGCCGGCGAGACGCGTGTGCTGGTGGTCTCGTCCACCGGCCGGCACTTCAGCGCCGGCATGGCGCTCGACGTCTTCGACGGCGGGATGCCGATGCTCGACACCGCAGACGCCCGCAAGCGCCTGGCCTTCCAGGACGGGCTGCGCCGGCTGATGGCCTGCATCGACGTGCTGGAGGACGCGCGCTTCCCGGTCATCGCTGCGATCCAGGGCGGCTGCGTGGGCGGTGCGCTGGACCTGGCCGCCGTGTGCGACATCCGCGTCGCCAGCGCCGACGCATTTTTCACGGTGCAGGAGATCCACATCGGCATGGCCGCCGACCTGGGCGTGCTGCAGCGCCTGCCCAAGATCGTGGCCCCGGGCGTGGCACGCCAGATGGCCTACACCGGCGAACGGGTGGGCGCCGAACGTGCCTTGCAGATCGGCCTGGTCAACGCCGTGCTGCCCGATGCGGCGGCCACGCTGGCGCATGCGCTGGACCTGGCGCACCAGATCGCCGAAAAATCGCCGCTGGCGATTGCCGGCAGCAAACGCGCGCTGAACTACGCACGCGACCACGGCACGGCCGAAGCGCTGCAGCAGATGACGCTGCTGCAGAGCGCGATCTTCGACCTCGACGAGATGGGGCGTGCCATCGCGGGCTGGAAGGCCAAACAGACGCCGGACTTCGCGCCACTGGCGCCGATACCGCCGGCCTGAGCCACGCCGGATCAGGCGGCGCGTCCGATCTCGCCCAGCAGGCGCCGCGCCGATTCCGCCACCAGCGCCTGGCCGTTGGCTTCGGCCAGGGCCAGGGCCTGTGCCAGCTGCGCCTGTGCCGCATCGGCATCGCCCAGCCGCCACTGGCTGTCGGCCAGGCGCACCTGCACCTCGGCCACGAGCCCCCGTTCGTCGGCGCGCCGAAGGCCGACCAGCGCCGCGTGCAGGTGGGCCGTGGCGGCGGCATGGCGGCCACGCCCCTGCTCCACCGCCGCCTGGGCCAGGTTCACCTGGGCCTGGTCACCGACGTTGCCGGTGCGCAGCGCCAGGGCCTGCGCGTGCTGCAGCAGCTCCAGCGCCGCCGGGTGCGCGCCCTGCAGCGCACGCGCCCGGGCCAGGCCGATGAGGGCGGTGCACTCCAGCGCGCGGTCGTCGGTGCGTGCCACGCGCGCAAACCCCTGCTCGAAGTGTTCAACCGCGGTCGCGGCGTCGTCGATCGCCAGGTACACCTGCCCCAGGTTCACATGGGCGTAGGCAATGCCGCGCAGGTCGGCCTGGGCCAGGGCCAGCTGCAGGCTTTCGCGCAGGCAGTCCAGCGCTTCGCCGGTGCGGGCCAGCTGGCGCAGCTGGATGCCCATGTTGTTCAAGGTCGCCGCCACCCCCACGTGGTGGCCGACGGCACGGCGCAGCGCCAGGCAGCGGCCGTGCAAGGCCAGTGCCGCCTCGTGTTCACCGCGGCTGCCCAGGATGTTGGCCAGCAGGTTCATGGCCTCGGCTTCGCCCTGCGGCTCGCCCAGCTCGCGCATCAGCGCGATGGCCTCGCCCAGGTGGGTTTCGTATTGCCGCGAGGTGTCGCCCAGGATGTACTCGCACAAGGCGACCCGCAACAAGGCCCAGGCCCGGCCGGGCGTGTAAGCCAGCTGCTCGGCCAGCGCCAGGGCCTGGCGCGCAAAGGCCAGCGCACGCCGCGTGTCGTCGTGCCGCCAGCGGTAGGCCAGCGCGTTCAGTTCATCGACACGCGCCCCGCTGTCAGGCCGGCTGTGCAGCGGGTCCATGGTCTCAGCGGTCCAGGATCTGGCTCAGGAACTGTTGCGTGCGTTCGTTCTTCGGGTTCGAGAAAAACGCCTCGGGCGTGTTCTGCTCGACGATCTCACCGCGGTCCATGAAGATCACGCGGTCGGCCACGGCCTTGGCAAAGCCCATCTCGTGCGTCACGCACAACATGGTCATGCCTTCCTTGGCGAGGTCGATCATGGTGTCGAGCACTTCCTTCACCATCTCCGGGTCCAGCGCCGAGGTGGGCTCGTCGAACAGCATGATGCTGGGGTTCATGCACAGCGCGCGGGCAATCGCCACACGCTGCTGCTGGCCACCGGAGAGCTGGCCCGGGTACTTGGGCGCCTGCTCCAGGATGCGCACCCGCTCCAGGTACTTGCGCGCGGTGGCCTCGGCCTCGGCCTGCGGTTGTTTTTTCACCCAGATCGGCGCCAGCGTGCAGTTCTCCAGCACCGTCAGGTGCGGGAACAGGTTGAAGTGCTGGAACACCATGCCGACCTCGGCGCGCACCGTGTCGATGTTCTTCAGCACGTCGGTGAGCTCGACACCCCCCACGACGATCTGGCCCTGCTGGTGCACCTCCAGCCGGTTGATGCAGCGGATCAACGTGCTCTTGCCCGAGCCCGACGGGCCGCAGACCACGATGCGCTCGCCCTTGGCGACGCTGAGGTGAATGTTCTTGAGCACGTGGAACTCGCCGTACCACTTGTTCAGGCCCTGGATGCGGATCGCCGGTTCGGCCATGTTTTGCCTTCGTTAACGCTGGTGGCCACGGGCGAGCTCACGCTCCAGCCGCTGGCTGTACTGGCTCATCGCGAAGCAGAAGATCCAGTAGATGAGGATGGAAAAGAGGAAGGCCTCGATGAAGTACTTCTTCCACGCGAAGTCGGTTTCGACCGACTTCTTCACTGCGTAGGCGAAGTCGTAGATGGCGATGATCACCACCAGCGAGGTGTCCTTGAACAGCGAGATGAAGCTGTTGACGATGGGTGGGATCGAGATGCGCAGCGCCTGCGGCAGCACCACCAGGGCCATCATGCGCCAGTAGGGCAGGCCCAACGCCTCGGCGGCCTCGATCTGGCCCTTGGGCACGGCCTGCAGGCCGCCGCGCACGGCCTCGGCCAGATACGCCGCAACGAACAGGATGATGGCCACCTGCGCGCGCAGCAGCTGGTCGATGCGCACGCCTTCGGGCAGGAAGAGCGCGAACATCACCGAGGCCATGAACAGCACGGTGATCAGCGGCACGCCGCGCACCACCTCGATGTAGATCACGCTGGCAGCGCGGATGATGGGCAGCCTGGAGCGCCGTCCCAGCGCCAGCAGCACGCCCAGCGGGAACGCGAAGCCGATGCCGAAGATGGCCAGGATCAGCGTGACCGGCAGGCCGCCCCACTGCTCGGTGCGCACCGGCACCAGGCCGAGGCCGCCGCCCATCAGCCAGAAGGTGAGCGCGATGCCGACGATCCAGATCGCGGCCAGCCAGCGGTTCCAGAAACGCTTGAGCGCCGAGACACCCAGCAGCACCATCATCACGCCGATGGCGATGGCCGGGCGCCACTGCTCCTCGAACGGGTAGACGCCGAACATCATGAAGCGGAACTTCTCCCACACCACGGCCCAGCACGCACCCTGGCCGCGCACCGCGTCGCATTGTTCGACGGTGGCGTAACCCCACACGGCGTTGAACACCGTCCAGCCCAGCACCTTGGGCACGGACCACAGCAGGAACAGCGCCATCAGCAGCGTGATGACGCTGTTGAGCGGCGTGGAGAAGAGGTTGGTCTTGAGCCAGTGCGCGGCACCACGGCCGCCGGGGGCTGCGATGGAAGCACTCATGTCATCGCTCCACGAGCCGAACGCGGTCGTTGTACCAGTTCATGAACAGCGAGATCAGCAGGCTGATCGTCAGGTAGACCGCCATCAGGATGGCGATGGCCTCGATGGCCTGGCCGGTCTGGTTCATCGTGGTGTTGGCAATCGCCACCAGGTCCGGGTAGCCGATGGCCACGGCGAGCGAGGAGTTCTTCGCCAGGTTCAGGTACTGGCTGGTCATCGGCGGGATGATCACGCGCAGCGCCTGCGGCAGCGTCACCAGGCGCAGGCGCTGGCCGGGTGTCAGGCCCAGGGCCATCGCGGCTTCGCCCTGGCCGCGGTCCACCGCCAGGATGCCGGCGCGCACCACCTCGGCGATGAAGGCCGCGGTGTAGGTGGACAGGCCGATCAGCAATGCCATGAACTCGGGCGACAGGATCTTGCCGCCCTCGAAATCGAAGCCCGCGAGCACCGGGATCTGCATCTGCGTGGGCGCACCCAGCGCGGCCCAGGCCAGCACCGGCAGGCCGAGCACGAACGCGGCACTGATGCGGCCCACCGGCAGGATCTGCCCGGTCTGCCGCTGGCGCTGGCGGGCCCAGGTGCGGAACCCCCACGCCAGCAGCACCCCAGCCGCCAGTGCCCAGGGCACGGCCGACCAGGCCGCGTGCGCCTCGGGCCAGGCAAAACGGAAACCCCGCTGGCTGATGAACAACCAGCCGCCCACGTCGATGGCCTCGCGCACACCCGGCAGCAATTCGGTGAAGAGGCCGTACCAGACGAAGAGCTGCAGCAGCAGCGGCACGTTGCGCATCACCTCCACGTAGCCGGCGCTGAACTTGGCCAGCAGCCAGTTCGACGACAGCCGGCCGATGCCCACCAGCGTGCCGATCACGGTGGCAAAAAACACGCCCAGCGCGGCCACCGTCAGCGTGTTGACCAGGCCGACGGCAAAGGCGCGGCCATAGCTGTCGGCCGGCTCGTAGGCGATGCCTTTTTCGGCGATCTCGAACCCGGCTTCCTTGCTGAGGAAACCGAAGCCGACCTGGATGTTGCGCGTCTGCAGGTTGTGCAGCGTGTTGGACACCAGGTACCAGCCCAGGCCGAGCACGGCCGCGAGCAGCAGGGCCTGGTAGAGCAGGCCCCGCGCCTTTTCACTCTTGAACATGGGGTGGAGGCGGGGCCCGTCGAGGGCCCCGCAGGTTGGCTTTAACGCAGCGGCGGCGCGTACATCAGGCCGTCATCGGTCCACAGCGCGTTCTGGCCGCGGGCCAGGCCGAGCGGGCCGATGTTGCGTGTGTACATCTCGCCGTAGTTGCCCACGGCCTTGATCACCTTGACCAGCCAGTCGTTGTCCAGGCCCATGCCCTTGCCGACGTCACCCGAGGTGCCCACCAGGCGCTGGATCGGCGGGTCCTTGCTTTCGGCCTTCAGCTTGTCGGCGTTGGCCGCCGTCAGGCCGTACTCCTCGGCTTCGATCAGGCCGTTCAGCGTCCAGCGCACGATGGTGAAGAACTCCCAGTCGCCGCGGCGGATCATCGGGCCCAGCGGCTCCTTGCTGATGGCCTCGGGCAGCACGACGTAGTCGTCGGGCTTCGGG
>CAYTWU010000233.1:0-6079 GCA_964442175.1 uncultured Rubrivivax sp.
CCAGCAGCGCGATGGTCAGCGTGGGCACCACCAGCTGCTTGGCCGTGGCCCAGCTGACGTCGGGCAGGGCAAAACTCGGCAAGGCCTGCGGGATGCCGCCGAAGCGGCTGCCGATGGTGTCCACCGGCAGCTGCAGCAGCGTCACGGCCAGCGTGGTGCCCACCAGCACCACCACCGTGCCCGGCAGGTGGGACGCGACGCGACGCGCGCGTGCCAGGCCGCCCACCGGCGCGGTGGGCATGGTGTAGGACTTGGGCCACAGCACCACCGTGACCAGGCTGGCCAGCGCGATGCCCAGCGCCCAGGGGTTCAGGCTGTGCAGCGCGCCCCCCAGCACGCCGATCTGCGAGAAGAAGTCCGCCGGCATCGGCCCGGTGGACAGGCCCAGGAAATCCTTCACCTGCGAGAGCGCGATCAGCACCGCGATGCCGTTGGTGAAGCCGATGACGATGGACACCGGCACGTAGCGCACCAGCGCGCCCAGCTTCAGCAGGCCCATGGTGAACAGCAGCACCCCGGCCAGCATGGTGGCGATCAGCAGGTTGGCCAGGCCGTAGCGCTCGACGATGCCGTAGACGATGACGATGAAGGCACCCGCCGGGCCACCGATCTGCACGTTGGAGCCGCCCAGAACGCTGATCAGCAGACCGGCGACGATGGCCGTGAACAGGCCGGCCTCGGGTTTGACGCCGCTGGCGATGGCAAAGGCCATGGCCAGCGGCAAGGCCACCACGCCCACCGTGAGCCCGGCGCCGACATCACGCGCCAGTTGTTGGCGGCTGTAACCCGGCAGCGTCTCCAGCAGCCTGGGCCGGAAGCGGTGCAGGGTCAGTTTCATGCCGGACGCGCCAGGCTGCGCAGGTCGGCCAGCAGCGGCCGGACCGCGACGACGATGAGCGCGATCGCCAGCGGTACCGTGGTGATGTAGCCCACCTGCTTGAAGCCCAGGGCGCCGAACAAGCCGCCGACGAAGAACATGGCGATCAGCAGTGCATGCATCTTCATGCGGGCGCGGTCGGCACGCACCGGCAATGGCGTGGCGGTGCTGTTCACGTAGACCAGCTTGCCGAGTTCAATGCCCAGGTCCGTCACCAGGCCGGTCACGTGCGTGGTGCGGATGGTGGCACGCGAGATCTTGCTGATCACCGCGTTCTGCAGCCCCATGATGAAACACAGCAGCAGCACCGTGGCCGGCAGCAGCAGCGTCACCGCCAGGCTCAGCGTGGCACCCAGCAGACCGAACAGCAGCAGCAGCGCGGCCTCCAGCATCAGCGGCAGCGCAAAGCGGCTGTGCATGCCCCGCTGGCGCGCCAGGTTCACCAAGAGCGCGGTGCACATCGCGCCGAGCAGGAACATGGTCAGCGCTGCGGCGCCGGCCAGCGCCAGCGTCCAGTGGCCCAGCACCATGTCATCGGCCATGGCCGAGACGATGCCCGTCATGTGCGAGGTGTAACGCGCCACGGCCAGAAACCCCCCGGCGTTGGTGGCGCCGGCCACGAAGGCCAGCAGCGCGCCCAGGCGCAAATCGGCTTCCGGGGTGCGCCGGATGTCGGTCCAGCCCCTCAGCCACGGCAGCATGGGGCCAGGCCGCTCAGCGCACCCGCATGCCGGGCACGGCGCCCGGCCACGGCTCCAGCACGTGGATGCCGGGGTTCTTCTTTTCGTCGGCATCGCTGGCGGCCAGCACCATGCCTTCGCTGACGCCGAACTTCATCTTGCGTGGCGCCAGGTTGGCCACCAGCACCGTCAGCTTGCCGGTCAGCTGCTCGGGTGTGTAGGCGCTGGCGATGCCGCTGAACACGTTGCGCAGTCTGCCTTCGCCCGCGTCCAGCGTCAGGCGCAACAGCTTGGTGCTGCCGTCCACCCGCTCGGCGGTGACGATCTTGGCGATGCGCAGGTCGATCTTGACGAAATCGTCGATCGTGATCGTCGGTGCGATGGCTTCGCCACCGGGCAAGGCGGGTGGTGGGGCCACGGGTTCCGGCGGGGTCAGCAGCGCCTCGACCTTGGCGGCGTCCACGCGCTGCATCAGGTGCTGGTAGGGCGCGATCTGGTGGTGGCCCAGCGCGCGCGCCGCGTCGGCAAACTGCAGCGGCGGCACCTGCAGGAAGGCCTCCACGTCGGCCGCCAGCTTGGGCAGGATGGGCTTCAGGTAGATGCTCAGCACGCGGAAGGCCTCGATGCAGACCGAACACACGTCGTGCAGCGCCGCGTCCTGCCCGGCCTGCTTGGCCAGTTCCCAGGGTTTGTGGGCGTCGACGAATTCGTTCACGCGGTCGGCCAGGCCCATGATCTCGCGCACCGCGCGGCCGAACTCGCGGCTGCTGTACAGGCCCTCGATGGTGGCCTGGTGCGCACGCAGGCCGTCCAGCAGCACGCGGCCTTCCACGCCCAGGTCGGCCGAGAGCTGGCCGTCGAAACGTTTGCTCAGGAAGCCCGCGGCGCGGCTGGCGATGTTGATGTACTTGCCCACCAGGTCGGCGTTGACGCGCGCGACGAAGTCCTCGGGGTTGAAGTCCAGGTCTTCCACGCGCGGATTGAGCTTGGCGCAGAGGTAGTAGCGCAGCCACTCGGCGTTCAGGCCCGACTCCAGGTAGACCAGCGGGCTGATGCCGGTGCCGCGGCTCTTGCTCATCTTCTCGTTGTGCACGGTGAGGTGGCCGTGCACGAAGACGTGGTCCGGCACCTTGCGGCCGGAGAACTTCAGCATCGCGGGCCAGAACAGCGTGTGGAAGGTGACGATGTCCTTGCCGATGAAGTGCACCTGCTCGCGCGCCGGGTCGGCGAGGTAGGCGTCCAGGTCTTCACCGCGCTTGGCCAGCCACGCCTGCAGCGAGGCCAGGTAACCCACGGGCGCATCCAGCCAGACGTAGAAGTACTTGCCGGGTGCATCGGGGATTTCGATGCCGAAGTACGGCGCGTCGCGGCTGATGTCCCAGTCGCCCAGGCCGGCCTTGCCGGTCTCGTCCCGCGTGAACCATTCCTTGACCTTGTTGGCCACTTCGCTTTGCAGGCGGCCGTCTTGCGTCCAGGCCTCCAGGAACTCCACGCAGCGCGGGTCGCTCAGGCGGAAGAAGAAGTGTTCGCTGGTCTTGAGCACCGGCGTGGCGCCGCTGAGCGCGGAGTACGGGTTCTTCAGGTCCGTGGGGGCGTAGACGGCGCCACAGACCTCGCAGTTGTCGCCGTACTGGTCCTTGGCGCCGCACTTGGGGCACTCGCCCTTGATGAAGCGGTCGGGCAGGAACATGCCCTTCTGCGGGTCGTAGAACTGCTCGATGCTGCGCACGTCGACCAGGCCGTTGGCCTTCAGCGCGCGGTAGATGTCCTGCGCCAGCGCGTGGTTCTCGGGCGCGTCGGTGCTGTGCCAGTGGTCGAAGGCGATGTGGAAGCCGTCGAGGTAAGGCTTGCGGCCCGCGGCGATGCCGGCCACGAAGGCCTGCGGCGTGAGGCCGGCCTTCTCGGCCGCGATCATGATGGGCGCGCCATGGGCGTCGTCGGCGCACACGAAGTCGACCAACGCGCCCAACATGCGCTGCGCCCGCACCCAGGTGTCTGCCTGGATGTATTCCATCATGTGGCCGATGTGGAACGGGGCGTTGGCGTACGGCAGCGCCGTGGTGACAAACAGCTTGCGGGGGGCGGGTGCGGACATGGGGCAAGATTGTAAGGACGCCACCTTGCTGCCCGCCGACATGAACGCCCGACCGACACCGCCCCAGCGCAGCGCCTACGCGCACTTCACCGCCATCAGCACCCGCTGGAGCGACAACGACGCCTACCGCCACGTCAACAACGTCGTCTACTACGGCTTCTTCGACACCGCGGTGAACCAGCTGCTGATCCAGGCCGGCGCACTGGACCTGGAACACTCACCCGCCGTGGGCCTGGTGGTCGAGACACAGTGCCGCTACTTCGCACCCATCAGCTTCCCGGACCGGGTGACGGTGGGCCTGCGGCTGGCGCACCTGGGCGGCAGCAGCCTGCGCTACGAGCTGGCGGTGTTCCGCAACGACGACGACACGGCCGCGGCCGAAGGCCACTTCGTGCACGTGTACGTGGACCGGGCCAGCAACCGGCCGGTGCCGGTGCCGGAGGCCGTGCGGGCGGTGGTGATGCCGCTCAGCCTCGCCCAGCGCTGAGCCGGCGGTCGCGCGCCACCCAAACCTCAAACTCCGGCGCTGCCTTGCCCCAGCTGGCCAGCGCCCGCTGGGCCATGCGGGCCGATTCTTCTGCGCGCCCCAGGGCCTGCAACGCCTGCGCGATCTCGCCTTCGGCCTGCGCCCGGGCCCAGCGGCGGGTGGCGTTGCCGTCGGGCCGCGGCGGCTCGGCCATCGTGGTGGCGGCGGCCTGCGCCAGGGCCAGCGCACGCGCCGGCTCGTGCGGCTGCAGCGCGCGGGCGCCCCAGGTCAGGCCGACGGCACGCAGGCGCGCGGCGTCGAAGTCCAGCGCCTCGGGCGGGGGCAGACCGGCCAGCATCGCGTCCAGCCCGGGACGGGCGTCGCGGCCGGCGGCCACCAGGGCCCAGGTGCGTGAGATGCGCATCAGCGTCGCGTAGAAGCCCAGCGCCCGGTTTTCCGGGTCGCGGGTGGCCAGGCGCTGCAGCATGGCCCCAGCCTCGTCCTGCAAGGCCAGGCCTTCGTCGTGCGCACCGCTGGCCGAGAGCACCATGGCCAAGGTCATGCGCGCCGCCACGGCCTGGGTCTGGAAGTGCACGTTGCCCGGGTCGGCCCGGGCGGCGCGGTCGCGCTGGGCCACGCCGCAGTCGGCCCAGCGGCGGGCATCGGCCAGCCGCGCCTGCAGCCGCGCCAGGTTGGCCTGCATCTGGCAGGCCCAGGCGAGCTCGTGCGCCCACTGCGGTTCATCGGGTGCGCGTTCGGCCTGGGCTTGCAACAGCTCGACGGCGGTCTGCAGGTGCGGCCCGGCCTCGTCCAGACGCCCCAGGGTGGCACCGCTGCCGCCCAGCAAGGCGCCCAGCCGGCCCTCCACGGAGGCCAGCCGGCTGATCGCCTGCGGCGCGCCGGGTTGCCGCTGCAGGTGCTGCACCGCCAGCGCCCGCGCCTGGCCCAGCGCCTGTGCGGCGGCGTCCAGCTGGGCATCGCGCTGGTGCTGGGCGGCGCGGGCCAGCCACATGTCGCCCGCGGCGGCCAGCGCCTCGGGCGGCACGCCGGGCTGGGTGATGTAGCGCGGCAGCAGCGCGATCGCCTGGTCCAGGCTGTGGCGGGCCTGGGCGTGCAGGCCCAGGTTGGGCGACAGGGTCTCGCCCTGCAGCACGGCGATGCGCAGGAAAGTTTCGGCCACCTCGCGCGCCAGGGCGGCGTCGGGCGGTGCTTCGGCCAGCAGCGCATCGAGGTAGCGCACGCCATCGGCCAGCAGGGCCGCGCGGGCGGGCAGGGTGCCGGGCAGGTCGCGCAGGCGGTCGTGGTGGTCGAAGACCAGTGTGCCGGCGATCTGCCGCACCTGCTGGAAGCGGCGCTCGGCCAGCGCGCGGGCTTCGTCGCTGCGCCGCGCCTGGTGCAGCGCCAGGGCCAGGCCGATCAGCAGCCCCGCCAGGCCCACGGCCAGGCCCGCGCTGGCGATGCGGTTGCGGCGCACCCAGCGCTGCAACCGGTAGGCCCAGCCGGCGGCGCGCGCCTGCACCGGCCGGCCGTCCCGCCAGTTTTGCAGGTCGGCCGCCAGTGCATCGACGCTCGCGTAACGGTCGGCCGGGTCCTTGGCCAGGGCCTTCAGCAGCACCAGGTCGCCGTCGCCGCGCAGGGCGGCCCGCACGCGGGGCCACTGCGGGTCGGGTTGGGGCAGGTCCGGCCACGCGCTGGGTGGGCGTGGTTGCTCTTCCAGCACGGCCCGGCGCGCTTCGGCGGCGGTGGTGGCCTGATCGCCGGTGGGGCGGCGCCCGGTCAGCACCAGGTGCAGCAGCACGCCCAGGCTGTAGACATCGGTGGCGGTGCTCACCGGCTCGCCCAGCATCTGCTCGGGGCTGGCGTAGTGGGGGGTATACGGTCGGGGGCCGGCCTGGGTGTGGCCGCTGTCCTCCAGCGGGTCCAGCGCCTTGGCGATGCCGAAATCCAGCAGCTTGACCTGG
>CAYTWU010000234.1:0-6071 GCA_964442175.1 uncultured Rubrivivax sp.
TCATGGCTCCATCTTCTCAAGAGTTGGAGCCTCCTCAAAACCCGGGGCGGTTCAGGTTCGGCGAAGCCCCCGACTCCAATCTTCCGTATCCCATCCCTTGTGCATCTGCCTGCAGGCGCTTGGCAATCCATGCAGCCTGAAATCCCAAGGCCAGCCATGCTTCCTGGATGTGCCCTGCGTTGTAGTACGCCATCCAGAACTTCTGCCTGTAACTCCAGATGTCGTCGGCTGTCTGCTCCAGCACACGCATGAAGCCTCGTAGCGTGTCTCCGGCAAGCCAGGTCAGGATCACTGTCAGTGCCTGTGGTGACACATCTCGCCACCCGTACTGACGGTTGCCTCTCATCCGGGGATCACCGTACACCTTCACGAAGAACTCAACCAAGCGAGCCTTGACCGTCTCGGGCGGCCGACGACGAGCCCATGGTCTCAGCAACGCGTCGGCGAAGTGGACACGATGGGATGTCTTTGACACCGGAGCATCCAGCCGGCCCGCCCAATCCAGGAGGCGTGCCACCGTCGGCCCGTCGCGCAACCTCTCCGCGTCCATCTGGAGGGCTGCCTCCAGGACGGCAGAGCCCAGGGGCGTGTCTACGAACTTCGGCCAGAGCAGACGGGACTCCAGCGCTTGATCCAGGCGACTCGACTGGGCGATCAACGCATCGGCCAACTGCTGAGGTACCTTGGCCGGCTGGAAGAACGAGACCTCTCGTTGCAGACCCTGCAAGCGCTTGGCGACCTCGCCGTCACTGCGCTCGACATGCCAGGCGATACGCCCCGCAAAGTCCAGGAACCACTCGTCCGTGGGGGCGAAGTTTTCGCAGTACGCAAAGAACAGCGGAAACAGCCAACGCTTGGCGCGTCGTGGCCCGCTTCCTATCGCGTTGGGGAGAGCCTCGGACCAGTAGCGCTGAACCAATGGCCGGTGAATCTCGTGCAGAGCCGGCTCGGGCGGTAGCCAGTAGGCATAAGCCATCTTGCGCAAGTCGCTGACACCCAAGCCCCGGTAATCAGAATCCCTTGCTCTGGCATACGCGCTGCGAAGGCGCCGACCGATTGCCGCCACTGGGGGAGGTGACGTAACCGGCACCGCGTCCATAGAGCGAACCAACGCCTGGAGCTTCGGGAACGCCTCGGGGAGTGGGGCGAACATCACGGCCTATCGGCTCCGGAAGTTCCCTTCAACGCGGGGATCAGTTCCTCGATCGGCTTGTAGCTCAGCACAATCCGCAAGTCGACACGGCGGTTTGCGCCGTCCGTAGGATCCGTATTCGGAAGCGGCCGCTTGTCTGCGTAGGCACTGAACGAAAACACCTGCTGACCGGCCTTGTTCCTGAACTCCACCAATGGACTGTTCAGAACCATCGCCAGTTCCACAGCCCTCGCCCGCGCGAGCGAGAGGTCGAAGTTGTCTCTCCCCCCGCCGGCGAACGGCACACTGTCCGTATGCCCTTCGATAAAGACCGTTTCGATCTCGTGCCCGTAAGGGTTGCCAGGGCAGCTGCGCTTGGCTCGCTGGTTGTCCACGAAGCAAGGCATGGCCTCGGCGAGTTGCTCCGCTGCGCTGTCCAGAACTTGCCGTCCCGACTCGCTTAGCTGCGCGCTGCCTCGTGCAAAGAGCGCATCTTCCGGTAGGCTGATTACGCCTGTCTTTGGGTCAACACGAACGTTCGGGAGCGCCTTCTTCAGTGCGCGGCCGATGGCGCCAGTCACAACGATCAAGGGGTCGCCAGCACCCACGACACCCGCACGCTGCGCATCTACGGCTTGCTGCTGGCGACGCTGCTCCAGGGCAAGCACGACAACCAGAATGATGAAGACGAACAGCAGACCGATCATGAGGTCCGATGCTGAAGCGATATAGCCACCGTCCACGTCAGCAGACGAATCGCCGGCCTCATTGGGTTGCTGTCTTCGGATCCACATCGCTCAGCCCTTCGGAAAGCGGTTGCTGACCACCTCGCCGAGCTCTTCAATGGCCTCCTCCAGGCTGACGACACCCTTGTCCAGGCTACCAACGGCCTTGGCCAGCTCCTGATCCATGCGGCGGTGCAGTTCCGCAACCATCTTTGAGTACTCAGAGATGCCGGCGGTGATTTCGGCAACTGTCGTTCCCAGCGTCTTCGACGTAGTGGCCATCGAGTCGCGGGTTTGGTTCATCATCGTCGCTGTAGCCTTTACCGTCTCTTGCAGCAAGTCGAGGACGCGCTGAACCGAGGCCATCGCGTTGGGCGTTGCGTCCCTGACCGCATTGACGACCAATCGCTGCTCGCGGGTCATCTCTTCGACGCTATCCACCGCTTCAGAGAGACGTCCACCGACTCGCTCGATGGATGCGCCAGCCGCATTCAGCTCCTCTGCTGCAGACTTCAAGTGGACGAAGACTTGTTCTGCGTCACCCAGGGCGCCTCGAACGAAAGTCGCCCCCTGCTTGCCCAGTTCAGACGCCTCTCGAATGGTCGCGTCCATGTCGCTTATCGCGTCCTTGACCTCCTGTGTCGCGCCCTCTAGGTTATTGGCTCCATTGGCCAGGCTGGCCGAAACCTGTTCCACCCGCGTCAGCAGGTCGGTACCTGCCTTGTCCAGCTTGTCGGCAGCTTTGCCAGCTCCGTCACCGATGGCACTCCCCGCACCTGTCAGGCGATCAGCAAGGGTCGTCAGGGTCTCGCGCAACTGCGCCATCTCAGTGTCGGTTGACTTCTTCAGCATGGCTGCAAAGTCGTCCATCATGTGCTGTAGAGCTTCCTGATTCATCGTGCCGATCTTCAAGCTCAACCCGTCGATCGCGGCTGTCAACTTGGTGGTCATCGCCTCCATTTGAGGTGAAAACGCTGTGGTGATCGCACCTGCCAATGACACGGCCAAGTCGGTCTCGAAGCGCTTGAAGGTGCCCGTCTGCTCTCGAGCCTCGTTCAGAAGCTCCTCCGACAGTTCGACCTGTCGGCCAGCTTTCTCAGAGATTTCCTTGGACACCTCTGTGTAGTCAACGGCCGCTTGATATACGTCCCGGGATGCTTGCAGTTGGGCAAACATCGTCATCTCTCCGCCGCCGGACGGAATGATCCGGCGAATCTGGTCGAGCACCGCTTCTGCCGCAGAGTTGAGCTGCGCCATCCTTCGGCGGAAGCCAATCGTCCACACGATAGAGGCAAAAAGTCCAGCCAAAGAAGTCAAGAACTTGGCGCCAGCCGCGCTCAGGAGCCCGCGTGTCGCGTCGGTCAAGCTCGTCGTCGTAGCGCCCTGTGGAGTCCCCAGCGCAGCAGTAGCTTCGGTTAGCGCAAGCGTTAAGAAGAAGAACGTGAACAGCAGGCCTACGCCGACGAGCAGATTCGGCACGGCTTCTGCAAGCGACAAGTTCATCGACTTTGCCAAGATCCGGCTCCCCGACCAAAGGTCCCGTGGGGCGCCGAACATGACAAACTTGGTCCGATAGCCGTGTGGAAGTGGAATCACACGTTCTTCTGTCTCGTGCCATGCTGCAGCGAGATGCACCTTCCCCTTGACAGCCGAACGCGCCTGTTCCTTGACAGTGGTCCATCCATCCGGCGCACCAGCCTCAAGGGCTTCCGCCAAGCTATGCAGTTGTGTTTGCAGCCTTACTGCAGTTGGGCGAAACCACGTCAGATAGCCCAGCAGCGCGCATAAAATGATCGCACCAGAAGCGAATCCAATCGCCAGTGGGTTGCTGCTCATGAACTGAATGGCGACTGGTATCCAACTGCTCAAGACGAATCCTCCCGGTCTGACTTGCAGTGCAACGAAACAGTTGCTGGACAACGGCGCGGAGCGCTAGATCGCAGCAATCTTGCTAACCAACGAATCGCGGAAACGTGCGACTAGAGTTTTGATCAGCGGACTGCATGGTAGGTCAAGTGCGCGCGTCGCTCACCGCTGAGTAGCAGGCGCATCACATTTGCCGGTTCCGGGATTCAGTCGGCGCCTGATTGAAAGCGAATCTAGCGCGGCACCATCGCATCTGCTCGGAGTGTCCGTTGTGGCGCGAGTGCCGTAGATCAGGGAAGAAAACTCAAGATTGAACGTTCGGGCGACCGTCCGGCGCAGGCGCCGGAGCGACTGTGCCTGCGATGACGCCGCGACGCGTCGCAACTTGGCCGAGGTCGGTGTGCGTATCGAGTTCCTCAAGCTTCCAAAGCGCTCGATGCAGGTCCAAGCGCTGGCGGGCCTGGCATGGTCGAAGTTGGCCGACGAGACTCCGCGCCTTCAACATCTGCAGGACAAGTGCATGCAGCCGTCTCCCGCGCAAGGTGCTAGATTAACGTTTACGTCAACGTCAACCGCACCATGCCGGACCCCACCCGCCCGGACAGCCGCCTCTACACGATCACCGAGCTCGCGCAGGAGTTCGATGTCACGCCGCGTGCCATCCGCTTCTACGAGGACATGGGCCTGATCGCGCCCGCCCGTGCCGGCCGCAACCGCGTCTACGCGCAGCGCGACCGCACGCGCCTGAAGCTCACGCTGCGCGGCAAGCGCCTGGGGCTGAGCCTGCAGGAGATCAAACAGCTGGTGGACATGTACGACTCGCCCTCGGACACCGCGCCGCAGCTGCAGGCCTTCCTGGCCGTGCTGGCCGAACACCGCCGGCTGCTGGAGCAGCAGCGCGAGGACATCGCCGTCACGCTGGACGAGATCAGCCAGCATGAGGCCCGCTGCCGCACGCTGCTGGCCCAGGCCACGGGCGCTGCACCGGCCCGCCTCAAACGCAAGCTGGCCGCCTGATGGCACCCTCCGCCACCCCCGATTTCGAAGCGCGTACACGCAACTCGTTCGCGCGCCAGGCCGCGATGGCCACGCTGGGCATCACGCTGCAACGCGCCGAGCCCGGCCTGGTCGAGCTGGCGCTGCCCCACCGGCCGGACCTGACGCAGCAGCACGGCTTCCTGCACGCCGGCATCGTGTCCACCGCGCTCGATTCCGCCTGCGGTTATGCCGCCTTCACGCTGATGCCGTCGGATGCCGCGGTGCTGACCATCGAGTTCAAGGTCAACCTGCTGGCCCCGGCGCGCGGGCCGGTGCTGCGCATCGTCGGCGAAGTCGTGAAAGCCGGCCGCACCATCAGTGTGGTGGACGCGCGCGCCTGGCAACGAGCGCCCGACGCCACCGAAGACACCCTGGTCGCCACCATGACCGCCACCGTGATGACCGTGCTCGGCCGCGGCATCGCGGGCTGAACCCCACGAGGAGACACCTGATGAGCACACTGCCCGGACTGAACTTCATGCTCGGCGAAGACATCGACGCGCTGCGCGACGCCGTGCGCGACTTTGCGCAGGCCGAGATCGCGCCCCGCGCCGCGCAGATCGACCGCGACGACCAGTTCCCGATGGACCTGTGGCGCAAGATGGGCGATCTGGGCGTGCTGGGCATCACCGTGCCGGAGGAGTTTGGCGGCGCCAACATGGGTTACCTGGCGCACATGATCGCGATGGAAGAGATCTCGCGCGCCAGCGCCAGCGTGGGCCTGAGCTACGGCGCGCACAGCAACCTGTGCGTGAACCAGATCAAGCGCAACGGCAGCGATGCGCAGAAGGCGAAGTACCTGCCCAGGCTGGTGAGTGGTGAACACGTGGGCGCGCTGGCGATGAGCGAGCCCGGCGCCGGCAGCGACGTCATCAGCATGAAGCTGCGCGCCGAAGACAAGGGCGGCGTCTATGTGCTCAACGGCAGCAAGATGTGGATCACCAACGGCCCGGACGCCGACGTGATGGTGGTCTACGCCAAGACCGAGCCCGAACTCGGCGCGCGCGGCGTCACGGCCTTCATCGTCGAGAAGGGCATGCCCGGCTTCAGCACCGCACAGAAGCTCGACAAGCTCGGCATGCGCGGCAGCCACACCGGCGAGATGGTGTTCCAGAACGTCGAGGTGCCCGCGGCCAACGTGCTGGGCAGCGTCGGCGGTGGTGCCAAGGTGCTGATGAGCGGGCTGGACTACGAACGTGCGGTGCTCGCCGCCGGCCCCATCGGCATCATGCAGGCGGTGATGGACAACGTCGTGCCCTACATCCACGACCGCAAGCAGTTCGGCCAGAGCATCGGCGAGTTCCAGCTGA
>CAYTWU010000235.1:0-2346 GCA_964442175.1 uncultured Rubrivivax sp.
TAGCCGTAGCTGCTGGTGCCGTAGCTGACGATCTTCTGGCCGTCGGCACTCTGGCGCACCTGCCCGGGCTCGAACGGCTCGATCATGCCGTGCTGCTCGGCCATGCGCCGGATCCACTTGTCGCTCTTGATGCTCATTCGCGCATTCTAGGAGTCTGCGCTACAGTGAAATCAAAAGGAGACACCGCCATGGCCAGCCCCTTCCGTTCCGCGGACGAGCTGCTGAAGCTCTACGCCGAGTACCACCGCGACCGGCGCAACATCGCCACCCACCTGGTGGGCGTGCCGCTCATCGTCTTCGGCATCGGCGTCCTGCTGGCGCGGCCGGGCTTCGACGTGGCGGGCCTGCTGCTCACGCCGGCCTGGATCGTGTTTGCGCTGGGCACGGCCTGGTACCTCACGCGCGGCCAGCTGGCGCTGGGGGTGGCGGTCAGCGCCGTCACCGGGGGGCTGTTTGCGCTGGGCCAGCCGCTCGCCGCCGGCGGTGCCGCGGCCTGGCTGGGCTGGGGCCTGGGGGCCTTCGTGGTCGGCTGGATCATCCAGTTCATCGGCCACTACTACGAGGGACGCAAACCGGCCTTCGCCGACGACATCATCGGCCTGCTGGTGGGCCCGATGTTCGTGGTGCTGGAGATGCTCGCCGGCCTGGGGCTGTTCAAGGCCCTGATGGCGCAGATCGAAGACCACGCCGGCCCCACCCACCTGCGCGACCTGGCCCACCCGGCCACCAGGTGAATCCTTCACCCGGCACGGTGCTGGTCCTCGGCGCCGGCGCGGTGGGCTGTTATGTCGGCGGTGTGTTGCAACATGCCGGCGCAGCAGTCCAGTTCGTCGGCCGGCCACGCATGCTGGCCGCCCTTGCCAGCCAGGGCCTGAGACTGACCGATCTGGACGGCCGGCTGCAGACACTGCGCGCCGATCAACTCTCGCTGCACGGCGCCGTGCCCACCGGTGGCCCGCCCCCGGCCCTGGTGCTGCTGTGCGTGAAGAGCGGCGCCACGGCCGGCGCCGCGGCCGAGCTCGCAGCCGCCCTGCCGGCCGGCACGCCGGTGCTGTCGCTGCAGAACGGCGTGGCCAATGCCGAGGTCGGTGCAGCGCACGCCCCCGCCTTGCACTGGCTGGCCGGCATGGTGCCCTTCAACATCGCCGAGCTGGGCCCGGGCCAGCTGCACCGCGGCACCGGCGGACGGCTGGCGGCGCAGGACGACCCGGCGCTGCGTGCCTGGGCGCCGGTGTTTGCCGCCGCCGGCCATGCCCTGGCACTGCATGCCGACCTGCGCCCGGTGCTCTGGGGCAAGCTGCTGCTGAACCTGAACAACCCGGTGAACGCCTTGTCCGGCCTGCCCTTGCGGGCGCAGCTGCTGGACGCGGGTTACCGCCGCATCCTGGCGGCGCTGCAACAAGAGGCGCTGGCGGTCATGGCCAGCGCTGGCATCCAGCCGGCCCAGGTGGGCAGCGTCAAACCGGCGCTGCTGCCCTGGGTGCTGCGGCTGCCGGATGTGCTGTTCCGCCGCCTGGCGGGCCGCATGCTGCGCATGGACGAACGCGCCCGTTCCAGCATGGCCGACGACCTGGCACTCGGCCGCCCGCCGGAGATCGACGCGCTGTGCGGCGCCGTGGTGCGGCTGGCGCAGACGCAAGGGCGCCAGGCGCCACTGAACGCGGCCATGGTTCGCCTGCTGTCGGCACCGAAGCCGGCGCCGATGTCGGCCGCGGCTTTGCGCCAGGCCTTGAAAGCCTGATCAGCCCCAGACCTGGCGCGCGACCTCGACCACCCGCTCCAGCTTGCGCCACTGGTCGTCCTGTGACAGCGCATTGCCATGGTGGGTGCTGGAAAAGCCGCACTGCGGGCTCAGCGCCAGCTGCTCCAGGGGCACGATCTTCGCAGCCTCGGCTATGCGGCGTTTCAGCGCGTCGGCGGTTTCCAGCTCGCCCAGCTTGGTGGTCACCAGGCCCAGCACCACGGTCTTGCCCGGCGGCAGCGCACGCAGCGGCTCAAAGCCACCGGCCCGTGCGTTGTCGAACTCCATGAAATAGCCGTCGACGTCGGTGGAAAACATGGCCTCGACCACCGGGTCGTAGCCGCCTTCGGCCACCCAGGCACTCTTGAAGTTGCCGCGACAGGTGTGGATGGTCACGGCCATGTCGGCCGGCCGGTCGCGCAGCGCCTCGTTGATCACCCGGGCGTAACGCCGTGGCAACGCCATCGGATCGTCGCCGTTGGCGCGGCAGGTGGCCTGGATCTTGGGATCGCAGAGGTAGGCGAAGGTGATGTCGTCCAGCTGCAGGTAACGGCAACCGGCGTCGGCCAGGTGCTGGATGGCGCGGCGGTAGGCCGCGGCCACGT
>CAYTWU010000235.1:2356-6016 GCA_964442175.1 uncultured Rubrivivax sp.
TCCAGAAGGCGTCCAGGTCCGGGTAGACCTCCTTCGCGATCGCGGCCCGGCCACCCCGCAGGTGCAACATCGACGGCGACGGGATCGTCATCTTCGGCAGCGCCTGGCTCACCGACTTCAGGTAGGCAAAGTGCTCGGCCATGATGGGCCGGCCGCAGCCCACGCGGCCGGTGACGGTGGCAATCGGCGGCTGCTCCGACGGGCCCGCGATCTGGAACTTCGGGCCCGGGTTGGCCTGCAGCTGCACACCGTCGAGCTGGCCCAGGAAGTCGAGGTGCCACCAGTCGCGGCGGAACTCGCCGTCGGTCACGGCCTGCAGGCCGATGTCCTGCTGGCGCTGCACCGCCTCGCGCACGGCGCGGTCTTCGGTCTCGCGCAAGGCCTCGGCACTCAGCGCGCCGGCTTTCCACTGCGCGCGTGCAGCGGCCAGCCAGTCAGGCCGCAGCAGGCTGCCGACCTGGTCGGCGCGGAACGGGGGTTTCATCGCTTCTTGTCTCCAGTTGTTCGCGGAGACGGAGTCCAGAGGCGCGTGCTCAGCCGGACACGACACGCACGGCAGGCCGCTGCGGCTCGGGTTCGGAATCGAAGCGCTCGAAGCCGGTGTAACAAAGGAAATGCCGGTTCGTCGCGCGGCCGAACAGCGTCATGCCCAGGCGGCTGGCCATCTCGTGGCCCATCGCGGTGACGCCGTTGCGCGACACGATGATGGGCACGCCGAGCTGGGCGGCCTTCATCACCATCTCGCTGGTCAGGCGGCCGGTGGTGTAGAAGGCCTTGTCGCCGCCGGCGATGCCGTGCAGGCCCATCCAGCCGGCGATGGTGTCGATGGCGTTGTGGCGGCCCACGTCCTCCACGAACATCAGCATCTCCGCGCCACAGAAGAGTGCGCAGCCATGCACCGAGCCGGCCCTGCGGTGGATGCTGTCCTGCTGGCGCATGGTCTCGAGCATGCGGTGCAGCGTGCTCTGGCGGATGCGGGCCTGTTCCGGCGGCGGCAGCGTGATGCCATGCAGGTCCTGCAGCAGATCGCCGAACACCGTGCCCTGGCCGCAGCCGGTGGTGACCACGCGCTTGGCCGTGCGGGCTTCGATCTCGGCCACGCCGGTGTGCGTCTTGACGGCGGCGGCGCCGACCTCCCAATCCACCGTGACCGATTCAACCTGCTCCACCCGTTCGATCAGGCGCTGGTTGCGCAGGTAGCCCAGCACCAGCAGCTCGGGCATCGCACCCAGGGTCATCAGCGTGACCAGCTCGCGTTTGTCGACGTACACCGTCAACGGCCGCTCGGCCGGGATGTGGATGCTGCGGCGCTCGCCGTACTCGTCGAGGATGCTGATCTCGCGCAGCAGCGGCACGCGGGCCTGCGTCAGGCGAGGCGCGCCCGCAACCACCGGCCGCGGCGCGGCCGTGGGCTGCGGCGGGGCGGGCAGGGCTTCGCCGGGCACCGACATGGCGGGCAAGGCGGCGATTACTTCTTGGCCGGCGCGGGGGGTGCCGCCGGTGCAGCGGGGGCCGCTGCCGTCACCGCCGGCGCCGAGGCGGCCGCTGGCGGCGT
This sequence comes from uncultured Rubrivivax sp., assembly GCA_964442175.1. GTDB lineage: Bacteria > Pseudomonadota > Gammaproteobacteria > Burkholderiales > Burkholderiaceae_C > Rubrivivax. Next base: position 3,912 of record CAYTWU010000235.1, read on the forward strand.
GTAGACAAAGGGCCCCGGGTCGGCGCACGGCGCGGTGGCCGCGGCGGGCTTGGTGTCCTTGCCGGCCTTCTTGGCGTTGGCGTAGTAGCTGGCGGCCACCTGGTCCATGCTCTTGCAGAGCTTGAAGGCGTCCACCTTGCCGGCATGGGCGGTCTTGGCCGCAGCCTCCGCCGCCTTGGCCTTGGCTTCGTCGCTGGGCGGCGGCAACTTGGCGTTGGCAGCGCCCGCCAGCAACAGGCCGGCGGCCATGAGAGCGATGTGTTTGTGGTTCATGTGCAGTGCTCCGTGCAGGCTCAGGCGTGGGCGCTCGCGGCAGCGCCAGGCTCGCCGGTGGCCGAGCGCTGGGCCGGGATGCGGCCGGCCTGGATGTCGTCGTACCAGAGTTCGTGGTGTTCCTTGGCCCAGGTTTCGTCCACGTAACCGGTGCGCATGGCGGCGTACGCCCCCTTGGCGCCCAGCGTGCCCATGTAGATGTGGCCGATGAACATGGCCATCATCAGCACCGTGGCCGCGCCATGGATCATGTGCGCGATCTGCATGTCGCCGCGGGTGTAGGCCAGGCCCGGCAGCACCTGGTCCAGCACCAGGCCGGAACCCACGGTGATGGCGCCCAGCCCGAACACGCCGGCCCAGAACAGGATCTTCTCGCCGGCATTGAAGCGGTGCGACGGCACATGCGCGCCGTTGAACAGGCCACCACCCTTGGCCAGCCAGACCAGGTCGTCCTTGCTGGGCAGGTTGTCCTTGGCAAGCGTCAGGAACACGATCACCAGCGACACGGCAAACAACGGGCCGGCGAAGTTGTGCAGGTTCTTCAGCACGTAGCTGAGCCACCCGAACAGCGTGGCGCCCAGGATGGGCAGCAGGAAGAACTTGCCAAAAGCAATGACGATGCCCGACACCGCCAGCACGACGAAGGCGATCGCGTTCACCCAGTGCGCGGCCCGATCGAACGGCGTGATCCGCTCGACACGCAGGCCGGTTTCCGGCGCGTGTGTTGTGATCGTGCCCTTGACGGTTAAGTGCAGCACCATCGCCAGCGCAGCGATGATGAGCAGCGAGCCGCCGTAAGGGATCAGCCAGTTGTTGCGCACCTGGCGCCAGGCTTCACCGGCGGTGGTGTAGCGCGAGCCCGGGTACTGGGTGAAGCTCTGGATCAGGATGCCCTTTTCGGCGCCAGGCAGGCTCACGTAGCCGGCGGTTTCGCCCGATTCGCGCACCCCGCGCCAGAAAGGCGCGTTGTTGCCCGGCTGGGTCTGGGCCCGTTGGGCGTTGTTCTCGTCGGCCTTGGGCTCGGCCGGCGCGACAAAGCCGGCGGGCGGGCCTGCCGGTTTGGCCGGCTCGGGCGCAGGTGCCTGGGCCCACGCCCAACCTGCCACCAACAAGCCGGTGACCAGGGCCGCGAGACGGACCCCGAGCTGCAGTCGTGTGCGCATGGGCGCCTCCTCAGCTGGCGGCACCGGTGGTGCGCTGGTATTCGTTCTGGCCCTGGCGGGCACGGTTGTTGATCTGGGTCTCCCAGCTCTTCTCGTCGCCGGCTTTCCAGCCCGGCACCGCATAACCGTTGTCGGTGCCTTGCCAGGACGATTCGGTCGCCTTCTTGGTGCCCATCACCTGCGGCTTTTCACCACAGGCGACGAGGGCGCCAACGCCGCACAACAGGACCCACCCGGCGAGCCTCATGACTTCTTGCCCTCTGCAGGCTTGCCGTAGGCCGTGCCCCAGCCCCAGACCTCGCTGCCCTTGCCACGCGTGAGCACGCGGGTGCGGAAGATGTCCGCCACCACGTCGCCGTCCCCGCCCAGCAGGGCCTTGGTCGAGCACATCTCGGCACAGGCCGGCAGCTTGCCTTCGGACAGGCGGTTGCGGCCGTACTTCTCGTTTTCGGCTTCGCTGCCGTTGGCCTCGGGGCCACCGGCGCAGAAGGTGCACTTGTCCATCTTGCCGCGCAGGCCGAAGGTGCCATTGCTCGGGAACTGCGGCGCGCCGAAGGGGCAGGCGTAACTGCAGTAACCGCAGCCAATGCAGGTGTCCTTGTCGTGCAGCACCACACCGTCATCGGTGCGGTAGAAGCAGTCGACGGGGCAGACGGCCATGCACGGGGC
>CAYTWU010000236.1:0-6003 GCA_964442175.1 uncultured Rubrivivax sp.
CGCAACGCCAACGACGGCATCTCGCTGGCGCAGACCGCTGAAGGCGCGCTGGGCAAGGTGGGCGATTCGCTGCAGCGCATGCGGGAACTGGCTCTGCAGTCACGCAACGCCACCAACTCCACCAGCGACAAGGATTCGCTGGACAAGGAGTTCGGCGAGCTGGCCAAGGAAATCCAGCGTGTGCTGGGTGGCACCACCTTCAACGGCAAGAACATCCTGGGGGCCGACGCTGGCTCGCAGACCTTCCAGATCGGCGCCAACGTCACCAGCAACGACACGATCGACATCACGACGCAGAACCTGACCGGCCTGGCCGCCGTGACCACCGTGGCCGGCACCGATGCGGCCGGCGCCGGCCGCGCCACCATCGATTCCACGGCCAGCACCTCGGCGCTGTCGACCGTGATCACCGACATCGACGCCGCGATCAACCTGGTCAACGCCGAACGTGCCACGCTGGGTGCCTCGCAGAGCCGGTTCGAGGCGGTGATCTCCAACCTGCAGATCTCCGCCGAGAACCAGTCGGCCGCACGCAGCCGCATCATGGACGCCGACTTTGCCGCCGAGACCGCCAACCTGAGCCGTGCGCAGATCCTGCAGCAGGCCGGCAACGCGATGGTGGCCCAGGCCAACCAGCTGCCGCAGCAGGTGCTGTCGCTGCTCCAGGGCTGACACCCGGGTGTGCGGTCACCGCGCACCACCGATCACGCGCGCCGCCAAGGCCCGAGGGAAGCACCGATAGCTCCCCGGGCCTGGCGGCGTGCCCTTTTCCGGCGGCCACAAACCGACCCTCAAGTCGGCCCTCAAGTCGGCCCTCAAGTCGGCCCTCAAATCGGCCGCGCAGCAGCCGATAAACCCGTTGATCCCCGGTTCCCGGGACGGAGACCCTCCCCATGGCCACCATCACCTCCACCGGCATCGGCAGCGGCCTGGACGTTGCCTCCATCGTCAGCCAGCTGATGTCGCTGGAGAGTCGGCCGCTGACGCTGCTGCAACAGACCCAGAGCAGCCTGAACACCAAGATGTCGGCCATCGGCACGCTGCAAAGCCGCATGTCCAGCCTGCGGGATGCGGCCAACGCCCTCACCTCGGTGAGCCTGTGGAACCGCAACGTGGCCACCAGCTCGAACGCCACCGCGGTCTCGGTCAGCGCCGCAGAAGGCTCTGCCGCCGGCAGCTACGCGGTGCAGGTCCAGGCCCTGGCCAGCCAGCAGACGCTGGCCAGCCAGGTCTTCACCAGCGCCAGCACGGCGGTTGGCGAAGGCAGCCTGACCATCGAGATGGGCACCTGGACGGGATCGCCCACGACCACCGGCTTCACGGCCAAGACCGGCAGCACGCCGGTGACCATCAGCATCGGCGCCGGCGAAACCAGCCTGGAGGCCATCCGCGACAAGATCAACGCCTCGGGCGCGGGTGTCACGGCCACCATCATCAACGACGCCAGTGGCGCACGGCTGTCGATGCGCTCCAAGGAGACCGGCGCCGAAAACGCCTTCCGCGTCACGGCCACCGAAACCACGGACGACGGCAGCAGCACCACCGGCCTGTCCACCCTGGGCTACACCGCCATCGGCAGCGGCTCGCCGATGACACGCAGCCAGACCGCCGGCAATGCGCAGGCCACGATCAACGGGATCGCCGTCAGCTCGGCCACCAACAAGCTCACCGGCGTGGCCGATGGCCTGACGCTGACGCTGCAGCAGGTCACCACGACGGCGGCCGAGGTGAAGGTGACGGCCGATACCGAAGCGGTGCGCACCAACATCAACAGCTTCGTCAGCGCCTTCAACGACGTGGCCAACTACATCCGCGACCAGACCAAGTACAACGCCGACACCAAGGTGGGCGGCACGCTGCAGGGCGACCGGCTGGTGGGCTCGCTGCAGAGCCAGTTGCGCGCCATCGTCAACGAAGGGTCGTCCGCGTCGGGCGTGTTCAGCCGCCTCACCGACATCGGCATCACCTTCAGCAGCAGCGGCACGCTGCAGACCGACACCACCAAGCTCAACAACGGCCTGGCCAACCTGCCCGAACTGCGCAAGCTGCTGGCCACCGATGGCGCCGACAGCGCCAGCTCGGGCTTCATCGACCGCTTCAAGGACTTCGCCACCAGCGTGCTGGGCAGCGAAGGTGCCTTCGAGAGCCGGACCGCCAGCCTCAAGGGCCAGCTCACGCTGAACAGCAAGAGCCAGGAAAGCATGGAGCGCCGCCTGGCCCAGACCGAGGAGCGCCTGAACCGCCAGTACCAGGCGCTGGACCTGGCGATGTCGCAGCTCAACGGCACCTCGGGTTACCTGACGCAGCAGCTGGACATGCTGTCCAAAAACTACAGCAGCAAGTGATCCCCCGCACTGTTGTGGTGATCACCCCCACTCAAGCGCCGCCGCGCACCGGCCGATAACAACAACATCACCGCTCGCGAACCCCTGACCCCCACCATGTTCAGCCCCCAGCTCTCCAGCCGTGCCGGCAGCCACAACCCGTTTGCCAACACCTACCGCCAGGTGGGCAACCAGACGGCGGTGGCTGCGGCCACGCCGCACCGCCTGATCGAGATGCTCTTCGAAGGTTGCATGGACGCCCTGGCCCAGGCCAAGGGCGCCCTGCGCAGCGGCCAGGTCGACGTCAAGGGACGTGCCCTGGGCCGCGCGGTCCGCATCGTCGACGAAGGCCTGCGCGCCGCGCTGGACCTGCGCGACGGCGGCACGCTGGCGGCCGACCTGCATGCGCTCTACGGCTACCTGACCATGCGGCTGACCGCCGCCAACCTGCGCAACGACGAAGCGGCCATCGAAGAATGCCAGCGCCTGCTGAACCCGCTGCGCGAAGCCTGGCAGGCCATCGGCCCCCAGGTCAATGCGGCCAATCGCTGAGGCTTCGATGAACGGAACCGCCATGGACACCCGACTGCTCAGCTACTACGAAGCCATCGAACAAGCCAGCGCCGACATGCTCAACGCCGCGAAGGCCGGCGACTGGGACCAGGTCGTGAAGCTCGAAGGCGCCTGCGTGCTGCTGATCAGCCAGCTCAAACACGCCGCCCGCCAGGCCCCGCTGGACGCCGAAGCGGCCAAGGCCAAGTCGCGCATCATGCAACGCATCCTGATCAACGATGCCGAGATCCGCCACCTGGCCGAGCCCTGGCTGGCCGAGCTGGACGACATGCTCTCCGGCAAGCGCCAGACCCTGCACTGAGCCGGCCGCAGGGCCTCGCCATGTTCCACGACACCCAACCCGCGCCGCTGCCGGCCGAAGGGGCGCACGCCGCGTGGACCGAGTTCCGCGTCGACCACCCGGGCGAACGCCTAGCGCTGCTGCGCCAGCTGCGGGACGGCAACGTGCCGGTCCAGCTGAGCAACCCGGACGGCCATGCCATCGGGGCGTCGTTGTGGTCGATGGACGACAGCCGCCGACGCCTGAACTTCAACCTCCCGTCCGAGCTGCCCCAGCTGGCCGCGATGATCGAATCGGACGAGGTGGTGGCGGTGGCCTACCTCGACAGCGTCAAGCTGCAGTTCGACCTGCATGAGCTGGTGCTGGTGCGCGGGCCTGGCGGCGCCACGCTGCAGGCCGCGATGCCGGCCGAGATCTACCGCTTCCAGCGCCGCAGCGCCTACCGCGTGCGCACGCTGGAACGCAGCTCGCCCACCGCCCACCTGCGCCACCCGGCGCTGCCCGACATGCTGCTGCCGCTGCGTGTGATCGACGTCAGCATCGGCGGCTGTGCGCTGTTTGTGAGCCACGACGTGCCGCCGCTGACGCCGGGCACCCACCTGGCCAGCGTGCGCATCGAGCTCGACGCCGACACGCGCTTCGAGACCGGCCTGCAGCTGCAGCACGTGACCGCGATCCAGCCGGGCCAGCGCGGCGTGCGCATCGGCTGCGAATGGGCGACGCTCCCGAAATCGGCCGAACGCACGCTGCAGCGTTACATCGACCAGACCCAGAAGCGCCGGCGTCTGCTGTCGCTGGATTGACACCATGGCCGCGCACAAGTCCAGCGGTTTCACGCTGGTCGAGATGGTGGTGGCCCTGGCCGCCGTGGCCATGCTCGCGGTGATGGCCCTGCCCACCTTCCAGGGCCGCCTGGCCGAAGCCCGCCGGGGCGATGCCACGGCTGCGCTGCAGCGCATCCAGCTGGCACAGGAACGCTACCGCGATGCCCACGGCCTGTACGCCAGCACCCTGGCCCCGCTGGGTGTGGCCGCGCTCAGCAGCGAAGGCCTGTACGACGTGGCGCTGGAGGTCGGCCCCGGAGACCGTTACGTGGGCATGGCGCGCGCGCGTGCCGACGGGCCGCAGGCCCACGACAGCGCCTGTGCCGAGATCAGCCTGCACGTGGAACAGGGTTTTGCCACCCTGGGTCCGAGCCCGCGCTGCTGGAACCGATGAAGACGCGGCGCCGCACCGGGGGCCTGACCCTCATCGAGATCACCATCGCGCTGGCGGTGCTGGCGGTGCTGGCCTCGCTGGCCTGGCCGGCCTTCGGCCAGCGCGCGGCCCGCCAACGCTTGGTCACCGCGGCCGAGATGCTGGCACTGGACCTGGCGGAAGCCCGGTTTGAAGCTGCGCGCAGCGGCAGCGCGATCCACCTCGTGTTCCAGCCCGGCACCGACTGGTGTTATGCCGTGGCCCGTTCACCCGGCTGTGATTGCAACGGGCAGGAGGCCTGCCAGCTCAAGGTGGTGCGGGCCAGCGATGCACCCGGGGTGGTGCTGACCGAGGCCGAAGACGCCGCATTCGACCCCGCCGCTACCGCCGCGCTGGGCGGCACCGCCGTGCTGCAAGGTGTTGGCGGTGAGCATGAACTGCGCGTCAGCCTGTCCGCGTTGGGACGGGCGCGTGTGTGCAGCCCGAGTGGTTTGACGGGCAGCCCGGCCTGCTGAGTACCAACCGCAGCGTCAAGCCTGCAGGCTCACACCTGCATGTTCATGATTTCACTGTAGGCCGACACCAGCCGGTTGCGCACCCCGATCGCGGCGGTGAAACCCAGCTTGGCCTTTTCGCCGGCGATCATCACCTGCTCCAGGCTCACGTTCGGGTTCTCCATCGAGAACTCGCGCTGCAGCTTGGTGGCCTCGGTCTGGGCGTTGCTCACCGATTTCAGCGCCTCGGTCATCGCATCGCGGAAGTTGGCGCCCTCGGCAGCGGCAGGCCGTGCGGCCTGGCCGATGGGCAGGCCGTCCGGGCGCAGGCCCGCGCGTGCCACCGCCTGGTTGAAATCGAAGGGTTTGAGCTTGAGGTCCATGGAAGTCCGCCTCCTTGCGGGGCTTTCTCATGGAGCGTGACTGTAGGCCGCCCCCTCGGCCGCGATGGTCGGAACTGAAGCCCGATTGGCGGCCTTTTGACACCACCGCGGCCAGGGGTCGGCGCCAACAATGGCGTCCAACTCGGCTCCCGGCTCTGGTTCCCCGCCCCCATGGACAACGCAGTCGCTCCTTCGTCCGCCCCGCTGCTGGTGCCGGCACCCGCCGGCTTCTCGGCCCGCCTGGCCGCCATGCCGGCCAAGAGCAAGCTGTCACTGGCCGTCGGCGTGGCCGCGCTGGTGGCCGTGATCGTGGCGCTGAGCCTGCGCACGAGTCACGGCGACTACCAGCTGCTGTTCCCCAACCTGTCGGAGAAGGACGGCGGCCAGATCATCGAGCGCCTGCAGCAGATGAACGTGCCCTACCGCATCGGCCAGGGCGCCAGCATGGTGATGGTGCCGGCGGACCAGGTGTACGAACTGCGCATGAAGCTCACCGCGGCCGGACTGCCCAAGGGCGGCGAAACCGGCTACGACTCGCTGGACAAGGTCTCCCCCTTCGGCCGCACGCAGCGGCTGGAATCCATGAGCCTGCAGCGGGCCCGCGAGGGTGAGCTGATCCGCACCATCAGCACCATGGATTCGGTGGCGGCGGCGCGTGTGCACCTGGCCATGCCCAACCAGAACGGCTTCTTCCGCGAGCAGGAAAAGGCCTCGGCCTCGGTGGTGCTGACGCTGCACCCGGGCCGCACGCT
>CAYTWU010000237.1:0-5964 GCA_964442175.1 uncultured Rubrivivax sp.
CCTTGCTGGTGATTCCGCAGCCGCTGGTGTCGGTGCTGTTCCACTACGGCGCCTTCCAGGCCCGCGATGTGCAGATGACGGTGCAGGCGCTGATGGGCTACGGCGTCGGCCTGATGGGCCTGATCGGGCTCAAGATCCTGGCGCCCGGCTTTTACGCCCGCGAGGACGTGAAGACGCCCATGAAGGTGGCCATCGCCTCGCTGCTGCTCACCCAGGCCCTGAACCTTGTGTTCGTGCCGTGGCTGGGGCACGGCGGCTTGGCCTTGTCCATCGGGCTGGCGGCGCTGTTCAACGCCGGTGTGCTGCTGTTCCTGTTGCGCCGCCGCGGGCTGTACCGGCCGTCGCCCGGTTGGCTGGGTTTCGCCCTGCGCGTCGGCGCCGCCTGTGCCGTGCTGGGCGCGGTGCTGGCGGTCGCGGCGCAGCGCATCGACTGGATCGGCCTGCAAAGCCACTGGGCGCAGCGCGCCGGCTGGATGGCGCTGGTGCTGGGTGGCGTCGCGCTGCTGTACTTTGTGCTGCTGCACCTGAGCGGCCTGCAACTGCGCCAGTTTGTGCGCCGCGCCTAAACTTGTGGCATGACCGGCACGCTCCAGTTCCCCGCCCCCACGGCCTTGCAGTACTTCGCCGCGCTGGTGGCTGACGACGCCAGTCTGCCGCTGCTGGAGGCGGCCGTGGCCGTGGCGCAGGACATGCACCCGGCCCTGGACACGCAGGCCGTGCTGGCCGAAGTGGACGGCCTGGCCGCCACGCTGCGCCGCCGCCTGCCCGCCGACGCCGGCGCGCTGCAGCGGCTGACGCTGCTGAACCGCTATTTCTTCGGCGAGCTCGGTTTCGCCGGCAATTTGAACGACTACTACGACCCGGCCAACAGCGACCTGTCGATGGTGCTGAGCCGCCGCCGCGGCATCCCCATCACGCTGGCCATCGTCTACCTGGAGCTGGCCACCCAGCTGGGGCTGACGGCGGTGGGGGTGTCCTTCCCGGGCCATTTTCTGGTGAAGCTCAGCATGCCGCAGGGCGAGGTCGTGATCGACCCGTTCAGCGGCCAGTCGCTGTCGCGCGAGGAGCTGGACGAGCGGCTGCTGCCCTACCGCCGCCAGCAAGGCCTGGTGGGCGACGACGAGGTGCCGCTGGGGCTGTTCCTGCAGGCGGCGCCGCCGCGCGACGTGATCGCCCGGCTGCTGCGCAACCTGAAGGAGATCCACCGCAGCGCGGGTGACCTGCCGCGCCTGCTGGCCGTGCTGGAGCGCCTGGTGATCCTGCTGCCCGACGACGGCCCGGAGCGGCGCGACCGCGGCCTGGTCTACGCCGAACTGGGTCGCACCGACCGGGCCTGCGACGACATCGCGCACTACCTGGCGGTCTGTCCGAACGAAACCGATGCACCGGCGCTGCGCCGGCGCCTGGCCGGTTGGCGGGCGCAGCCGCAGCCGCCGCTGCACTGATGGCCTGAACATGCCCGACCCCGTGCTCATGCGCCAGATCCCGCTGCCCTTGGCCGGCCCCTCGGCGCCCAGCTTCGATGGATTCCTGGACGGCACCAACGCCGCCGCCGTGGCCCACCTGCGAAGCCTGGTGATGCCCGGTGCGCCCGTCTACCTGTGGGGGCCCAGTGGCAGCGGCAAGTCGCACCTGCTGAAGGCGCTGGCGCACGAGGTGCAGCAGCGTGGCCAGCGGGCCGTCACCTTTGAGCCGCTGCAGGACAACGCCGTGCAGGCCGACTGGACGCTGGCCTTGATCGACGACTGCGACCGCCTGGACGATGCCGCGCAGGCCGATGCCTTCCGCCTGTTCGTCGACGCCGCCGGCACCGGCACGCAGATCGTCGCCGCGGGCCGCGTGCCGCCGGTGGACCTGCCGCTGCGTGAGGACCTGCGCACGCGTCTGGGCTGGGGCCCTGTGTTTGCGCTGCAGCCGCTGGGCGAGGAACAGACGCGCGCCGTGCTGCGGCGTGAAGCCGACCGGCGCGGCATCTTCCTGTCCGACGAGGTCATGGACCACCTGCTGACACGCTTTGCCCGCGACCTGAAACACCTGATGCTGCTGCTGGACCGGCTGGACACCTTTGCGCTGGCCCGCTCGCGCAACGTCACCGTGCCGCTGATCCGGCAGATGCTCGACGAGGACGCGCCCGCTTGAACCTGACGCTGTTTGACCTGGATGGCACGCTGCTGCCAACCGACTCCGACCATGCCTTCGGCGAGTACCTGGTGCAGATCGGCTGGGCCGACCCGGCGGTGCACCGCCGCGGCAACGACCAGTTCTACGCCGACTACCTGGCCGGCATGCTGGACATGGCGGCCTATGTCGATTTCGCCACCGCGCCCTGGCGTGGCCGCAGCCCGGCCGAGCTGGCCGCGGTGACCGAGGCCTTCCTGGCGGCAGTCGCCCGGCCGGCCCTGCACCCGGCCGCACTGGCCCTGGTGCAGCAGCACCGCGACGCGGGGGACCTGATCGCCATCGTGACCGCCACCAACGAGTTCGTCACCCGGCCCATCGCCGCCCTGTTCGGTGTCGAACACCTGATCGCCACCGAGCTGGTGCGTGATGTCGGCGGCCGTGTCACCGGCGCCATCCGCGGCGTGCCGGCCTTCCGGGATGGCAAGATCGCGCGTGTCACGGCCTGGCTGGCCGACCGTGGCCAGACGCTGGCGGACTTTGAGCGCTGCACCTTCTACAGCGATTCCACCAACGACCTGCCGCTGCTCGAACACGTCAGCCACCCCGTGGCCACCAACCCTGTGCCCGCCCTGGCCGCCGTCGCGGCGCAACGGGGCTGGCCTGTTCTCAGGCTCTTTGCATGATCAGAAAACTCATCGACAAACTGCTCGGCAAGGCGCCCGCCGAGGCAGTGCCCGCGGTGCCGGCCGGGCCGGCGCTGGGCCAGCGCGTGGAGATCCCGGTCGCCACCCACGGCATCGACCCGAAGCTGCTGGATGACAACGCCGTGCGGGTCGTTCGCACACTGAAGGAAGCCGGCTACGAGGCCTACATCGTCGGCGGCGCGGTGCGCGACCTGCTGGTCGGCCTGAAGCCCAAGGACTTCGACGTCGCCACCAACGCCACGCCGGAGCAGGTGAAGTCGCTGTTCCGGCGCGCCTTCATCATCGGCCGCCGCTTCCGGCTGGTGCACGTGATCTACGGCCGCGGGCGTGAGCACGAGGTGATCGAGGTCTCCACATTCCGTGCCTTGCTGGACGCCAGCGCGGCCGATGCCGTGCCGGGCAACGAAAAGACCTCCAAGCAGGCCTTGTCGGGCATGACACACGCGGTGGACGCCAGCGGCCGTGTGTTGCGCGACAACGTCTGGGGCCCGCAGGTGGACGATGCCGCACGGCGCGACTTCACCGTCAACGCGATGTACTACGACCCGCTGACGCAGACCGTGGTCGATTACCACGGCGGCCTGCAGGACGCGCGCAACAAGGTGCTGCGCATGATCGGCGACGCCGACACGCGCTACCGCGAAGACCCGGTGCGCATCATCCGTGTGCTGCGTTTTGCGGCCAAGCTGGGCTTTGCGATCGAGGCGGGCACGAAGAAGCCCATCGCCGCCACCGCGCCGCTGCTGGCCAACGTGCCGGTCTCGCGCCTGTTCGACGAGATGGTCAAGCTGCTGCAGACCGGCCACGCCATCGCCAGCCTGGCCCAGCTGCGCCAGCACCCGCTGCCGCGCGGCGTGTTTCCCATCCTCGACCTGGTGCTGGACCAGGCCGCACAAGGCGGTGCCGGGGACCGCTTCGTGCAGCTGGCGCTGGCCGACACCGACCGCCGCGTGGGCGAGGGCAAGCCCGTGGCGCCCAGCTTCCTGCTGGCCTGCCTGCTGTGGCACGAGGTGCTGGGCCGCTGGACCACGCTGCGCCAGGCCGGCGAGCCGCCGATGCCGGCGCTGCAGCAGGCGGTGGACGCGGTGTTCGAGGCCCGCATCGGCGACATCTCCGGCCGCGGCAAGCTGGGTGCCGACATGCGCGAGATCTGGACCATGCAGCCGCGCTTCGAGCGCCGCTTCGGCAGCGGCCCGTATTCGCTGGTGGAGCAGCCGCGTTACCGCGCCGGCTACGACTTCCTGAAGCTGCGCGCCGACACCGGCGAGGTGTCGGCCGAACTGCCGGAGTGGTGGGAAGACTTTGCGCTGGGCAGCGACGAAGATCGCGAGGCCATGGTGCAGGCCGCGCGTGAAGCGCAGCAGCAGGCACCACGGCGTGTGCCACGCACCGTGCGTGTGCCGGCGGCCGCCGCCAAACCCGCCGCCGCGCCGGATGCGGGCGGCGAAGCGCCGGCTGAAGAAGGTGAGGGCGCCGACCCCGCCGCACCGCGCAAGCGCCGCCGCCGGCGTCGCAAGCCGGGCGGTGCTGCGGGGGCCGAAGGCGCGGCCCCGGCCACGGAGTGACACCGGCGCAACGCGCCTGGGTCGGCCTGGGCGCCAACCTGGGCGATGCAGCTGCGACGCTGCAGGCGGCTTTTGCCGCGCTCGCCGGGTTGCCGGGCACGGTGCTGGTGGCGCAGTCACCGCTCTACGCCAGTGCGCCGGTGGATGCCACCGGGCCTGATTACGTGAACGCCGTCGCCGCGCTGGACACCGAGCTGGCGCCACTGGCGCTGCTGCAGGCCTTGCAGGCCATCGAACAAGCCCATGGCCGGCAGCGCCCCTACCACCATGCACCCCGCACGCTCGACCTGGACCTGCTGCTGCACGGCCAGACCGTGCTTGACACCCCGGTGCTGACGCTGCCCCACCCCCGCTTGCACCAACGTGCCTTTGTGCTGCGGCCGCTGTTCGATCTGGCGCCAGACCTGGTGCACCCGCTGCACGGGCCGCTGCCGGCGCTGCTGACGGCGGTGGCCGGTCAGCGCATCCGACGGCTCACCTGAACCTGACGCCTACAATCTCCGTGTGACAGGCCGATGACAAATGCGGCCATCAACCCCGGAGAGCGCATGTTTTTTGGCAAGTTGCTGCCCCGCGAAGGCAATTTTTTCGAGCTCTTCAACGAACACGGCAAACACATCACGGTGGGCGCACGGGCCTTCATGCTGATGCTGCAGCACTACGCGGAGCCGGCGGTGCGCGAGCAGCACGCCAAGGCCGTGGGCGATGCCGAACGCGCCGCCGACCGTGTCACGGCCGAGGTGCACCGCCAGTTGCACAAGACCTTCATCACGCCGCTGGACCGCGAGCAGATCCACGGCCTGGTCAACGCGATGGACGACATCCTGGACCTGCTGCAGGACTCCAGCGAAGTGATGGCGCTCTACGACCTGCAGAAGATCGGTGACGACGTGCTGCGCCTGGGCGAGATCTCGGTGCGCTGCTGCGAGCGTGTGCAGCATGTGGTGACCCTGCTGCCCGAGCTGAAGGTGGCCGCCGTGGCCGAATCGGCGCTGAAGATGTGCGAGGAGATCGACCAGCTCGAATCCGATGCCGACCGCGTGATGCGCAGCGCGATGTCGCGCCTGTTCCGCGAGGAGCCCGATGTGCGGGAGCTGATCAAGCTCAAGGCCGTCTACGAACACCTGGAGTCGATCTCCGACCGCTGCGAGGACGTCGCCAACCTGGTCGAAGGCATCGTGCTCGAGAACTCCTGAGCCGGGCACCCGATGGACACCTTGCCGCCAGGCTTCTGGATCGTCGTCATGCTCGTGGTGCTGGCGCTGGTTTTCGACTTCATGAACGGGTTCCACGACGCGGCGAACTCCATCGCCACCGTGGTGTCCACCGGCGTGCTCAAGCCGCACCACGCGGTGGCTTTCGCCGCCTTCTTCAACGTGGTGGCGATTGCCGTCTTCCAGCTCAAGGTGGCGGCCACCGTGGGCAAGGGCATCGTCGACCCGGGCATCGTCGACCAGCACGTGATCTTCGGCGCGCTGATCGGCGCCATCGCCTGGAACGTGATCACCTGGTGGTACGGCATCCCCTCGTCCAGTTCACACGCGCTGATCGGCGGCATCGTCGGCGCCACCCTG
>CAYTWU010000238.1:0-5897 GCA_964442175.1 uncultured Rubrivivax sp.
CAACCCCGGCAACTCCGGCGGCCCGCTGCTCGATTCCGCCGGCCGCCTGATCGGCGTCAACACGCAGATCGCCAGCCCCAGCGGCGCCAGCGCCGGCATCGGCTTTGCGATCCCGGTGGACGAGGTCAACCGCGTGGTGCCGCGCCTGATCCGCGACGGCCGCATCAGCCGCCCGGCCCTGGGCGTCACCGCCGGCCCGCCGGGCCTGACGCGCGCCCTGCAGCTGCCGCCCGGCGTGGCCATCATCGAGGCCGCCAAGGGCAGCCCCGCCGCCAAGGCCGGCCTGCAAGCCTTCCGGCGCGCACGTGACGGCGGCATCCTGATGGGCGACGTGGTCACCGAGGTCGACGGCCAGGCCGTGGCCGACCTGGACGATGTGCTGACCTTGCTGGAACAGAAGCAGGCCGGCGACAGCGTGACGCTGACGCTGTGGAACAGTGGCAAGCTCCGCAAGCAGCGGCTGGAACTGGCGGCGTCCAGTTCCTGAGCTTGTTGGGACTGTCGGAATTTTTGACAACCCCAGCGGGCGCGGCGCAAGCCGGCGGGGCGCCCGCACGATCAACTTAAATCAAATCAACGACTTGACGCGCACGGCGGGCGAACGGCACGAAATGTGCAGTCCTTGACGCAATCCCTGTCCAAGGACTCTGCCGTGCACATCCGCCTTGCCCAATCCCTCCGCGTCCTGGCCGCTGCGCTGAGCATCGGTTGTTTCGCGCCCGCACAGGCGGCGGTGTACACGGGGCAGTGGGACCCTGCCTACGGCCCGGCCTTGCCTGGGCTGGGCTTCCAAGGCAGCGCCCAGGTGTTCGTGCCTGACGCCTGCCTGACCGGCAGCCCGGCTGCCACGCCCACCGCCATCCTGGATTCCGACGCGTGCGCCGCGGGCGGCATGAACCTGCTGAGTGCCAAGGTGGAGTTCTACGACCTGCTCGATCCGAACACCATCCTCGAGACCCTGATCTTCGCGCCGCCGGCGTTGCTGCCCGACCCGGTCTTTGCCGCGTACATCCTGTTCAACAGCGGGACCAACAGCAACGAAGTGGTTGGTGTGTCGACCGTGCTGTTTGGGCCGGAACAGTCGAACTTGGCGTTGGCCGGCAACTTGCAATTCAGCCTGACCTTTGTCTGGAACCCGCTGACGGGTCACTCCGAGGCCAAGCTGTTTGACAGCAACGGCGGCAGTTCCAACGTGGCCGAGATCGATTTCACGCGGGACCCCGTCGCCGTGCCTGAACCCGGCTCCCTGGCCCTGGTCGCCGCCGCCCTTGGCGCCGGCTGGGCCGTCCGCCGCCGCCGTCAGCGGGGCTGATCGGCGCGTTGCGCTTCGGCCCACAGGGCTTCAAAGCGCCCGCCGGACAAGGCCTGTTTCAAGGCCGCGAGTTGTTGTTGCCAGCGGGCCTGGGCCCGCGGTGTCATCGCCAGACCCAGTTGTGACCGTGACGCGCTGGCGGCAGCCGCCGGCGGCACGGCCGCTTCCGGCCGGCCTTGCGCCAACGCACAGGCGGCCTGGTCTTCCAGGCAGGCCAGCCACTCGGCCCGCATCTCGTAGGCCTTGAAGGCCTGCAGCGCGTCGGCCAGGCGCGGGCCCGCGGCGGCCGGATCGCCGCGCGCCAGATCCAGCCGGCCCAGCCAGCCCAGGCTGGCCACCTCACCACGTTTGTCGCCGGTTTCGCGGCAACGCGCCAGGGAGCGCTCGGCGTGGTGCTGTGCCTGGGCCAGGTCGCCGGTCTCGAAGGCCACCTCGGCCAGGCCGCGCTCACATTCGGCCTCCACCTCGTGGTGGCCGATGGCCTGCGCGATCGCCAGGCCCTGGGCGAACCAGGCACGGGCCTGTTCATCCTCGGCCAGGTAGACGCCGATCTGCCCCAGGTGCAGCAGGCCGATGGCCTGGCCGCTGCGGTCTTCGGCCTGGCGGAAGAGTTGCAGGGCTTCTTCTTCACCGTCCAGCGCCCCGTTGGCATCGCCCGCCTGCAGCCGCGCCAGCGACAGCGTGGACAAGGTGGCGGCGATGTCGATGGGGTTGCCCAGCCGGCGCCGCAGCGTCAGGCAGACCTCCAGCATCTGGCGCGCCTCGGCGTGGTCGCTTTGCGTGCCGGCCAGTGCCGCACCCACGTACAAGGCCCAGGCCTGCGCGATGTCGCTGGCCTGGATGGCCGGCAGCGCCAGGGCCGAGCGCACGTAGGCCCGGCCTTCCGACGCGTAACCGCGCAGGATCCAGAAACCCTGCATCGCCACCGCGTACTTCACCGCCACAAACGGGTCCACCGCGCCGGTGAGTGCCAGTGTCATGCCGGCCCGCAGGTTGTCGAGTTCGTTTTCGCTGCGCCGCACCCAGGCCGCGGCCTCGGGGCCGGCGAGCGCACGGTTGGCCTGCTTGGCCAGCGCAAAGAAGTGCTCACAGTGCCGCACCGCGGTGGCGCTGCCGTCGCCGGCCTGCTCCAGCTTCTCGCGCCCGTAGTCGCGCAGCGTCTCCAGCATGCGGTAGCGCGCGCCATCGTCGCGCTCGTCCAGCATCAGGATGGATTTTTCGACCAGCGAGGCCAGCAGGTCCAGCAGGTCGTCGGGCTCCAGCGGGGCGACACCGCACACGGCCTCGGCGGCCGTCAACTCGAAGCCGCCGGCGAACACGCTCAGGCGCGTGAAGGCGGTCTGCTCCGGTGGCGTCAACAGCTCGTAGGACCAGTCCACCAGCGCACGCAGGGTCTGCTGGCGCTCCAGCAGCACCCGCCCGCCGCCGGTGAGCAGCTTGTAGCGGTCCTTCAGGCGGGTGTTGATGTCGGCCACGGTGAGGGAACGCACCCGCGCAGCCGCCAGCTCGAGCGCCAGCGGGATGCCCTCCAGCCGCGCCACCAGTTCGGCCACGGCCGGGGCCTCGCGTTCGTTCAGCTCAAACGCCGGCTTGTGCAGTTGCGCACGTTCGACGAACAGGCGCACGGCGGTGGAACGGGCCAGCGCCTCCAGCCCGTCGTCCCGGCCGGGCAGCGGCAGCGGCAGCACCGGGTAGGTCTGCTCGCCGGGCACGCGCAGCGCCTCGCGGCTGCTGGTGACCACGCTGACGCCGGGCGCGGCGCGCAGCAGCGCGTTCACCAGCTGGGCCGAGGCCTGCACCAGGTGCTCGCAGTTGTCCACCACCAGCAGCAGGCGCTTGCCCCGCACCGCCGCACCCAGGGTCTGGATCAGCGGGCGCTCGGGTTCTTCGCGCACGCCCAGCACCTGGGCCGCCTCGCCGACCACCAGGGCCGGGTCGCGGATGGGCGCCAGGTCCAGGAACCAGGCGCCGTCGGGGAAGCGGTGCATCAGCTCGGTGGCCACCTGCAGCGACAAGCGGGTCTTGCCCAGGCCGCCCATGCCCAGCAGCGTGAGCAGGCGGTGCTGGGCCAGCAGTTCCTTCACCTCGCCCAGTTCGCGCTCGCGGCCGATGAAGGAGGTGACCTGCTGCGGCAGGTTGTTCGGGATCTCCGACACCGGCAGCCAGCGCTCGCCGCTTTGCACCACGCGCCAGACCTTTTCGCTGTCGGGCGGGGCCTGGAACGGGGCGTCGTCATCACGCGCCTCGAACAGCTCCAGCGGGTCGGCCACGCCCTTGACGGCGAAGTGGCCGTGGCTGCGCACCCGCAGCCGGGTCTTGCCCAGGGCATCGCGTGCTTCTTCGGTCAGCAGCAGTTGGCCACCGCGGGCGAGCGACATCACGCGCGCCGCGGTGGGTTTGGCCAGGCCGTCCACCTCCAGCGGCTTGGCGCCCATGGCCACGTCGGCGGCGGAGTTCTCGCGCAGGATCACGGGGCCCACGTGCAGGCCGGCGCGCGCCGCCAGCGGCACCGGCAGCGCAGCCAGCGCGCGGTGGTAGGCCAGTGCGTACACCGCCGCGTCGGACACATGCTCGAACATCAGCAGCATGCCGTCGGTCTTGTCGATCTCGCGCCCGCCGGCTTCGCGCAGCAGATCGCGGGCCACACGGTCGTGCGCGGCCCAGACCTCGGCCATGGCGGCGTCACCCAGCCGCTGCGACAGCTGGGTGCTGTCGACGACATCGGTCAGGAGCAGGGTCCGCAGTTCGCTCATCGGGCCAGGGGCAGGGAACGGAGTCTCGGGGTGCGCAGGCGCAGCCGATGATTGTCGCCGACCGGCCCCTGTGGACAAACCTACGGGCATTTCCTGCAGCCCGCGACCTGACACCGTGCGGGGCCAGCCGTGCTGGCGCCCGTGGGCACCGGGCCCGGTCTACCCTGCGCCGACCTGGTCGCGGTCGACCTCGCCCCAACCGCCGCCCAGGGCACGGATCAGGCCCACGGTGGACTGGAACTGCGCCGACCGCACCTGCAGCGCCTGGCGCCGGTTCCGCAGTTCGCTGCGCTGCGCGTCCAGCAGCTCCAGCTGGCTCACCAGGCCGTTGCGGTAGCGTGTCTCCGACAGCACCGTCACGCGGGCGGCAGCGTCCACCGCGCGCGCCTGCGCCTCGCCCTGCCGGGCCAGCAGGCGCAATGCGGCCAGTTCGTCCTCCACGTCCTTGAAGGCCACCAGCATCTGCTCGCGCAGGCGGGCCGTTGCAGCATCCACCTGGGCTTCGGACTGCGCGACACCGGCGGCGCGCCGGCCACCGTCGAACACCGGCAGGTTCAGCAGCAGGCCCACGCCCCAGGTGCGCGCGGCCGTCTTGAACAGGTCGTTCAGTTCCGGCGAGGCCTGGCCGCCGGCCGCCGTGAGCGCCAGCGTGGGCCACCACGCGGCCTGCGCGATGCCCACACGCACCTGCGCCGCCTGCAGCGCACGCTGCGCGGCAGCGATGTCGGGCCGGCGCGCCAGCACCGTGCTGGGCACGCCGGCCGGCACCTGCGGCAGCGTGGCGGGCCATCCAGCCGCTGCGATGCCGAAGCCGGTGGCCGATTCGCCCACCAGCAGCGCCAGCGCATGTTCGACCTGGCTGCGCTGGCGGTCCAGCGCCAGGGCTTCCGATTCGGTGGCGGCCAGTTCGCTGCGGGCACGCGCCACGTCCAGCTCGGGGATGTCGCCGGCGTCGAAGCGGCGTTCGGTCAGGCGCAGCGTGCCGCGGTAGCTGCCCACGGTACGCTGCACCAGCGTGCGCTCGGCGTCCAGCGCACGCAGCAAGAAGTAGCCGCGCGCCACGTCGGCCTGCACCAGCAGGCGGGCATCCTGCAGCAGCGCCTCGCGCTCCTGTGTGTCCAGCGCGGCGGCGCTGCCGGCCTGCGCCAGCCGGCCGAAGAGATCCACCTCGTACGACAGGTTGGCGCCGACGCTGATCTGCGTCGTCGGCCGCTGGCCGGTGAGCGGCGTCGTGTCGCGCGCCACGCCGGCCGCGACACCCAGTTGCGGCAGCCGGTCGGCATCGGCCCGCTGCAGCAGGGCGCGCGCCTGCGCCAGCCTGGCCGCCGCCAGCTGCAGGCTGTTGTTGCTGCGCTCGGCGCGCTGCACCAGGTCGCTGAGCACCGGGTCGGAGAAACTCAGCCACCAGGCGCCGGGCTGCACGGCGGATGCCTGCTGGCCAGCATCGGCCTGCTTGAAGGCGCCAGGCACCGCAGGCAGCACAGGCGGCGACCGGGCCGGTGACGTCGCACAACCGGCCAGCACCAGGGCCGCCATCAACAGGTTCAGGGTCTTCATGGTCTTCATCCTTCACTCGGCAGGCCGGAGGCCGGCAGCAGCGGGGCGGCAACATGGGATTCACCGTGCTGCTTCAACGCCCGGTTGCCGGCCAGCCGGCGCAGCAGCACGCAGAACACCGGCGTGAGGAACAGACCGAAGGCGGTGACGCCGATCATCCCGGCGAACACCGCGATGCCCATCGCCGACCGCATCTCGGCACCCGCACCGGTGGCCAGCACCAGCGGCAGCACACCCATCACAAAGGCCAGCGAGGTCATCAGGATGGGCCGCAG
>CAYTWU010000239.1:0-5876 GCA_964442175.1 uncultured Rubrivivax sp.
CGAGAAGATCTTGATGATCCGGTTCTGGTTGATGTTGATGAAGCCGACCGTCGCGTCCATCAGGAAGTTGATCTTGTCGAACAGGAACGTCGTGTGGTTGTCGAGCGAATCGATGTCGCGCAGGATCTGGCGCGCTTCCTCGAACTGCTCGGCATTGAGCATGCGGCTGCGCATCATGAAGCTCACCGCGCGGCGTGTGTCCATCACGTTGCGGCGGATGCGGCCGTTCAGGTCTTCTTCGCGTGCGATGGCCGAGAGCGCCTCGCCGGCGGCGCGGTCGTCCACGTCCTGCTTCAGCACGCGGGCGCTCACCATCTCCAGCTTGTCGTAGATGCCTTCCAGCGTGTCGGCCGAGTACTCGGCGTCGGCGTCGAAGAGCTTGAGCAGCACGTCCTTGGCGTCTTCGATCAGCGCCGGGATGCGGCGTGCGCGCAGGCGCAGCAGGCGGAACACCGGCAGGTCCTCGGCGTGGATGGAAAACAGCACCTGCTGGTACAGGATGAAGGCCACGCGCACGTTGCGCGCCGGCGTGCCGTCGGCACCGGTGTCGCCTTCGATCAGGAAGTCGCTGCGGATGTGCAGCTCGCCGTTGTCACCTTCGTAAAAACGCGCCGACTCTTCCAGGTCGTCGTCGTCCACGTCGTCGGGGATGCCCAGGCCGAAACGGGCCTGGATCCAGCCTTTTTCTTCGGGTGTGGGCGCTTCCAGGTCCACCCAGACGGGCTGCAGGTGCATCAGGTCCGCCGCCTGGTCGATCTCGTGCTGGATCAGCCTGCCGTTGGCCAGCGTGAACAGGTTGAGCATGGTCCGGCGCGGTTGGAGGGTGTCCGTCGGGAACGGGGCGGGCAGCCTTGGATTATCGCACCGGGTCGGCAGCAGGCCCTAGGCTTCCGCTGCGATCTTGCGCAAGGCCTGGGCGTAAACCTCGGGCGGCTGCCCGCCCTGTATCAGGTGGCGGCCGTTGACCACCACCGAGGGCACGGCGTTGATGCCCAGGCCTTGCCAGTGCTGCTCCTGCGCCCGCACCTCGTCGGCATAACGGCCGCTGGCCAGCACCTCGCGCGCCGCTTCGCCGTCCAGGCCGGCGGCTTCGGCGCAGGCCACCAGCACCTCGGGATCCGACGGGTTGCGGCCGTCGCCGTGGTAGGCCTGCAGCAGCGCCTGCTTCAAGGCCCACTGGTGACCGGCCTGTTCGGCGTCGTGGTGGCCGTCCAGCCCCGCCCAATGCAGCAGGCGGTGCGCGTCGAAGGTGTTCCAGGTGCGGCTGCGGGGGCCGAAGTGGAAGCCCACCGCCTCGCCGCGCTCCTTCAGCGTGGCATGGGTCGCGGCGATTCGCTCGGGCGTGGCGCCGTACTTTTCGCGCAGGTATTCGACGATGTCGCGCCCGCCGGGGCCGAGGTCGGGGTTCAGTTCGAAGGGTTGGCAGTGCAGCTCCACCGGAATCTGGTCGCCCAGCTGGTCCAGCCCGCGCTGCAGGCCGTGCAGGCCGACGGCACACCAGGGGCAGGCCACGTCGGAGATGAAGTCGATGCGCATCACAGAGGTCCGGTCAAGGTGAAAGGGTGTCGAGGAAGGCCAGCAGGTCGGCGGTTTCCCGGGCGCTGAGCTTCAGCGGCACCAGGATGCGTTCACCGTCGGCGTGCAGGCGCTCTTCGTTCAGGTCCGAATAGTGCCGCAGCACGGCCGCGAGCGTGGGCGCGCTGCCGTCGTGGAAGTAGGGCGCGGTCTGGCGCAGGCCGCGCAGCGTGGGCACCTTGAACTCTCCGAAGTGGCGGTGCTCCTGCCGCACATGGCGTGTGGCCACGGCACCGGCGCCACCGTCGTCGGCATGTGGGCCCAGGCGGTTGAAAGGGCTGGCCTGCAGCGCCCGCAAGCCGGCATGGCGGCCGGCGTCCACACCGCCGGCGACAAAAAACGGCACCCCGATGTCGGCGAACTCGCCGTTGCTGAAACGCGGCCCGGCATGGCAGACGCTGCAGCGGCCACGGCCGACGAAGAGCTGCAGCCCGCGCTGCGCGGCCAGCGGGTAACGCGCGGCGGCCGCGTGGTCACCCCGGGCCAGCGCGTCGCGGAAGTCGTCGAAGGCCGTGCGTGGCGACACCAGCGTGGCCTGCCAGGCGGCCAGCGCCTTGGCCACGTTGGCCAGCGTCGCGTCATCGCTGGCGCCGGCCAGCAGCGGCTCGTGGCGCACCGCCGCCGCCACCTGGGCCGCGCTGCTGCCCATCTCGGCCGGGTTCAGCAAGGGGCGCAGGCTGGCGGCCCAGAGCGAATCGCTGCCCCCGTCCCAGCCGAACCAGCGCCGGCCGGCCAGGTCGAACAGGCTCTGGGTGTTGCGCACCCCCGGGCCCAGGCCGATGGCGGTGCTGCGGCCGTCCTGGAAGGCCCGGTCCGGCCGGTGGCAGCTGGCGCAGGCAACCTGGCCGCTGCCCGAGAGCGCCGGGTCGAAGAACAGCCGCTGGCCGAGCGCGATGGCCGCGGGCGCACGTTCGAGCCGGTTGCTGGTGTCCGGGCCGGCCACCACCGGCCAAGGTCCATGGGCGAGGATGCTGCGGCGCTCGGCAGGGCTGAAGTCCAGCCCCTGCGCGGCGGCGCACAGCGGGGCCAGGGCCGCCAGCAGCGCGGCCCGGACGCGGGCGCGCCTCACGGCAGCTCGACGGTGGTGCGCAGCGCCTGCGTCCGGCCGTCCAGACGCACATCCAGCCGCAGCGCCCACTGGCCGGGCATGTGGAAGAGCAGGCCCTCGACACGCCAGCGCCCGTCGCCCAGGGCTTGCAGCGTCGGCCGGTAGTTCATGCCGTGGCGGTGGGCCGGCATCGTGGCGTCCACGGCCTGCAACTCGGCCGTGGCGGGGCACAGGCGCACCAGCAAGGCAAAGTGCTCCGACACCGGGATGCCGGCCGCGTCGGCCACCCGCCAGGCCGCCTGCAGGCCGGCGCCCGGCAGCAGCGCGCCGTCGGCCGCAGTGGGCGGGCAGGCCGCTGCCAGCGCCGGCGCGGCCAGCAGCACCCACAGCGGAGGCTTCACGGATTCAGCGCCGCGCGCAGCGTGCCAAACAGGCGCTCGCCGTTTTTCCAGGCGATCTGCTCGGCCACGGCCGGTGGCAGGCTGGCCAGCCACTCGCGCGTCCAACGCGCGTGTTCTCCCACGTAGTACCAGCGCTCGGGTGTGAAGGTGTCGGTGCCCACCAGGAACCGGTCGGGAAACTCCAGGAAGGCTTCGCGCCACGCCGGGTCGACCTGGCCACCGCTGGCGTGGTCGCTGCGGAAGGCGAGGTCGCACCACAGGTTCCTGTGCTGGCGCAGCATCTCGCGCACACGCTCGGGCCGGTCGAAACCGGCGTGGGCCCAGAGGATGCGGGCGTTCGGGTCCTGCTGGAACTGGCGCGCGATGGCGTCGGCGTCGCTGTGCGAGTGCAGCAGCAGGCCGTGCTGGCGGGCCAGCTGCACCACGCGCCGCATCACCGGGCCGTCGGCGTCGGCGCCGTAGATGTGGTACTCGCCAATGGCCACGTAGCGGTGCTTCGCCAGCCGCTGTTCCAGGTAGGGCACAACCGTGCTGTCGTGCATCCAGCTGCCGATCTCGCCGCGGGTGCGGTAGGGGCGCAGCGCCGGCAGCACCAGGTCGGGCGCGGCGGCGTAGAGCTGTTGCGTGCCTTCGTCGCTGCTGCTGGAGACCACGGCGGCCTTCAGCCCGGCCTGGCGCAGCAGGGCCACGGCGGCGGCCGGGGGCAGGCGGTCCCAGGCGTCGTGGCTGTAGTGCAGGTGGGCGTCGAAGATGGGCAGCGGGGCATCGGCGGCGCACGGCGCGGACACCGCAGTGCCGGCCACCACGGCCAGCAGGAGACGGCGGAAAGGCATGGGTCGGGCTCCCGGGAAGCGTCGACACACCTTACACATTAACTGTGCATCCTGCCTCGTCTGCGGCCATTCCACAAGCTTGTCAGGGTGGGGCAACGGGCGCACACTGGGGCTGTCGGCTGGCTTGACACTGCCGGCCGGCATCGGCCCCTCCCCACGTGAAAGGAAGTCCTGATGAACCTGACGATCAGCGGACACCATCTCGAAGTGACGCCAGCCTTGCGTGAGTATGTGCTCACTAAACTTGATCGCGTCACCCGCCATTTCGACCAGGTGGTCGACGTCACCGTGCTGCTGACCGTGGAGAAGCTGAAGGAGAAGGAACGAAGGCAGAAAGCTGAAGTGACCTTGCACGTCAAGGGCCGCGACATCTTCGTCGAACAGTCCCACGAGGACATGTACGCCGCCATCGACCAGCTGATGGACAAACTCGACCGCCAGGTGGTGCGCCACAAGGACCGCCTGCAGGACCACCACCACTCGGCGCCCAAGCGCATGGGTGCCGAGTTGTCCTGAGCCCCGGATCTCCCTGCTCTGCACGCGGCCTTCGGGCCGCTTTTGCGTTGGGGCCGGTGGCTGCTGTGTTGCCACGATGCCGCGCTCGGCGTTGACTTCCCCCCACATCAGTGGTGCAGTGCACACAAGCCGGGAACCGGCTTCCTATAATTCTTGTTTGATTCGTAACAAGACTACGCGGTGGCGAAGGGATTTCTGCTGACATGAACCGTCTTGCCGCCATCCTGCCCGCCACCAACGTCCTGGTGAGCGTGGACGCCACCAGCAAGAAGCGCGTGTTTGAACACGCCGGCCTGCTGTTCGAAAACCAGCACGCCATCGCGCGCGGCATCGTCACCGACAACCTGTTCGCCCGCGAACGCCTGGGCTCCACCGGGCTGGGCCATGGCGTGGCCATTCCCCACGGCCGCATCAAGGGCCTGAAGAACCCGCTGGCCGCCGTGTTGCGCGTGCAGCAGGCCATCCCCTTCGACGCGCCGGACGACGAGCCGGTGCTGCTGCTGATCTTCCTGCTCGTGCCCGAGGCTGCCACCCAGCGCCACCTGGAGATCCTGTCCGAGATCGCCGAGATGCTGTCCGACCGGGAACTGCGCGAGCGCCTGAAGACCGAGGCCGATGCCGCCGGGGTGCACAAGCTGATCTCCGACTGGGAGCCCTTGAAGTCCGTGGCCTGACATGACGGCCCCAAGACGCTCCGCGTCGCCCCCCAAGGGGAGCGGCCAGCCTTGGGGCGGCCCGGCGGCCGGCCCGCACGCCCGATGAAACCCACCTCGATGAGCGCGGAAGCGCTCTTCGAACACCACCGCACGGCGCTGCGCTGGGAATGGGTGGCGGGCCATGCGCAGCCGGACCGCCGCTTCGACGAAGCCGCGGTGCGGGATGCCCGCTCGGCCGCCGACCTGGTGGGCTACCTCAACTACATCCACCCCTACCGGGTGCAGATCGTCGGCGTGCGCGAGGTGGCCTACCTGCATGCATCGTCGCCGGAGGACCAGGAGCGCCGCATCTCGCGCATCGTGACGCTGGAGCCGCCGGTGATCATCGTCGCCGACGGCGAGGTGCCACCCGACCGCCTGGTGGCCATCTGCGACCGGGCCGAGATCCCGCTCTTCGTCACCGCCGAATCCGCCGGCCATGTGATCGACGTCGTGCGCGGTTACCTGGCGCAGCTGTTCGCCGACCGCACCACCCGCCACGGCGTGTTCATGGACATCCTGGGTCTGGGCGTGCTGCTCACCGGTGAGTCCGGCCTGGGCAAGAGCGAACTCGGCCTGGAGCTGATCAGCCGCGGCCACGGCCTGGTGGCCGACGACGCCGTGGACATCTTCCGCATCAGCCAGACCGCACTCGAAGGCCGCTGCCCCGAGCTGCTGCTGAACCTG
Source organism: uncultured Rubrivivax sp. (assembly GCA_964442175.1). Taxonomy (GTDB): domain Bacteria; phylum Pseudomonadota; class Gammaproteobacteria; order Burkholderiales; family Burkholderiaceae_C; genus Rubrivivax. The sequence goes on from CAYTWU010000239.1 coordinate 5,756, forward strand.
TTGGAGGTGCGCGGTATCGGCCTGCTGGACATCAAGGCCATCTTTGGCGAGACCGCGGTGCGCCGCAAGATGCGCCTGAAGCTCATCGTGCACCTGGTGCGCAAGGAAACGATGGAGCGCG
>CAYTWU010000240.1:0-5867 GCA_964442175.1 uncultured Rubrivivax sp.
GACGGCGTCGATCGCCATGCGCAGGCGGCGCTTTTCCAGGTCGACGTTGATGATGCCGTCGCGGGCCTTGACGTAGTCGATCGTCGGGTCGGGGTTGGCCATCACCTCTTTTGCGCCCTTGGCAAATGCGGTCAGGAAGGCCTTCACCGCGGCCGGGTTCTCCTTGATCATCTTCGGGCTGGCGATGATGGCGTTGCCGTAGAGCTTCACGCCGTGCGCCGGGTAGGGCAGCACGACGATGTCCTCGGCCTTCACGCCGCGCGCCTCCAGGTTCAGCAGGCTGGTGAAGCTGAAGCCTGTGATGGCCTCGATGTCACCGCGCACCAGCATGGTCTCGCGCAGCGGCGGGTCCATGCTGGTCCACTGCACGCCGCTGATGCCGTTGGCCTTGGCGAAGATCGGGAAGGCCTTGCGGCCGGCGTCAAAACCCGGTGCACCCAGCTTCTTGCCGTTCAGGTCGGCCGGCTTGGTGATGCCGCTTTTTTTCAGCGCCAGCACCGCGGCCGGGGTGTTGTTGTAGACCATCATCACCGCCACCGGCTTGTTCGGTGCGTCGGGGTTGTTGGCGTGGAACTCCATCAGCGCCGCCATGTCGGCAAAGCCCATGTCGTAGCTGCCCGAGGCCACCCGCGTGACGGTGCCGCCGCTGCCGTTGCCGGCGTCGATGGTCACATCCAGGCCGGCGGCCTTGTAGTAGCCCTTGGCGGTGGAGGCCAGGAACAGCGCGGCCGGGCCCTCGAAACGCCAATCGAGCTGGAACTTGATGGGCGTCTGGGCACTGGCCAGCGCCGGCGCGGCCAGCAGGGCCAGGAGCGTGCGGCGAGAGAAGCAGGTGAAGCGGGACAGGGACATGAAAAACGCTCCTCGGCGGATGGGGGTGTGGGATTGCGGGGATACCAGCAAATTCTGTGCGCGCCCGGTGCACCATGACCATGCGGATGTTCCGCAGGGTGCCCCAGATGTGCGCGATGAGGATCGGACATGGTGCGCGTCCGGTGTCGGACATTTCCGACATCGGTGCGCGGGTTTGGCCCACGCGGCCGTGCGGGCACGGGCCCTAAGGTTTGGGTACCGGCCTGCTGCAGGCCTCGACCACGGAGAAAGCACATGCCCCACCGCCTCATCGCCGCCGCTGCCCTTGCCCTGGCCGCCGTGGTCACCACCACTGGCTGCGCCGTCGTGCGCGACCAGCAGACCGTGGGCTCGTACATCGATGACGCCACGCTGACCACCCGCGTGAAGGCCAAGTTCGCCGAGAACACCACCGTCAGCGCACTCGCCATCAAGGTGGAGACGCTGGGCGGCGTGGTTCAGCTGTCGGGCTTCGCCAAATCCGCCACCGAGCGCACGATGGCCGAGACGCTGGCGCGCAGCACCAGCGGCGTGAAGGGGGTGAAGAACGACATCATCGTGTCGTCCTGATCGGGCCGATCAGCCCGCCACCACCGCGATCCCCCGGATCTGCCCGGCGCCCGGCGCGCCGCCGGCCGGCGGCCGGGGCCAGTGGCCCGGGTCCAGCCGGTGCAGCAACTCGGCCTCGCGGGCGCGGGCCAGCGCCACGTTGGCGATCTTGACGTGGCCGAAGCCGCGCATGCTCAGCGGCAGTGCGGCGATCTCGGTGGCCGTTTTCAGCGTCGCGGGTGACAGCCGCTCCAGCAGCTCGGCCACCCGGGCTTCGTACTGCGTGATCAGTTCGCGCTCCATGCGCCGCTCTTCGGTGCGGCCGAAGACATCGAACACCGTGCCGCGCAGCCCCTTGGCGCGGGCCAGCAGGCGCAGCGCCGGCATCAGCCAGGGCCCGAGCTGCAGCTTCTTCGGCGGCTGCCCGGCCTGCGCACGTGAGAGCAGCGGCGGCGCCATGTGGAAGGCCAGCTTCAGGTCGCCCTCGAACTGCGCCTGCAGCTGCTGCAGGAAACGCCCGTCGGTGTACAGGCGCGCCACCTCATACTCGTCCTTGTAGCTCATCAGCTTCAGCAGGCTGCGCGCCACGGTGCGTGTCAGCGGCAGCGCGGGGTCGAGTCCTTCTTCGGCCTGCTGCACACGCGCCACCGTGGCCCGGTAGCGCCCGGCCCAGGCAGCGTTCTGCCAGCCGCGCAGGTGGTCGGTGGCGCGGGCCAGCAAGGCCTCCAGCGATTCGTCGGCGGCCGATGCGGCCTGGCCCTGGCGCAGGGCCTGAAGCCCGGCCGGGTCGGCCGCGGCCAGGCGGCCCAGGCCGAAGGCCAGCAGGTTGGCCTGCACCGCGACACCGTTCAGCGTGATCGCACGCTGCAGTGCCTCCAGGCTCACCGGCACCAGGCCGCGCTGCCAGGCCACGCCCAGCGCCAGGATGTTGCTGACGATGGTGTCGCCCAGGAAGTCTTCGGCCAGCGCCTGCGCATCAAAGGTCTCCACACGATCTGCCCCGGCCGCAAAGCGCAGCTTCTCCAGCAGCGCCGGCACCTGCAGGCTGGCGTCGGGGTTCTTCAGCGATTCCGCCACCGGCACCTGGTGCACGTTGGCCAGGATCTGCGTGCGGCCGTGGCGCACGGTCTGCAGCGCGTCGGCGCTGGCGCCGACCACCAGGTCGCAGGCCAGGATGGCGTCGGCCTGTTGCGTGTCGATGCGCACCTGGTTCAAGCGCTCGGGCCGGTCGGCCCAGCGCACGAAGCTCAGCACCGAGCCGCCCTTCTGCGCAAAGCCCATGAAGTCCAGCACGCTGGCGCTTTTGCCCTCCAGGTGCGCCGCCATCGCGATCACCGCGCCCACGGTCACCACCCCGGTGCCGCCGACGCCGGTGACCAGCAGGTCGTAGGGGCCGGTCCACACGTGCGGGGCGGGCTCCGGCAGCGTGGCCACGCGGGCCAGGAAGGCCTCGGTGTTGCCCAGCAGCGCGCCACTCTTCTTGCGCAACTTGCCGCCGCTGACGCTGACGAAACTCGGGCAGAAGCCCTTGGCGCAGGAATAGTCCTTGTTGCAGCTGCTCTGGTCGATCTTGCGCTTGCGGCCAAAAAGTGATCCGGTCTCGTGCGGCAGCACGGCCACGCAGTTGCTCTGCACGGTGCAATCGCCGCAGCCCTCGCAGACCTGCTCGTTGATGAAGAGCCGGAGGTCCGGGTCGGCCAGCTCGCCCTTCTTGCGGCGGCGGCGTTTTTCGGCGGCGCAGGTCTGCTCGTAGATCAACACCGTGACACCGGCCACCTCGCGCAAGGCGCGCTGCACGGCGTCGAGCTGGTCGCGGTGGTGGAACTCGGTACCGGCCGGGAAACGCGCGCGTTGGCTGTCGTACTTGCTGATGTCGTCGCTGACCACGACGACCTTCTTCACGCCTTCGCTTTCCACCTGGCGTGCGATGGCGTCCACGCTGATCACGCCGTCCACCGGCTGCCCGCCGGTCATCGCGACCGCGTCGTTGAACAGGATCTTGTAGGTGATCGTGGCCTTGGCCGCCACCGCCTGGCGGATGGCGAGGTAACCCGAGTGGTAGTAGGTGCCGTCGCCCAGGTTCTGGAACACATGCGGGCGCCGCGTGAACATCGAGTGGCTGACCCAGTCCACGCCCTCGCCGCCCATCTGGATCAGGCCGGCGGTGCTGCGGTCCATCCAGTTGGCCATGAAATGGCAGCCGATGCCGGCGCGGGCCGTGCTGCCTTCGGGCACTTTCGTGCTGGTGTTGTGCGGGCAGCCGGCGCAGAAGTAGGGCAGGCGCTTGACACTGTCGCCGCTGTTGCTCAGCAGCTCCGGCGGCGTGAAGTCGCGCACATGCTGCAGGTGGGCATCGAAACCCGGCAGGTGCTGTGCGAACCATTGCGCGGCGATCTCGATCAGGCGCGAGGGCCGCAACTCGCCCACCGCGCTGACCAGCGGCCGGCCCTGCGCATCCTTCTTGCCCACGATCACCGGCCGCGGCTGGGCGTTGTAGAACAGGTCGCGCAACTGGGTCTCGACGATGGCGCCCTTTTCTTCGATCACCAGGATCTCCTGCAGCCCCTCGGCAAAGGCCGCCATGCGCGTGGTTTCGAGCGGGAACACCAGCCCCAGCTTGTAGAGCCGTACACCGGCTTCGGCCAGCATCGAGGGCGTGATCTCCAGCCGGCGCAACACCTCCATCAGGTCGTCGTGCGCCTTGCCGACCGTGACGATGCCGTACCTGGCTTGGGGCGAGGCGATCACCTCCCGGTCCACGCTGTTCACGCGCGCAAACGCCGCCACGGCCGCCAGCTTGTCCACCAGCCGGGTTTCGATGCGCAGCGAGGGCAGGTCGGGCCAGCGGTAATGCAGGCCGTCGGCCGGCGCCTGGTGGCCGGTGATGGCGCGCACGGTGTCGGCATCGGCCCAGGCCGACACGCGGGCGTTGACGAGGTCCAGGTCCACGGTGGCGCCACTTTCCACCACTTCCGACAGCGCCGTGAAACCCACCCAGTTGCCGCTGAAGCGTGACAGCGCCCAGCCGTAGAGCCCGAACTCCAGGTACTCCGCCACATTGGCCGGCGCCAGCACCGGCATGTGGAAGGCCTGGAACAGCGCGTCGCTCTGGTGCGGCATCGACGACGACACACAGCCGTGGTCGTCGCCCGCCACCACCAGCACACCGCCCTGCGGCGACGAGCCGTAGGCGTTGCCGTGTTTCAGCGCATCACCGGCGCGGTCCACGCCCGGGCCCTTGCCGTACCACATCGCAAACACGCCGTCGGCGGTGCGCTCGGGGTCGCTCTCCACGCGCTGCGTGCCCAGCACCTGGGTGGCGCCCAGCTCTTCGTTGATGGCCGGCACGAAGCGGATGCCGGCGTCGCCGAACTTCTTGCCGGCCTTCCAGATGGCCTGGTCCAGCATGCCCAGCGGGCTGCCGCGGTAGCCGCTGACGAAGCCGGCGGTGTTCAAGCCCTGCGCCGCGTCCCGCGCGCGCTGCATCAGCATCAGCCGCACCAGGGCCTGGGTGCCGGTGAGGAAAACCGCGCCCTGCTGCGCCCAGAGGTTGTCCGACAGTTGGTAATCCGGACGCTGGATGGCGGTCATGGGCGGCTCCTGGGCGAAGGAAAGCCACAAGCTTAGGCGCCAGCGCGCGAAATGTCGTTCTCTGTGCCTGCTCTGTTCGCCACAATCGGCTGATCTCATTCTCACAAAGTGCCATGAGCGAGGAAATCGTTCTCGACCGCCACAGCCGGCTGATCCTGGCCGAGCTGCAGGACGACGCCCGCCTGACGGTGCAGCAGCTCTCCGAGCGTGTGGGCCTGTCGGCCACGCCTTGCTGGAAGCGCGTGAAGCAGATGGAGGCCAGCGGCGTGATCCGCGGCTACACGGCGGTGGTGGACCGCGCCAAGGTGGGCCTGGCGCTGCGCGTGGTGGTCGAGGCCAACCTGCAGCAGCACAGCGAGGCGGCGGTGCGCCGCTTCGAGGAGGCCGTGGCCGCCAGCCCGCACATCGTGCAATGTGTCAGCACCACCGGCCAGGCCGACTACCTGCTGACGGTGCTGGCGCCCGACATCCAGGCCTACGAGCAGTTCCTGCACCACACGCTGTTCAAGCTGCCGGGCATCACGCACGTGCGATCCAGCATCGTGCTGCGCGAGGTCAAGTCCGAGGTGCGGCTGCCGCTGTAGCGGCGGATGGGGCCCTTGCCTCCAGGCAGGCGCGCAGCGCCAAGGGGCGCACGGGTTTGTCCAGCCAGGTCCAGCCACGGGCCAGCGCGGCCTGGCGCGCTTCGGGGTCGCGGTGGCCGCTCATCAGCACCGTGCGCGGGGGCGGCTGCCAGCGCAGGCCCAGGGCGCCGGCCTGCACGAAGCCGTCGTCGCCGGCGAGCATGCGGTCGCACAGCAGCAGGTCGGGCCGCGGCGCGCCGGGCGGCAGCTCGGTGGCGGCGGCGAGGGGCGTCACCTGCGCGCCCCATTGGC